>NZ_LFDT01000004.1:0-164986 GCF_001037925.1 Vogesella sp. EB | reverse complement strand
CCCGCCAGCCGCGTCAACACCCGCAAACGTACTTTTTGACACCAAAGCGGCAAGCCCTTGATTTCACAGCCACCCCAGCGCCAAGAAAAATGCAAAAGGTTGGCCGCAGTGCTTGCGGCCAACCTTCGGCGATTCCGGCAAACCGGGAAACAGGCTTAAATCCGGCTTATTTACCGCGCAATTTGGCAAAAGCGGCGGCCATGGCGCCACTGGTATTATCCTGCGCCGCCGGTTTCGCACTCTGGCGACGGTTATTGTCGCCACGACCGGCACCACTGCGCACCGCGGTACCGACTTCGTCATCCAGGCGCATGGTCAGCGCGACACGCTTGCGCGGCACGTCGACTTCCACCACCTTGACCTTGACCACGTCACCGGCCTTGACCACCTTGCGCGGATCGTCGATGAACTTGTTGGACAGTGCCGAAATGTGCACCAGACCATCCTGGTGCACGCCGATATCGACGAAGGCGCCGAAGTTGGCGACGTTGGTGACCACCCCTTCCAGCACCATGCCCGGCTGCAGATCCTTCAGGCTTTCCACCCCATCCTGAAAGGTGGCGGTCTTGAATTCCGGACGCGGATCGCGCCCCGGCTTGTCCAGCTCTTTCAGGATGTCCATTACCGTCGGCAGGCCGAAGCGCTCGTCGGTGTAATCGCTGGCACGCAGCCCCTTGATGAACACCGAGTCGCCGACGATCTGCTTTACCGCGCGTCCGGTCTTGCTGACGATCTGCTCCACCACCGGGTAGGCCTCAGGATGCACCGAGGAGGCATCCAGCGGGTTGTCACCATTGCTGATGCGCAGGAAGCCGGCAGCCTGCTCGAAGGTTTTTTCGCCGAGACGACTGACCTTGAGCAGTTCCTTGCGTGATTTGAACGCACCATTGGCATCGCGATGGGCGACGATGTTGGCCGCCAGCGTGCTGTTAAGACCGGAAATGCGCGTCAGCAGCGGCACCGACGCCATATTGACGTCGACGCCGACCGCGTTGACGCAGTCTTCCACCACCGCGTCCAGGCTCTTCGCCAGCTGACTCTGGTTGACGTCGTGCTGGTACTGGCCGACACCGATCGATTTCGGATCGATCTTCACCAGCTCGGCCAGCGGATCCTGCAGACGGCGGGCGATCGACACTGCGCCGCGCAGGGACACGTCCAGCTCCGGGAATTCTTTGGCCGCCAGCTCGGAGGCGGAGTACACAGAGGCGCCGGCCTCACTGACCACGATCTTGGTCAGGTTCAGCTGCGGGAAAGACTTGATCACGTCCTGCGCCAGTTTGTCCGTTTCACGGCTGGCAGTGCCGTTGCCGATGGCGACCAGCTCGACCTGGTGCTTGTGCGCCAGCGCGCCAAGAATGGCCACCGAGCGCTCCCAGTCGCGGCGTGGCTCGTGCGGATAGATGGTGGCGGTATCGAGCAGCTTGCCGGTATTGTCGACCACCGCCACTTTCACGCCGGTACGCAGACCGGGGTCCAGGCCGATGGTGGCGCGCGGGCCGGCCGGCGCCGCCAGCAGCAGGTCGTGCAGGTTGGCCGCAAACACCTTGATCGCCTCGGCGTCGGCGGCGTCCTTCAGCTTCGACACCAGCTCCAGCTCGAGCGACAGGAAGATCTTGGCGCGCCAGCACAGGCGCACCCCATCCAGCAACCACTTGTCGGCGGCGCGACCGGCATCCTTGATGCCGAACTGCGCGGCGATCAGCTCTTCGTAGGCCGAGCGCTGCGTGATCGGCGTTTCGTCCGGCTGGTATTTCAGCGCCACCGACAGGATGCCTTCGTTGCGGCCACGCAAGAGTGCCAGCGCGCGGTGCGACGGCGTCGACTTCAGCGGCTCGCGATGCGCGAAGTAATCGGCGAACTTGGCGCCTTCCTGCTCCTTGCCGGCGATCACCACCGCCGCCAGTTCGCCCTCGTTCCACAGCTTGTCGCGCAACCGGCCCAGCAGCGCAGCGTCTTCGGCAAAGCGCTCGATCAGGATGGCGCGGGCGCCGTCCAGCGCCGCCTTGGCATCGGCCACGCCCTTGTCGGCATCGACATAGCCTGCGGCCAACGTTTCCGGCACTTGCGTCGGGTCGGCGAGCAGGCTGTCGGCCAGCGGCTCCAGCCCGGCTTCGCGCGCGATCTGCGCCTTGGTGCGGCGCTTGGGCTTGTACGGCAGGTACAGGTCTTCCAGCGTGGTCTTGTTGTCGGCGGCGTACAGCGCCGACTCCAGTTGCGGGGTGAGTTTTTCCTGCTCGGCGATGCTTTTCAGGATGGTGACGCGGCGGTCATCCAGCTCGCGCAGGTAGACCAGACGCTCGGCCAGCAGGCGCAACTGGGTGTCGTCCAGACCGCCGGTGACTTCCTTGCGGTAACGGGCGATGAAGGGCACGGTAGCGCCTTCGTCGATGAGATTGATGGTGGCGGTGACTTGCGCCTCGCGGACGGCGAGTTCCGTCGCGAGGCGGCTGGCGATACTTTTCAACATGCGGCGTTGTTCTTGTCGGAAAACGGAAGCCGCTACTGTAACGGCATACGCCGGAAAATCAAGCGGTGACCGGATTGTTCAGCCAGGCCTGCGCATCTTCCACCGTATTGAAATACTCGGCGGGAACGCGGGTGAGCAGACCGGACAGGTGCGCCGCGAGACGAATCCAGGTGTCGTCGGCCACCACGGCAAAACGGCCGAATTCGTTCTCATGGGCGCGCATGAAGCGAACCTCCTCCATCGCCATGTCCAGCGTGAAGTCCTTGATGCCGGAAAGATCCAGCAGCACATCCGGCTTGCCGTGCTCGCCACTGCGCTTGAGCAGCGCCTCCTCGAACAGCTTGAAGTCGCCGAGCGTGAATTCGTTGTAGAGGGCAACGTCCAGACCGTAATCTTGTTCGCGGATGGAAATCATGGTGCGGCTCCTGTGTGAGAGTGGATTGAAGGGACTGGCATTCCGAATATTAGCGCCTGCCGGCCAGAATGCCGCTGACAATAATCAAGGCCATCGCCAGCAGCTCGCCGGCGCCCAGCTGCTGCTGCCACACCAGCGCACCGAACAGTGCGGAAAACACCACCGTCAGGTAGGACAGGTTGGCGACCAGCAGCTTGCGGCCAACCTTGTAGGCCCGCGTCATCGCCAGCTGCGCCACGGTGGCGGTGGCACCAAGACCCAGCACCCACGGCAGGTTGTCCGCGGTCAGCGGCTGCCACGGCCGCCCCAGCAGCAGCAGGCCGCCGCCTAGCGTCGAGATCAGCGCAAAGTAGAACACCGTGCGCCACTCCGCCTCGCCAGCCTGCCCCAGCTCGCGCACGTGCAGGTAGGACCAGCCGGCGAGCAGGCCGGAACCCAGCCCCAGCAGCCCGGCCTGCCACGCGGCACCGTCAAAGGTTGGCCGCAACAGCAGCGCCACCCCGACAAAGCCGAGCAGCAGCGCCAGCAGCGCGTGCCGCGACAGTTTTTCTTTCAGTAGCAGCACCGACAGCAGCGCCAGGAACATCGGCGAGGTGTAGTTGAGCGTCACCGCCGTCGACAGCGGCAGATGACCGATGGCATAGAAGTAGGCCAGCAGCGAAGTGTAGCCGATCAGGCCGCGTTTGAGGTGGCGCCCCAGCTGTGGCGTGGCGAAGCGCTGCCGCCGCAGCAACGCCACCGTACCCAGCAGCAGTACCGCGAACAGCGTGCGCCAGAACACCAGCGCCACCGTGTCCAGCGACGCCGCGCCGAGCTTGACGAACACCCCCATCAGGCCAAAGCTGACCGCGGCCAGCACCATCCACAAGGCGCCGGCCATCTAACGACGCGCCGCCAGAATGCCGCTGCCGATGATCAGCGTCATGCCCAGCCAGGACAACAAGGGCAGTTGCTGCTGGTGCAGGAACAGCCCCATCAGCGCCGAGAACGCCACCGTCAGGTAGGCGAGGCTGGACACCACGAACTTGCGCCCTTCCTTGTAGGCACGCGTCATCGCCAGCTGTCCGGCCAGCCCCATCAGCCCGACGGCCAGCATTTGCGCCAGCTGCAACCCGTTCAGCACATGAAAGCCGCCATTGAACAGCACCACCAGCAGGCCAAACAGCGACGACAGGAAGAATAGCCAGAACACGGTAACCGACGGCCGCTCGCCCAGCTCGCCCAGCTCGCGCACATGGAACAGCGCCAGCCCGGCGCCAAGGCCGGAACCCAGCCCCATCAGCCCGGCAAACCACTGCCCGGCGTCAAAGGTTGGCCGCAACATGCAGGCGATGCCAACGAAGCCCAGCGACAGCGCAAACCACACCGCCGGCGGCAGCCGCTCGCGGCGCAACAGCACGCAACAGAGGGCAAAGGACAAGGAAGAGGTGTAATTCAGGGTCACCGCCGCCGCCAGCGGCAGCCGGCTCAGCGCATAGAACAGCATCGCCATCGACAGGTAGCCGATCAGGCTGCGCCGCGCATGGGCACCCCAGTGCGGGCTGCGCAAGGATTCGCCGCGCCGCCACATCAGCGGCAGCAGCACCAGCAGGCCGATGAAGGTGCGATAGAACAGCACCTCGAACGCCGGCAGCGTGCTCGACCCCTGCGCCGCAAACAGGCTCATCAGCGCGAAGCACAGCGCAGCCACCACCATCCAGCCGGAACCGAGACGACTCATGCGCCCGCCTCCGCCTTCCGCGCCACCGCGAGACCGAGACAGATATCGGCGAACACGCGCCGGTAGCGCGCATATTCCGCGGCATTGGCACTGCAGTGCGCCTTGATGTAGCGGCCATTGCCCTGCTGCTGCCACACCACCAGCTGCTGGCTGACGATCCACAGCCCGTTCTGCACGTACAGCCCTTCGCGATAGGACAGCACCAGCCGGCCGCGTAGCCGGTCGAGGCGCACCACCTGCGCCGGCTCGCGCGTGTCGTCCGCACGGCGATAGCGCGCCGCCAGCCGGCTCAGCGGCTCCTTGCCGCGTAACAGCTGGCGACTGACCTGCACCTGCACGCCGCCGCGTTCGCGGTCTTCCTGCCGCGGCGGCACGATGCGCAGCATCTCGTCGCTATGCGGCCGCACCTGCCACGCCGCCGGCACATTGATGGTGACACCCAGGTAGGGATTGCGATAGGTCGCCGCAGTGGCCAACCCGGAGAACAACACGGAGAACAGTACGCTTAATACAAATGGCATGATGGCCCGGCAGACAAAAAAAGGCGCGGAAATCCGCGCCCTTTTATTGTGCCGCACAAAACACGGTCTTAGCCAGCCAGATGTTCACCCATCTGCCGACGATAGAACTCGTGGAAGTGCTGCATCCCGTCTTCGGTCGGAGACTGGTACGGCCCGACCTCGCTCTCGCCGCGCAGCCACAGCGCCTTGCGGCCCTCGTGCATGCGCAGGCAGATCTCGTCGTCCTCGACTGCGGTTTCCATATAGGCCGCCTGTTCCGCCTCGATGAACTCCGGCTCGAACCACAGGATGTCTTCCGGGTAGTAGAACTCGGTAATCACCGTGCACTTTTCCGGGCCGTGCGGAATCACCACGCTGATCACCAGCACGTGCGGATACCACTCCACCATGATGTTCGGGTAGTAGGTCAGCCAGATGGCACCGAACTCCGGCTGCTGGTCGGCGTAGCGCTTGAGCACCTCGTCGTGCCACTTGCCGTATACCTTGCTGCCGGAGCGGGCCAGAGCGTTCTTCACGCCCACGGTCTGCACGTGGTAGTGATCGCCCCACTCCCACTTCAGGTCGGCGCAATCGACGAAATTGCCGAGGCCTGGATGGAACGGATCGACGTGGTAGTCCTCGGAATAGACTTCGATGAAGGTCTTCCAGTTGAAGTCGTACTCGGTAGTCAGCGACTTGTGATAACCGTAGTTCTCGAAAGTCATGTGCTTGGCGACGCCAAGCTTTTCCAGGTCGCGGCCAACGTTGCGCTTGGCATCAAACAGCAGGCCCTGCCAGCGGGTCAGTTCGGTCTGGTTCAGATTCAGGCACGGCGTTTCCGGGAAGTGCGGCGCGCCGATCAACTGGCCGCCGTTGTCGTAGGTCCAGCCGTGCAGGTTGCACACCATGTGGTTGCCGGTGCCGCGCCCCTTGTAGATCAGTGCCTGGCGGTGGCGGCAGACGTTGGAGATCAGCTTGATGTCGCCATCGACATTTTTCAGCATCTTGCCGTGGCCGAGCCAGTCCAGAGTGTGATAGTCGCCGGCGTTCGGCACCATCAGCTCGTGGCCGTAATACTGCGGGGCATTGGCGAACAGGACTTGTTGTTCCAGCGCGTAGTACGCCGGATCAAAGTAGGTAAAGACAGGCAACTGCGCAGCAGAAGCTTTCAGCAACTGGGACGAAGCCAGATCAGACATTATTCCCACACCTCCGTGGAAGAAGATATAAGACCAGCCGAATCTCGCTCTTAACGAGTTTACGGAGTGCTATAAAAAACACTTGCCAGAACACGGACTTCCGTGATCCGCCCAAGCGGTCAGGGGCGGGATTGTCGGCTAAATCCCCCCCTGGGGCAAGCACTTTTTAGCCGCACAATTGCGCTGGATCAGGCTTTTTTCAAAAGAAACCGCCATAGCCGGCATCTGATCAAATTACGTGGCAAAACCCTTTTCTATTCATTGTCTTGTCAAGCAGCCGCCACATAATCAGCCCGCATCGGGCAACATCGACAGCAAGGGAATCCCCGATGGTGCATTGCACCAAAATAGCGGATAATCACCGGTTATCATCAGTGTCCCTGCCGGCGGCCAAACGCTGCCGGCGCAGGCGCAGCAGCACCCCAATAAAAAGAACGCAACACCGGCACAGACCTCCATCAGACGTCTTCATGCTAACGGACCCGACATGACCAACCACACACTTGTCATCAACTGCGGCAGCTCGTCGCTGAAATTTGCGCTGATCGATGCCGCCAGCCAGCGCACCACCGTGACCGGCATTGCCGAAAAGCTCGGTCTCGCCGACGCCTGCATCAGTTTCAAGCAGGACGGCAAGAAAGTTGAACTGACCCTGGCGCAAGGCGATCACGCCGGCGCCATGAAAGCGATCCTGTCCTATTTTGACGAGCGCGAGCTGACCGGCAGCGTGATCGCCATCGGCCACCGCGTGGTACACGGCGGCGAGACCTTCAAGCAGTCCACCCTGATCGACGACAGCGTGATTGCTGCCATTGAGGACTGCGCTCGCCTCGCGCCGCTGCACAACCCGGCGCACCTGCAAGGCATCCGCACCGCACAGGCCTGCTTCCCGCACCTGCCGCAAGTGGCGGTGTTCGACACCGCCTTCCACCAGAGCATGCCCGAGCAGGCCTACCTGTACGCGGTGCCGATGGCGCTGTACCGCGAGCACGGCGTGCGCCGCTACGGCTTCCACGGCACCAGCCACCGCTACGTCACTGCCGAAGCCGCGGCGATGCTGGGCAAGCCGCTGGCGGAATCCGCCTTCGTCTGCGCCCACCTCGGCAACGGCGCCTCGGTGGCCGCGGTACTGAACGGCAAGAGCGTCGACACCAGCATGGGCCTGACCCCGCTGGAAGGCCTGGTGATGGGCACCCGCTGCGGCGACATCGACCCCGGCATTTTTGGTTACCTCGCCACCGAACTGAACACCGACATCCAGGGCGTGTCCGACATCCTCAACAAGCAGTCCGGCCTGCTCGGCCTGTCCGAGCTGTCCAGCGACTGCCGCGAGCTGGAAGACGCCGCCGCCGCCGGCCATACCGGCGCGCAGATCGCACTGGAAGTGTTCGCCTACCGCCTCGCCAAGCAGATCGCCGCGATGACGGTGGCGCTGGGCCGCCTCGACGCGCTGCTGTTCACCGGCGGCATCGGCGAAAACTCGCCACTGCTGCGCGCCAAGGTGATCAAGCTGCTCGGCTTCCTCGGCCTCGCGCTCGACCCTGCGGCCAACGATGCCGCCTTCCGCGGCAAGGCCGGCCGCATCACCCGCGCCGGCAGCACGCCAGCGCTGGTCATCAACACCAATGAAGAGCTGATGATCGCGCTGGACACCGCCGCACTGTGCGAGCCGGCGGCCTGAGGGAACAGCCATGCATACTTTTCTGATCGCCCCGATCGGCGTTGACGCCGGCCTGACCTCGGTCTCGCTGGGCTTGATCCGCGCGCTGGAACAGGACGGCCTCAAGGTCGGCTTCGTCAAGCCGATCGCCCAGGGCAGCGACACCAGCGAGCCGGAACGCTCCACCCACTTCGCCCGCGAGCTGTGCCGCCTCAACGCGCCGGAGCCGCTGCCGATGGACCACGCCGAGCACCTGCTCAGCCAGGGCCAGCTCGACCAGCTGATGGAAGAGGTGGTGCACCTGTTCCAGCGCGCCTCTGCCGGCGTCGACGTGGTCATCGTGGAAGGCCTGGTGCAGGACCAGCAACGGGTATTCACCACCTACATCAACAGCAAGATCGCGCGCACGCTGCAGGCGGAAGTGATCCTGGTCGGCGCCGCCGACCAGCTACCCAGCCACACGCTGGCGGAACAGCTGGAGATCACCATCCAGGCCTTCGGCGGCCAGCCGCGACAGGTGGCCGGCTACATCCTCAACCGCCTGCGTCCGGGGCAGAACCCGGCCACGTTGGCCGCAGAGATCACCGAATCCAGCCGCCTGATCCAGAGCCGGCGCATTGCCTGCCTCGGCGGCATCCCGTTCGAGCCGGAGCTACAGGCACCGCGCACGCTGGACGTGGCCAACTACCTGAAAGCCAAGTTGCTGCACGCCGGCCAGCTGACGCGCCGCCGCGTGCGCAGCATCTCGGTGATGGCGCGCTCGGTACCGCACATCGTCGAGCTGCTCAAGCCCGGCGCGCTGATCATCACCCCCGGCGACCGCGAGGACATCGTGCTCGCCACCGCGATGGCGACCATGAACGGCGTGCCACTGGCCGGCCTGCTGCTGACCTGCGACGCCGAGCCGGACCCGCGCGTGGCGCAGCTGTGCCACAAGGCGTTCACCAGCGGCCTGCCGGTGCTGTCGATCGACACCAACACCCTGGAAACCGCGACCCTGATCTCGACCATGAGCCGGCAGGTGCCGGCCGACGACATGGAGCGCATGGAGCGGGTGGTCGATTTCGTCGCCGAGCGCATCAGCACCAGCCAGCTGCGCCAGCGCATCGGCGAGCACCACGAGAAGCGGCTGTCGCCGCCTGCGTTCCGCTACCAGCTGATGGAAAAGGCGCGCCGCGCCGCCAAGCGCATCGTGCTGCCGGAAGGCAACGAGCCGCGCACGGTGCGCGCCGCTGCCATCTGCCACGAGAAGGGCATCGCCCGCTGCGTGCTGCTGGGCGAACGCCAGGAGATCCTGCAGGTGGCCGAGGCGCAGGGCATTACCCTGCCCGCCGGCATCGAGATCGTCGACCCCAACGAGGTCCGCGCACGCTACGTGCCGCCGATGGTGGAGCTGCGCAAGAGCAAGGGCCTCAACGCGCCGATGGCGGAGCAACAGCTGGAAGACAACGTGGTGATGGGCACCATGATGCTGGCACTGAACGAGGTCGACGGCCTGGTGTCCGGCGCCATCCACACCACCGCCAACACCATCCGCCCGGCGCTGCAGCTGATCAAGACCGCGCCGGAGGCCAAGCTGGTTTCCAGCGTGTTCTTCATGCTGATGCCGGACCAGGTCTATGTGTACGGTGACTGCGCGGTCAACCCGGACCCGAGCGCGGAAGAGCTGGCCGATATCGCCATCCAGAGCGCGGACTCCGCCGCCGCCTTCGGCATTCCGCCACGGGTAGCGATGATCTCCTACTCCACCGGCTCCTCCGGCAGCGGCGACGACGTGGAAAAAGTGCGCGAGGCCACCCGCATCGCGCGCGAGAAACGCCCGGACCTGCTGATCGACGGTCCGATGCAGTACGACGCGGCATCGGTAGAGTCGGTCGGCCGCCAGAAGGCGCCGGACAGTCCTGTCGCCGGCCGCGCCACCGTGTTCGTGTTCCCCGACCTCAACACCGGCAACACCACCTACAAGGCGGTGCAGCGCTCCGCCGGCGTGGTGTCGGTCGGGCCGATGCTGCAGGGCCTGCGCAAGCCGGTGAACGACCTGTCGCGCGGCGCACTGGTGGACGACATCGTCTACACCATCGCGCTGACCGCAATCCAGGCCGACCAGTTCAGCCGCTAAACGCCCGTCGCACTCCCGCCCAGCCCGCCCGATCATGCATGCATGATCGGGTTTTTTCATTGCGGCCAACCTTGTAAACCCATGACGCAACAAAAGAAAGCACGCCTGCCATGCTTGCTTGATGGTTTCAAACAACTGTTTTAGTATCGATCCCGCTTTGATAAAAACATAACGATAAAACGTGCCCGCGCCGCCACGGCCACAGCGCACGACACAACGCGAGGAAACACAGATGTCTTTGAACAGCATCACCGAGTGGTTCATTCCGGACAGCGTCCGGCAATCCCCGGACACCCTGATCCGGGCCCGTACCGTCACCAGTGTCGGCCTGCTGGCCGGCGCCATCGCCCCGCTGTTTGCCCTCTCCTACTTCAAGCTGCATCACCCGGCGATGGGCAGCGGCATCCTCCTCGGCGGCCTAGCGCTGTTGCTGGGGCCACTGCTGCTCAAGCTCAGCGGCGCGCTGCGCCTCGTCGCCGAGTGCATCGTGCTGTCGATGTTCGGCATGGTCAGCTGGATGGTGTACGTCAACGGCGGCATCCTCTCCACCAGCATCATGTGGTTCGCCATCATCCCGTTTGCCGCCATCTTCGTCAGCGGCCGCCGCTCCGGCATCGTGTGGACGCTGCTCAGCTTTGCCATGATCGGCCTGATGTTCGCGCTCAGCGCCGCCGGCGACATCCCGGCGTCGCCGATCCCGCACAGCGAGCTGCCGGCGCTGCAGGCCAAATCGCTGATCGGCCTGACGCTGGTGATCCTGGCGCTGGGGCTGTCCTACGAACGCGCCAAGTCACGCTCCTTCGAAAAGCTGGAATCGGCACGCGAGGAGGCGGAACGCGCCACCGCGGCGATGAAGCAGATGATGGCGCAGGTCACCCGCCTGCTCGACGCCGCCGAGAGCGAAAGCCGCGACATCGCCAGCAGCACCCAGCTGATGGCGCGCACCATGACCGAGCAGCGCCACCGCGCCGACACCATGGTCGCCATCGCGCAGCAGATGGCGGTCACCACCAGCCAGAACACCGAGCAATCGCTCAGCGCCACCAGCATGGCCGATACCGCCGGCCAGGCGGCCAGCGCCGGCGGTGCCGCGATGGACGCCGCGGTGCAGCAGCTGAACCAGGCCGGCAGCGTCATCGCCCGCGCTGCGGAACGCATGGAAGACCTCGGCCAGCGCAGCACCGAGGTGGGCGGCATCGTGCAGCTGATCCGTGACATTGCCGACCAGACCAACCTGCTGGCGCTGAACGCGGCGATCGAGGCCGCCCGTGCCGGCGAGCTGGGCCGCGGCTTCGCCGTGGTCGCCGACGAGGTGCGCAAGCTGGCCGAGCGCACCCAGGGCGCGACGCTGGACATCGAGCAGAAGATCCAGCTGATCGTGAACGGCACCAACCAGGCGATCGAGGCGATCCGCGAAGGCAACGCGCAAATGCGCAGCGGCCGCGAAAACACCGTCGACGCGCAGCAGCGGCTATCCGGCATCATCGGCGACACCCACGCATTGGTCGGCCTGCTGCGCCAGGTATCGCAGGCGGAGCAGAGCCAGAATGACGGCTTTGCCCAGTTTGCCGGCGACATCAGCGCCGTCGGCGACGCCACCCGCAGCCTGTCCGGCGAAACCGACACCATCGCCCACGCCACGGTGCGACTGGACCAGTTGATGGCCGAGCTGGGCGACAGCGTGCGCCAGTTCCGCGGCATCGCTGCCTGAACGCAGCGCACCAAAATAAAAGCCGCCCGGCAGCTGCCGGGCGGCTTTTTCATTCAGCGGTCTGCGGCCGTGCTCAGTCGTGCTCACGGTCTCGCGAGCTAGCGTGAGACAAGGCGAAAACGGCTGAGGAAGCGGCGTTTATCCAGATATACAAGCATGCCGAAACCGTTTTCAACGCGGTACGCCACGTTGACATCAACGCAGCAGATCATGAACAGGTTCTCAGACGCCGCAGGCGGCGAAGCGGCTCTCCAGCAATGCCGCCACCGCCGACTCGGCGTGGTGGCCGATGCGCTGCCCGTCCGGCACCTGCTCTTGCAGATGCTGGCTGGCATTGGCCATCAGGTGCGGGTGGCCGACCAGCTGCAGCATCTCGACGTCGTTCATCGCATCGCCAAACGCCGCACAATCCTGCGCCGCGATGCCCATGCCGGCCAGCAGCTGCTGCAGCGCCTGGCCCTTGCTCACCCCCGGCGCCATCACTTCCAGATAGCAGTCCTGCGAATAGGTCAGCGCCAGCTGGCCGTCGAAGCGGTAGCGGATGTCCTGCTCCACCAGCCGCAGCTGCGCTGGATCGCCGCAATAGATGATCTTGGCCACGTCGCGGCCATGGTAGTCCGCCAGGCTGGCGTGCACCTCGGCGCGGTCGAGATAGCCGTTGAGCGAGCCGGTGTAGCGGCAGGCCAGCTTGCGGTCATCCAGATACAGCGCCAGCTCCACGTCGCGCACCAGCGCCGGCTGCACCAGCTTTTGCACCAGCGCCGGCGCCAGGTTGGCCGCAGCCAGCGGCGTACCGTCCGCCGCGTGTACCCGTGCGCCGTTTGAGCTGATCACGCTGACCGGCAGCTCGATGCCGTCCAGCAGGAACTGCACGTCGCGGTAGTGGCGGCCGGTAGCGATGATCAGCCGGCAGCCGGCAGCGTGGGCGCGCTGCAGGGCGGCGACGCTGCGCGGGGTAATGCGGGATTCGGCATCCAGCAGGGTGCCGTCAAGATCGGTGGCAATGGCGCGGAACATGTCAGTCTCCCCCAGAGAAAAAATGGCAACAACAGGCATGATTGTGCACCTTCACGAACAAACACGCAAACAATCCCGCACAAACCGGCAAAAATCGCGCCGCAGACGACACCGGATTTGACCATCGCTGCACACTGATGCACGATGTTGCCTGTTTTCATCGAGGCTGCCCCATGAGCACCGAAGCACGCAAAGAACGCCCGCCGGCGATCGCCCTGCCCAGCGACCGCCACCAGTACATCCGCCAGCGCCTGCAACAGGAAGGCCGCGTGCTGGCCGCCGAACTGGCGCAGACGCTGGGCGTGTCCGAGGACTCCATCCGCCGCGACCTGCGCGAACTGGCCGCCACCGGCATCTGCCAGCGCGTGTATGGCGGCGCCATCGCGATGACGCCCAATACCGGCAGCTTTATCGAGCGCAGCCACGAAAACGTGGCGCGCAAGGCAAGGTTGGCCGCAGCGGCGGTACGCCTGCTGCAGCCGGGACAGTTCGTGTTCCTCGATGCCGGCACCACCAATCTGGAAATCGCGCGCGCGCTGCCGGACATGCCGCTGACGGTGGCCACCAACTCGATCCCGATCGCCGCGGTACTGTTCGGCCGCAGCCAGTTCGAGGTGCTGGTGATCGGCGGGCGCATGGACCACCGCGTCGGCGGCACACTGGGCAGCATCCCGACGCTGGCGGTGCAGGACATGCGCCCCGACGTATGCTTTCTCGGCACCTGTTCGGTGGACATCGAACTGGGCGTCGGCACCACCATCGCCGAGGAAGCGGCGTTCAAGCGCGTGCTGGTCAGCCAGTGCAACCAGATCGTGCTCGCCGTCACCAACGAGAAGCTCGGCACCGCGTCGCCGTTCGCGGTGGCCGCCATGCGCGACATCGGCCGGCTGGTGATCGAGGCCGACGCCGAGCCGCACAAGCTGGCCAGCCTGCAGCACAGCGGCGTGCCGCTGCTGATCGCCGACTAGCGCCTGTTGCAGCGCGGCAAACGCTGGCCGCCGGCCGGTGCAGCCGCTACACTGGCGGCCAATTTTCCGACTGGATTCCGCCATGCTGATCAAAGCCCTGCGCCTCGCGCTAGGCAACGCCATTGTTGCCGCCGATTACCTCACCCGCCCACGCAAGCTGCGCCGCGATGCCGCCAGCCAGCAGCGCGTTGACGCCGCCGCGGCCAAGCTCGCGCTGTACCAGTTCCGCGCCTGCCCGTTCTGCGTCAAGACCCGCCGCGTGCTGCACCGCCTCAACGTGCCGGTGGCGCTGCGCGACGCGAAAAACAATGCCGTGCACCGCGACGAGCTGCTGCAAGGCGGCGGCAAGATCCAGGTGCCGTGCCTGCGCATCGAGCAGGACGGCAAGGTGCAGTGGCTGTACGAATCGAAAGCCATTCGCGGCTATCTGGAGCAGCACTTCGCCGCCTGAGAGTCCGTTCAAAGTCTCGCGAGTTCACGCGAGACAAGGCAAAAACGGCTTGAGGAAGCGGCGTTGAGCTGGATATAACAAGTATCCGAAGACGTTTTCAACGCCGCATCACCCCACGTCGAGATCAGTCGCAGCAGACATTGAACAGGTTCTGATGCCCGGGCGGGCCGACACCGCCCGCCCGTCTCGCCCGCATGCCACTCTGCTATACTGCCGCCCTTCCGTAGCCTGTTCTTTAGAAGCCACGCATGACCACCACCGCCACACCCGCCGCACTCAAAGCCGCCCTGTCCTCCTGCCTGCTGCGCGACCGCCAGCCGCTCAAGCGCAAGCTGCAGGACGCCGAGCAGCGCCTGCGCAAGAATCAGCCAACCGACAAGCTGCTGGCCGACATCGCCGCGCAGATCACCCGCTCCGCCGGCCGCGCCGCGGCGCGCGCCGAGCACCGGCCGCGGCCAACGTTTGACGAGGCGCTGCCGGTCAACCAGAAGCTGGACGACATCAAGGCAGCGATTGCGGGCAACCAGGTGGTGATCATCTGCGGCGAGACCGGCTCCGGCAAGACCACGCAGCTGCCGAAGATCTGCCTGGAACTGGGCCGTGGCGTGTACGGCCTGATCGGCCACACCCAGCCGCGCAGGTTGGCCGCACGTTCGGTGGCAACCCGCATCGCGCAGGAGCTGGGATCGGAGCTGGGCACCCACGTCGGCTTCAAGGTGCGCTTCAACGACAAGCAGTCCGAGCGCAACGTGATCAAGCTGATGACCGACGGCATCCTGCTGGCGGAGACGCAGACCGACCGTTACCTGGAAGCCTACGACACCATCATCATCGACGAGGCGCACGAACGCAGCCTCAACATCGACTTCCTGCTCGGCTACCTGAAGCAGCTGCTGCCGCGCCGGCCCGATCTCAAGATCATCATCACCTCGGCCACCATCGACGCCGACCGCTTCGCCCGCCACTTCGACGGCGCGCCGGTGCTGGAAGTGTCCGGCCGCACCTTTCCGGTGGAAGTACGCTATCGGCCGCTGAAGCAGCGCGACGAGGACGAGCGCGAGGTGGAGATGGAAGACGCCATCGTCGACGCCGTCGACGAAATCTCGCGTCACGGCGCCGGCGACATCCTGGTGTTCCTGCCCGGCGAGCGCGAGATCCGCGACACCGCCGACAAGCTGCGCCGCAGCGGCATCCGCCACTACGAGATCCTGCCGCTGTTCGCGCGACTGTCCAACGAAGACCAGCAGAAGATTTTCAAGCCCTCCGGCGGCCGCCGCATCGTGCTGGCCACCAACGTGGCCGAGACCTCGCTCACCGTGCCGGGCATCAAGTACGTGATCGACACCGGCCTTGCCCGCATCAAGCGCTACAGCCCGCGCGCCAAGGTCGAGCAATTACAAGTAGAGAAAATCTCGCAGGCCGCCGCGCGCCAGCGTGCCGGCCGTTGCGGCCGTATCGAGGCCGGCGTCTGCGTGCGGCTGTACGCCGAGGACGATTTCAACGCCCGCCCGGCGTTTACCGATCCGGAAATCGTGCGCTCCAGCCTGGCGGCGGTGATCCTGCGCATGGCCGCGCTGCGGCTGGGCAAGGTCGACGAATTCCCGTTCATCGAACCGCCGTCCAGCCGCCTGATCGCCGATGGCTACCAGGTCTTGCAGGAGCTGGGCGCGGTGGACGAGCAGTTGCAGCTCACCGCCGTGGGCACCGAGCTGGCGCGCATTCCGGTCGACCCCAAGGTTGGCCGCATGCTGCTGGCCGGGCGCGAGCACCACTGCGTGCGCGAGGTGCTGATCATCGCCGCCGGGCTGTCGATCCAGGACCCGCGCGAGCGGCCGTTCGAGGCGCGCGAGGCCGCCGACCGCGCGCAGGCGCGCTTCAACGACGAGAAGTCCGACTTCCTGTCCTACCTGCACCTGTGGGATTTCTTCAGCAACGCGCTGGCCAACAAGACCAGCAACCGCCAGCTGGTCAACCTCTGCCACGAGCACTTCCTGTCGCACCTGCGCATGCGCGAGTGGCGCGAGCTGCACGCGCAACTGGCCGACATCGCCAGTGAGCTGAACCTGATCGAAAAAGACAAGGCGCACGCGCCGGCGGCGGTGCAGGCCAACCTTGAGACCACGCCGAAGAAACGCGCGCAGGCCGATCTGCTGGCCTACGAGAAGCTGCACAAGGCGCTGCTGACCGGCCTGATCGGCAATATCGGCATGAAGTCGCAGGAGAGCGACGACTACACCGGCGCGCGTGGCGGCAGTTTCCTGGTGTTCCCCGGCACCGGCCTGAAAAAGGTGCGCCCGAAATGGATCGTCACCGCCGAGCTGGTGGAAACCACCAAGCTGTACGGCCGCTGCGTGGCGCGCATCGAGCCGGAATGGGTGGAGGCGGTGGCGCCGCACCTGGTCAAGCTGCACCACTTCGAGCCGCACTGGGAAAAATCGCGCGGCGAGGTGGTGGCCAGCGAGCGGGTGACGTTGTTCGGCCTGACGCTGATCGCGCGCCGCCCGGTGAGCTACGGCCGCATCGCGCCGGAGGAGGCGCGCGAGCTGTTCATCCGCGGCGCGCTGGTGGCGATGGAGTACGTGAGCAATGCGCCGTTCTTCCAGCGCAACCAGCAGCTGATCCGCGAGGTGGAACAGCTGGAGCACAAGGCGCGACGCCAGGATGTGCTGGTGGACGAGGACGCGCTGTTTGCGTTCTATGCCGAGCGTCTTGGGTCAGACGTTGTCGATGCCGCCAGCTTCGAGGCGTGGCGCAAGGAAGCGGAACAGCAGAACCCGAAAATCCTGTTCCTGACCCGCGACGAGCTGATGCGCCACGCCGCCGAGCACGTGTCGGAAAACCAGTTCCCGGAATGGCGCGAGCTGGCGGAGAGCCGCTGCCGCCTGCGCTACCGTTTCGAGCCGAATCACCCGCTGGACGGCGTCACCATCGACCTGCCGCTTGCGGTGCTCAACACGCTGCAGCCGGCGGAGTTCGAATGGCTGGTGCCGGGCATGATCCGCGAAAAGCTGCAGGCGATGATCAAGGGCCTGCCGAAGCAGATCCGCCGCTGCTGCGTGCCGGTGCCGGATTTCGTGACCCAGTTCTTGCTCGGCAATCCGGACACCCAGCAGCCGATCGCGCCGCAGCTGGCGCACTTCATCCTGCGCCACACCGGCGGGCTGAAGGTGGATCCGCTGGCATTCAGCCAGGCCGAATTGCCGGCGCACCTGCTGTTCAACTTCCGCATCGTCGACGACGGCAAGCAGGAAATCGGCATGGGCCGCGACCTGCTCGCGCTGCAGAAGCAGTTCGGCCAGGCGGCGCAGCTGACCTTCCGCGACACCAGCGCCGAATTCGAGCGCGACAATGTCGAGGCGTGGGACTTTGGCGAGCTGCCGCAGGCGATCCAGTTCGCGCGCGGCCGCCAGCAGCTGACCGGTTTCCCGGCGCTGACCATCGAGACCGACGCCAAGGGCGAGCGGGTGGCGATCCGCCTGTTCGACACCGAAACTGCGGCCAACCTTGAGCACCGCCGCGGCGTGGTGCGCCTGCTGCAGTACCAGCTGAAGGAGCACATGAAGCAGCTGAACAAGGGCCTGCCGGGCATGACCCAGCTTGGCTTGCAGCTGCGCAATGTGTGCAATGTCGACGAGCTGCTGCAGGACGCCATCACCGCCATCTGCGACCGCGCCTTCATCGGCGACGACGACGCGCCGCGCACCGAGAAGGCATTCAACGAGCAGAAGGCGCGCGCCCGTACCCGGCTGCCGGCGGTAACGCAGGCGGTGACCAGCTACCTGAACCAGATCGCCGCCGAATACCAGGCACTGCTGCCCAAGCTGCAGAAGCACCGTCTCGGCCACGAGCTGACGCAACAGCTGGGCCGCCTGGTGTACAAGGGTTTCCTCACCGCCACGCCGTGGAGCCAGCTGCCACAACTGCCGCGCTACATGAAGGCGATGAGCCTGCGCATGGACAAGCAGCCGGCCAACGCGCAGCGCGACGGCCAGCGCGGCGCCGAAATCCGTGACCTGTGGCAGAAATGGGAAGCGCGCATGGCGGAAGAAAACGAGCGCGGCGGCGCCAGCTTGGCGTTGCAACTGTTTCGCTGGCATATTGAGGAGCTGCGCGTCGGCCTGTTCGCCCAGGAGCTGAAGACGCCGTATCCGGTATCGGTGAAGCGGCTGCTGAAACTGTGGGACGAGCTGCCGAAAAACCTGCGCTGATCACGATCCCGCAGCCGCCGCACGCAGGCGTCAGCGCCGCGGCCGCGCCGGACACCACCATAACAAGACCATTCGCACCCACACACTGATGCGTCATCACAAGGGCCGGGCTCGCAGCTTATGAGTGAGATAACAACTACCAAATTGAGTGCCAGCCACGTCATCGTCGGCAAGGAATTGCAGATGGACGTGTACCACAAGAGCGGCGTGCTGCTGGTCAAGCGCGGCCACTACGTGCTGACCGAGGAACAAAAACAGCGGCTGCTGGCCAACGGCGAAATCAGCAAGGACGCCAAGATGGCCGCCGCAGAGCGCGAGCTGCGCGAACGCCGCGAAAAGCAGCAGGAGCAGCAGCGCAAGGAGCGCGAAAGCCGCGGCCGCAACCCGCTGGTGGAAATGGACAGCCTGGCGCACAAGATGCGCGGCCTGCTCAACCACTACTTCCACGTCAGCGAATTCGAGGCACAAGTAACACAGGTGGCGCAGCGACTGGCCACGCTCTCAGAGCAACAGCCGGACGGGCTGATCGCCTCCTGCCTGCTGGTGCCGTTCCAGGACTACGGCAGTACCCACAGCCTGCACACCGCCGCCATCCTCGCGGTGCTGGGGCGGCGCCTGAAGCTGCCGGCCGACGAGATGCAGGTGCTGCTGTGCGCGGCGCTGACCATGAACATCTCCGCCACCGGGCTACACAGCGAGCTGACCAAGCAGCAGGCCAAGCTCAGCAACGAGCAGCAACAGCAGATGTACGGCCACCCGCTGCTGTCCTCCGCGCTGCTGCGCGATCTGGGCGTGGAGAACGAGCGCTGGCACCTGCTGGTGCAGCAGCACCACGAGGAATGGAACGGCGCCGGCTATCCCTACGGCCTGAAGAAGGAAGAGATCGACCCCGGTGCGCACCTGATCCGCCTCACCGACGTGCTGACCTCGCTGCTGATCAGCCAGGCGCACCGCGCCGGGCGGCTGCCGTCGATCGCGCTGGCACGGCTGTACAAGGGCGAATTCAGCGAGTTCGATTCGCGCTTTGTCGCGCTGCTGATCAAGGAACTGGGCATCTACCCGCCGGGCAGCTTCGTTCGCCTCGCCAACCAGGAAATCGCCATCGTCACCCACCGCGCCGCCGACGGCAACAACACCCAGCCGCGCGTTGCCAGCGTGCGCGCGGCCAACGGCGAGGTGTACGGCGAGCCGATGCCGCGCAACACCGGCCTTGCCGACTACACCATCAGCCAGCCGGTGTCACCGCAGGAAGCCGGCGTGCGCCCCGCCTTCCTGCTGAAACTGTGGAACAGCTGACGCGCTGACAGCAGCCGGACCGTCTGCGGCCAACATTGGCCGCATTTTTTTGCCCATCCGATATTTGTACTATACAAAAATGCAATAGACGCCGACAATGCCCGCCGTGAATGACGACATTGCGGCGAGAAAGGCCGACGACGGATGACAGCAAAACGGTGTGACATCGCGGTAATTGGCGCCGGCATGGCCGGCATCAGCTGTACACGGCAGCTGGCGGCGGCCGGACGCGAGGTGGTGATCTTCGACAAGAGCAAGGGCATGGGCGGGCGCATGGCCACCCGCCGCGGCGACGGTTTCAGCTTCGATCATGGCGCGCAGTACTTCACCGCCCGCACCCCGGAGTTTGTCGCCGCGCTGACCCACTGGCAGCAGGCCGGCTGGTGCGCGCCCTGGTCCGGCCGCGTGGTGACACTGGCGGACGACGGCCAGCCGCGTGAGCTGGCGCCGGAGGCACGCTTCGTCGGCACCCCTGGCATGAGCGCGCTGTGTCGCGCGCTGGCTAGCGGGCTGCCGGTGCAGCACCGGCTGCGCCTGCTCGCGCTGCAGCGTAGCGGCAGCGGCTGGCAGCTGGCTTTTGACGATGGCAGCCAGTGGCAGGCGCAGCAGGTGGTGCTGGCGATACCGCCAGCACAGGCGGCGCCGTTGCTGGCCGCGCTGCCGGCGCTGCAAACACGGGCTGCCGCCGTCGAGATGCAGCCATGCTGGGCGGCGATGCTGCTCAGCGACCGCCCGCTGTCGCTGGCTTTCGACGCCGCCTTCATCGGCGAGGGTCCGCTGTCGTGGGTGGCGCGCAACAACAGCAAGCCGGCGCGGCCGGCGATGGAAAGCTGGGTGCTGCATGCCAACCCCGCGTGGTCGGCGCAGCACGTGGACGACGACCCGGCGCAGGTGGCGCAAGCACTGTGCGCGGCGTTGGCCGGGCACTGCGGCGGCAGCCTGTCACCACACCAGCTGAGCGCGCACCGCTGGCTGTACGCGCAGGCGGCCAATCCGCTACCGGACGGCTTCCTGCTGCAGGACGGTGTCGGCGTCGCCGGTGACTGGTGCCTGGGCAAGCGCGTCGAGGATGCCTATCTGAGCGGCACGCGGCTTGCCGACGCGCTGCTGGCAGCGCACTAAGGTACAAACGACAAAAACTTGGCCGCAACAGCACACGCCATTGCGGCCAACCTTGGTCATCCTCATGCCGGCAACGGCGCCCTGCCCTCATGCACCGCCGCGGCCGTGGCGGATCAGAAGTGATCCAGTTCCTTCTCCGACGCCTCGAACACGCTGCCGGCGGCGCCGACGATCTTGTCATCCGGGCGGATGATGGCGAGGTTCTTGTCCGGGTACGGCAGCTGCCACAGGAAATGGCGCAGGCAGTTGAGACGGGCACGCTTCTTGTCGTCGGACTTGATCACCGCCCACGGCGCGTCGCCGGTATCGGTGTGGAAGAACATCGCCTTCTTCGCCTCGGTATAGTCGTCCCATTTGTCCAGCGACTGGATGTCGATCGGCGACAGCTTCCAGTGTTTCAGCGGATCATCGCGACGCGAGATGAAGCGGCGCAGCTGCTCCTCGCGGCTGACCGAGAACCAGAACTTGAACAGGTGGATGCCGCTGTTAACCAGCATGCGTTCCAGCTGCGGTGTCTGGCGCATGAATTCCAGGTACTCCTGCGGCGTGCAGAAGCCCATCACCCGCTCCACGCCGGCACGGTTGTACCAGCTGCGGTCGAACAGCACCATCTCGCCGGCGGTGGGCAGGTGCTGGATGTAACGCTGGAAGTACCACTGGCCGCGTTCCTGCTCGGTCGGCTTCTCGAGCGCCACCACCCGCGCGCCGCGCGGATTGAGGTGCTCCATGAAGCGCTTGATGGTGCCGCCCTTGCCGGCGGCGTCGCGGCCTTCGAACAGCACCACGATCTTCTGCCCTGTTTCCTTGACCCAGTTCTGCACCTTCAGCAGCTCGACCTGCAGCGCGGCCTTCTGCCGCTCGTAATCGTCGCGCTTGATGCGGCTGCGATACGGAAAATCCGCCGGCAACGGCGCGCTGGTGCTGTCCTCCATGGTGCCGTGCGGCGCGTGCGCCACCTGCAGCGCCACCGGCGCATGGCTGATGGCCTCGATTTCGCGCGCCGCCGCCTCGCGCGCCTTGGCCACCGCGCTGCGGCGCCGTGCCGGTGCCGGCTTTTGCGGCTCGGCAGCCACGCTGTCGGCTTCCTGGTTCAACGGCTGTTCCTTGCTGTTTTCGTCATTCATGGTGCGACTCTTTACGGTGGGGTAATACAAAACATGCTACGCCCCCGCCATTGTCAGCGTCATGAGCTGGCTGGCGCGCAGTTGATGCGGATCAAATAGCGCCGCACTGCAGCGGCACTGCGCGGCAACAGGCGAATCAGGTACAATCGCAAGATCAGATTATTGCCGACCGAATTCATCACCATGTCCGTAGAAAACAACGCGCCAGTCATCAGCAACTTCATCCGTGCCATCATCGATGAAGACCTTGCCTCCGGTAAACACAGCAGCATCGTGACCCGCTTCCCGCCGGAACCCAACGGCTACCTGCACATCGGCCACGCCAAGTCGATCTGCCTGAACTTCGGCCTGGCCGAGGACTATCAGGGCAAGTGCAACCTGCGCATGGACGACACCAACCCGGAGAAGGAATCCGACGAGTACGTGCAGGCCATCAAGGACAGCGTGGCCTGGCTCGGCTTCCAGTGGGACGGCAACGTGCGCTACGCCTCCGACTACTTCCAGCAGCTGTACGACTACGCCATCGAGTTGATCCAGTCCGGCCACGCCTTTGTCTGCGACCTCAACGCCGAACAGATGCGCGAATACCGCGGCAGCCTGACCGAGCCAGGCAAGAACAGCCCGTTCCGCGAGCGCAGCGTGGCGGAAAACCTCGACCTGTTCACGCGCATGAAGAACGGTGAATTCGCCGACGGCAGCAAGACGCTGCGCCTGAAGATCGACATGACTTCCGGCAACGTCAACCTGCGCGACCCGGTGATCTACCGTATCCGCCGCGCGCATCACCACCGCACCGGCGACGCGTGGTGCATCTACCCGATGTACGACTACACCCACTGCATCTCGGACGCGATCGAGGGCATCACCCACTCGCTGTGCACGCTGGAGTTCGAAGACCACCGCCCGCTGTACGACTGGGTGCTGGACAACATCCGCATCGGCTGCCACCCGCGCCAGTACGAATTCTCGCGCCTGGAGCTGCTGTACGCGCTGACCTCCAAGCGCAAGCTGAACGCGCTGGTCACCGACAACAAGGTCAGCGGCTGGGACGACCCGCGCATGCCGACCATCGAAGGCATGCGCCGCCGCGGCTACAGCCCGGCCGGCATCCGCCTGTTCTCGCAGCGCATCGGCGTGTCGCGCGGTGAAAACATCATCGACCTGGCCATTCTCGAAGGCGCGGTGCGCGAGATGCTAGAAAACGAATCGCCGCGCGTGATGGCGGTGCTGGACCCGATCAAGGTCACCCTCACCAACTATAAGGACGGCGTCACCGCCAGCCGCAGCGCGCCGTACCATCCGCACCATCCGGAATTCGGCGAACGCGAAGTACCGATCGCGCGCGAGATCTACATCGAGCGTGACGACTTCGCCGAAGTGCCGCCACCGAAATGGCAGCGCCTCACCGTCGGCGGCGAAGTGCGCCTGCGCTACAGCTACGTGATCAAGTGTGACGAAGTGATCAAGGACGCGGACGGCAAGGTGATCGAGCTGAAATGCTCCATCGACCACGACACGCTGGGGCAGAACCCGGTTGGCCGCAAGGTGAAGGGCGTGATCCACTGGCTGGCGGCCGACCATGCCGTGACTGCGGAAGTGCGCCTCTACGACCGCCTGTTCAACGAGCCGCGGCCGGACGCGGTGCGCGGCGAAGACGGCGAATACGTCGACTTCATGCAGTTCCTGAATCCGGACTCGCTGCAGACCATCACCGGCTACATCGAGCCAGTGGTCCGCGACGCAGCGCCGGAAACGCGCTACCAGTTCGAGCGCATCGGCTACTTCGTCACCGACCGCCACCAGCACCAGCCGGGCAGCAAGATCGTGTTTAACCGCACCGTCGGCCTGAAAGACAGCTGGGCGAAATAAGCATTCGGGATAGCATGATCCCCGCAGATGCGCTAAGTTAATGATGCAAAGCATGGCAGGACTCGATGTCCTGCCATTTTTTCGTCATCACGCGTTTACTGAGGGGTTAACGAGATGAAGGCACGCATCACCACCATCGGCCTGTCGCTACTGACACTGGGCATCAGCGGTTGCAGCAGCCTGGGCGGCTACCAGCCGGACAAGACCTACCGCATCACCATCCTGCACACCAACGATCACCACGGCCGTTTCTGGAAAAACAGCGACGGCGAGTACGGCATGGCCGCACGCAAGACGCTGATCGACGGCATCCGTGCCGAGGTCAAGGCCCAGGGCGGCTACAGCCTGTTGCTGGACGGCGGCGACGTCAACACCGGGGTACCGGAATCCGACCTGCAGGACGCCGAGCCGGACTTCAAGGGCATGAACCGGCTGGGCTACGACGCGATGGCGGTCGGCAACCACGAGTTCGACAAGCCGCTGGCGGTACTGCAGAAGCAGCAGCGCTGGATAAACTTCCCGATGTTGGCGGCCAACGTCTACAAGGACGGACAGCGCCTGTTCCAGCCTTACCAGATCTTCAATCTCGGCGGCGTCAAGGTAGCGGTGATGGGCCTGACCACCGACGACACCTGGAAGCTGGTCAGCCCCGACAACGTCAAGGGCGTGGAATTCCGCCAGCCGGCCGCCGAGGCCGCCGCGCTGATGCCGGAGCTGAAGGCGCGCGCCAATATCGTCATCGCCGCCACCCACATGGGCCATTACACCAACGGCGTCCACGGCGTGAATGCCGCGGGCGACGTGGAGATGGCCCGCGCGGTGCAGGGCTTCGACCTCATCGTCGGCGGTCACAGCCAGAACCCGGTGTGCATGCAGGCCGAAAACGTGCGCAACGATGCCTACGTCCCCGGTCAGCCGTGCGCGCCGGATCGCCAGAACGGCACCTGGATCGTGCAGGCGCACGAATGGGGCAAGTACGTTGGCCGCGCCGACTTCCAGTACCGCAACGGCGAGCTGACGCTGCTGCAATACCAGCTGCTGCCGGTGAACCTGAAACAGACAGTCAAGCGCGCCGACGGCAGCAGCCAGAAAGTGCCGTATACCACCGAGATCGCCGAGAACCCTGCGCTGCTGGGCTTCCTGCAGCCGTATCAGGACAAGGGCCAGGCGGCACTATCGGTCGAAGTCGGCAGCAGCGACGGTAAGCTCAACGGCGATCGCAGCCAGGTACGCAAGGAGCCGACCAGCCTCGGCGTGTTTACCGCACTGGCGATGATGGACAAGGCCCGCGCCGACTTTGCGGTGGTCAACTCCGGCGGCATCCGTGACTCGCTGCCGGCCGGCCGGATCAGCTACAAGGACGTGCTGAAGGTGTTCCCGTTCGGCAGCACCCTCACCTTCATCGACTTCAGCGGCAAGGAAGCGCTGGACTACCTCGCCGCCGCCGCGAAAATGAGCGCCGGCGCCGGTGCCTTCGCGCAGTTTGCCGGCGTGCAGCTGCTGATCGAGAACGGTGAAGTGAAACAGGCCAGCATCGGCGGCCAGCCCATCGACCCGACCAGGCGCTACCGCATGGCGATCAACAGCTTCATGGCCGCCGGCGGCGACGGCTACCCGCGCCTTGCCGGCAAACCCGGCTTTGTCGACACCGGCTTTGTCGATGCCGACATGCTGAAGGCCTACATCAGCACACAAAGCCCGATCCGGAGCAGCAATTTCGAGCCGGGCAATAGCGTGATCCGCCACTAAGCAGCAACGAAAAAAGGTTGGCCGCAAGCCAAACAGGCTTGCGGCCAACCTTGCTCAATGCCGCGTCAAGCGCTCGCCGGCTTAGTCGAACACCAGCTGCCCGCCGCGCACATCCACCATCACTGTTGCCTTCGGCAGGTAATGCCCGGCCAGGATCGCCTTGGCCAGCGGGTTTTCGATCTCGCTCTGGATCGCCCGTTTCAGCGGCCGCGCGCCGTATACCGGGTCGAAGCCGGCGTCCGCGATCAGGCTCAGCGCTTCCTCGCTCACCTGCAGGTTCAGCTCCAGCTTGGCGAGGCGCTGTTCCAGCCGCTTCAGCTGGATGCGGGCGATGGACTTGATCTGTGCTTCCGCCAAGGCATGGAATACCACCAGCTCATCGATGCGGTTGACAAACTCCGGACGGAAGTGCGATTTCACCTCCGCCAGTACCGCCAGTTTCACCACCTGGTAGTCGTCGCTGGCCATGGCCTGGATGTGCTGGCTGCCCATATTGGAGGTCATCACGATCACCGTGTTCTTGAAGTCCACGGTGCGGCCCTGGCCGTCGGTCAGGCGGCCGTCGTCCAGCACCTGCAGCAGCACGTTGAACACGTCCGGGTGCGCCTTTTCCACCTCGTCGAGCAGGATCACGCTGTACGGCTTGCGGCGCACCTGCTCGGTGAGCATGCCACCCTCCTCGTAACCGACGTAGCCCGGTGGCGCGCCGATCAGGCGGGCGACCGAGTGCTTCTCCATGTATTCCGACATGTCGACGCGGATCAGGTGCTCCTCGCTGTCGAACAGGAAACCGGCCAGCGCCTTGCACAACTCGGTCTTGCCGACGCCGGTGGGGCCGAGGAACAGGAAGGAGCCGTACGGACGGTTGGGGTCGGCGAGGCCGGAGCGCGAACGGCGGATGGCGTCGGCGACCACGGTCACCGCTTCGTCCTGACCCACCACACGCTGGTGTAGCACGGCTTCCATGTGCAGCAGCTTCTCGCGCTCGCCGGTGAGCATCTTGGACACCGGGATGCCGGTCATGCGCGAGATCACCTCGGCGATTTCCTCGGCGCCGACCTGGGTGCGCAGCAGACGGTTAGGCTTGTTGTCGCCGCTGGCGGCGGCCTCGGCATCCTTCAGCCGCCCTTCCAGCTGCGGCAGCTTGCCATACTGCAACTCGGCCAGTTTCTGCCAGTCGCCCTTGCGTTTCAGCTCGTCCATTTCCACCTTCAGCCGCTCGATCTCTTCCTTGATCGACTGGCTGCCCTGCTGGCTGGCCTTTTCCGCCTTCCAGATTTCTTCCAGGTCGGCGTATTCGCGCGACAGGCCACCGATTTCTTCCTCGATCAGCTGCAGGCGTTTCTTCGAGGCTTCGTCGGTTTCGCGCTTCACCGCCTCGCGCTCGATCTTCAGCTGGATCAGGCGGCGGTCGAGCTTGTCCATTTCTTCCGGCTTGGAGTCCAGCTCCATCTTGATCTTGGAGGCAGCCTCGTCGATCAGGTCGATGGCCTTGTCCGGCAGGAAACGGTCGGTAATGTAGCGGTGCGACAGCTCGGCGGCGGCGACGATGGCCGGATCGGTGATGTCCACGCCGTGGTGAATTTCGTACTTTTCCTGCAGCCCGCGCAGGATGGCGATGGTGTCCTCCACCGTCGGCTCGTCGACCAGCACCTTCTGGAAGCGGCGCTCCAGCGCGGCATCCTTCTCGATGTACTTGCGGTACTCGTCCAGCGTGGTGGCACCGAGGCAGTGCAGCTCGCCGCGCGCCAGCGCCGGCTTCAGCATATTGCCGGCGTCCATCGCGCCCTCGGCCTTGCCGGCGCCGACCATGGTGTGGATCTCGTCGATGAACAGGATGATGCTGCCCTCGTCCTTGGCGATGTCGCTGAGCACCGCCTTCAGGCGTTCCTCGAACTCGCCGCGGAACTTGGCACCGGCGATCAGCCCGGCCATGTCCAGCACCAGCAGTTTCTTGTGCTTCAGGCTTTCCGGCACCTCGCCGTTGACGATGCGCTGTGCCAGGCCTTCGACAATGGCGGTCTTGCCGACGCCCGGTTCGCCGATCAGCACCGGGTTGTTCTTGGTGCGGCGCTGCAGCACCTGGATGGCGCGGCGGATCTCGTCGTCACGGCCGATCACCGGGTCCAGCTTGCCCTGCCGCGCGCGTTCGGTCAGGTCCAGCGTGTACTTTTTCAGTGCCTCGCGCTGCTCTTCGGCATCGGCGCTGTTGACCGCATCGCCGCCGCGCACCGCCTCCACCGCGGCGTGGATCGCCGCGCTGTTACCGCCGTGCTGCTTCAGCAGGCGGCCGGTCTCGCCCTTGTCCTCGGCCAGCACCAGCAGGAACAGCTCGCTGGCGATGAACTGGTCGCCGCGCTTCATCGCCGCCTTGTCGGCGAGGTTGAGCAGGTTGGTCAGGTCGCGCGACACGGTGACCTCGCCGCCGGTACCGCTGACTTTCGGCAGGCGCGCCACCGCGTCGCGCAGGCTGCCTTTCAGCGCGCTGACATTGACGCCGGCGCGGGCCAGCAGGCTGACGATGCCGCTGTCGGCGTCGTCCAGCATCGCCAGCAGCAGGTGCTGCGGCTCGATATAGGCATTGTCGCCGGCCAGTGCCAGGCTCTGGGAATCGCCCAGCGCTTGCTGGAATTTGGTGGTGAGTTTGTCGAAACGCATCACAGGCTCCTTGCTTGCAGTTTGATGATGACAAACTTGGGCATCACGCATGGCTTTTCAAGCGGCATCCGCAGCGTTTTTGTCCGGGATCAAGCGGCGCAGCGATCGCTGCCACCGCAATGCTGACCAGCTTGTACCACCATAGCCCAAACGGCGGCGGCAGCCGGCAAAAAGCAAAAGGCCCGTGTCCGCCTCACGGCAGAACACGGGCCTGGCGCGTTGCGGCCAACGTTGGTCGCAAGCGATCCGGTATCAGGTACGGAACACGCTGACCTCGTCGCGCAGCGCATCGGCAAGGCCGGTCATGTGCTGCGCCGTCTCGGACGAACGCTGCGCCGCCTCGCTGCCGACCTGCGCCTGCGACGCCACCGTCGCCACCTGCGCTGCGATCTCCTCCACGCTCTGCCGCTGCTCGCCGAGCTGCTGGTGGATGCGCGACACCACCGCCATCGTTTCGCGCGAGGCGTCGAGAATGCTGTCGATGGCGTGGCGGGCCTCGCCGGTGATCGCCGCGCCGTTGGCGGCCAGCGTCACCGACTGCCGCATCGCGTCCACCGCCGCCAGCGTCGCCTGCTGCATGGCGCCAATCATGCCGCCGATCTCCTGCGTCGACTGGCTGGTGCGCTCCGCCAGCTTGCGTACCTCGTCGGCGACCACGGCAAAGCCGCGGCCGAATTCGCCGGCACGTGCAGCCTCGATCGCGGCATTCAACGCCAGCAGATTGGTCTGGTCGGCAATGTCGCGGATCACCTTGATGATGCTGGTGATCTGGCTGGCACTGCCTTCCAGGCTGTGCAGGCTGCCCTCTGCGGCGCCGAGGGTGTTGGCGATGCGGTTGACCTCGTCCACCGCCGCCACCAGGCTCTGGCTACCCTGGCTGGCGGCGTCGCTGGACGCGCGCGCGGCGCGGCTGGCCTCGCCGGCGACGTGTTCGATACGGTGCACGCCGTCATTCAGCTGGCGGGCATGGCTGTCCATCACGCCGGCGCTGTCGCGCTGTTCACCGGCGGCCACGGCGGCGGTTTCCGCCTTGCCGGCCAGCTCGTGCGCAGCGGCTTCCAGCTCCTCGGCGTGGGCGCGGGTGCGGTTCAGCGACTGACGGAAGCTCTCCAGCAGGTTGTTGAGCGCGCCGGCCACCTCGCCGATTTCGTCGCGGCGCGGGATGTCGAGGCGGCGGGTCAGGTCGCTGCTGTCGCGCACCTCGCCGACGGCCTTGACCAGCAGCCGCACCGGCCGGGCCACCAGCCGGCCGGTGAGCAGCCACAGCGACAGCGACAGCAACACCACCAGCAACAGGCAGCCGCCGATCAGGCCCTGCAGCAGGATGTTGTTGTCGCGTTGCAGCTCGGCGGTCAGCTCGTCGCTGACGATCACCCAGCCCCAGGCGTCAAAGCGCTGCCAGGTCAGCATGTGCTCGGCCGGCTTGCCGTTGTCGTCCAGCTTGCGCACGGTGCGGCTGCCGCTGGCCTGGTTCAGCATCTCGGCCAGGTAAGGTTGGCCGCCGGCATCGACGTCCTTGTCGATGGTGCGGCCGGTCAGTTTCGGGTGCAGCACGAAGCGGCCGAATTCGCTGCTGTTCTTGTCGGCGCCGATGATGACGATATGGCCGGAGTCGCCCAGCTTGACCTTGGACAGGCGTGCCAGCAGGCCGCCGACGCCCTCGCTGGCGCTGAGCGCCACCGAGGTGGCACCGATCACCTGGTCGTTCTCGTTTTTCAGCGGGCTGTAGCTGACCACGTATTCCTTGTCGAACATCACCACCTTGCCCTGGAACGGCATGCCGCGGCTCAGCCGCTCATACACCGGGCTGCTGCGCTCCAGCTTGCTGCCGACCGCGCGGCGGCCGTCGGCGGTCAGCAGCGAGGTCGACACCCGGTAGAAGTCGTCGCCGTCCTTGACCAGCACCGAGGCCGGGTTGCCGCTGCGCACCGCGAACTCGCCGGCGAGATCGTGATTGTTGTTGAGCAGTACCCCGCCCACCTTCAGCGACGGCAGCAGCTGGCCGCCGGTATCGACCTTCTCCTCGGCCGCCACGGCAAAGGCGCCGCTGAAGCTGGCGATGAACATGCGCTCGAACTGCTGGGCGGAGATTTTCAGCGCGTCGTCGAAGCCGGCCGCCATATTGGCCGACTGGTGGATCAGCTGCTGCTGCACCGCCTGGGTGCGCTCGAACAGCAGCTTTTGCGAAAACAGATAGGCCGGCACCATCAGGGCGACCACCAACAGTGACATCAGGGCCACCTGGGCCCAGACCAGACGGGTGCCGATGCTGATCGCACGCTTCATCCTTGCTTCCTTATCGTTTTTTTATTCCGGCATCTCACCGTCACGCCGGCGGCGGCGGGGTAGCGCCGCGCTGGCGGAAAACGGCCGCCCGTGTTGCGGACGGCCACTTTGGCAACTGTATACAGGCATACAGTGACACAGTCGCGTTCGCGTGGACAAGCAAGATTTGCTCCACCGTGGCAAAAACCGGCTGCCGCTTTATCCAGATCAAGGTTGAAGCGGCACCGGTGAACACGGATAATCCGCGGATAACGCTTACCGGGCCCCGGAATGGATTTGCAACACTACTTTTTGCTGCTGGTCAGCACCGTACTCGTCAACAACGTGATACTGGTGCGCATGCTCGGGCTGTGCCCGTTCATGGGGGTATCCAGAAAGCTGGAAGCCGCCATCGGCATGGGTGCCGCCACCGCTTTCGTGCTGACGCTGGCCTCCGGCAGCAGCCACCTGATCAACCTGCTGCTGGTCGCGCTCGATCTTGAGTACCTGCGCACCCTGTCCTTCATCGTGGTGATCGCCGCCATCGTGCAGTTCACCGAAATGGTGATCCACAAGACCAGCCCGGTGCTGTACCAGTCGCTGGGCATCTACCTGCCGCTGATCACCACCAACTGCGCGGTGCTGGGCGTACCGCTGCTCAACGTGCAGGCACAGCACAGCTTTGCCGAGGCGCTGGTGTTCGGCCTCGGCTCCGCACTCGGCTTCTCGCTGATCCTGATCCTGTTCGGTGCCATGCGCGAACGACTGGAAGGCGCCGACGTACCGCTGCCGTTTCGCGGCACCGCGATCGCGCTGGTCACCGCCGGGCTGATGAGCCTCGCCTTCATGGGTTTCGGGGGGCTGGTGCAATGAGCGAACTGCTGATCGCGGTGGCGCTGATGCTGCTGCTGGCGCTGCTGCTGGGCGCCATTCTCGGCTATGCCTCGGTGCGCTTCCGCGTCAAGGCCAACCCGCTGGTGGACAAGATCGACGCCATCCTGCCGCAGACGCAGTGTGGCCAGTGCAGCCATCCCGGCTGTCGCCCCTACGCCGAGGCGCTGGCCGCCGGCAACGACGACATCAACAAGTGCCCGCCCGGCGGCGAGGACGGCATCCGCAAGCTGGCCGAGCTGCTCGGCGTCGAGTTCAAGCCGTTCGGCGAGGGCGCGCCGCAGCCGAAAGCGAAGGCGGTGGCGCTGATCGACGAGGCCACCTGCATCGGCTGTACCCTGTGCATCCAGGCCTGTCCGGTGGACGCCATCCTCGGCGCCGCCAAGCAGATGCACACCGTGATCGCCAGCGAGTGCACCGGCTGCGAGCTGTGCCTGGCGCCGTGTCCGGTCGACTGCATCCGCATGATTCCGCCGGGCAGCGAACTCACCAACTGGCAGTGGCGCTACCCCACCATCCCGATCAAATCCATCGCCAGCGGAGCCAAGCCATGATGCCGCTGTTCGATTTTCCCGGCGGCATCCACCCGCCGGAAAACAAGGCGCAATCCAGCGCCGCGCCGATCCGCCAGGCACCGCTGCCGCCGCAGCTGCACGTCGCGCTGCGCCAGAGCATGGGTAATGCCGCGCGCCCCTGCGTCGCGGTCGGCGACCGTGTCGCCAAGGGCCAGCTGATCGCCACCGCCGACGGCCGCCTGTCGGCCGCGGTGCACGCGCCGACTTCCGGCGTGATCAGCGCCATCGCGCCGCAGCCGTTCGCCCATCCATCCGGCCTGCCGGAACTGTGCATCACCCTCGACAGCGACGGCGAGGAGCGCTGGACTGATCGCCAGCCGCTGTACGACTGGCCGCAGCGCAGCGGCGCCGAGATCCGCGACTTCCTGGCGCAGATGGGCATCGTCGGCCTCGGCGGCGCTGTGTTCCCCAGCCATCTCAAGCTCGGCGTCAGCCCGCTGGAGACACTGGTCATCAACGGTGCCGAGTGCGAACCCTACATCAGCTGCGACGACCGCCTGATGCGCGAGCGCGCCGACGCCATCTGCGAGGGCATCGCCGTCACCCGCCATGCACTGCAGGCGCGCCAGGTGCTGATCGGCATCGAGGACAACAAGCCGCAGGCAATCGCCGCGATGCAGGCCGCCGCCGCCGCGCACGGCTACCGCGTGGTGGCAGTGCCAACCAAATACCCCAGCGGTGGCGCCAAGCAGCTGATCCACGTGCTGACCGGCAAGGCCATTCCGCACGGCGTGCGCGCCACCGAACACGGTGTGCAGTGCTTCAACGTCGCCACCGTCTACGCCATCGGCCGCGCGGTGCTGCACGGCGAGCCGCTGATCAGCCGCATCGTCACCCTTACCGGCGCGGTGGACGCTGCGGCCAACGTCGAGGCACTGATCGGCACACCGCTCGCCAGCCTGCTGGCCCTGGCGCAGCCACACCGCGACAGCCACGAGGTGGTGATGGGTGGCCCGCTGATGGGCTTTACCCTGCCCGATCTTGGCGCCGGGCTGACCAAGGCCGGCAACTGCCTGCTCGTCAAGTCGCCGGCGCTGTTCCCGCCGCGGCCGCCGGCGCAGGCCTGCATCCGCTGCGGCGACTGCGCCAGCGCCTGCCCGGTGTCGCTGCAGCCGATGGACCTGTTCTGGTTCGCCAAGGCGAAGAACTTCGACAAGGCGCAGCAGTGGCAGCTGTTCGACTGCATCGAGTGCGGCGCCTGCAGTTATGTCTGCCCCAGCCAGATTCCGCTGGTCGACTACTACCGATTCGCCAAGAGCGAGATCTGGGCCGCCGAGCGCGACAAGAACGCCGCCAATCTCGCGCGGCAGCGCCACGAATTCCGCCAGTTCCGCCTGCAGCGCGACAAGGCCGAAAAAGCGCAGCGTCTCGCCGACAAGGCAGCAGCCCAGGCCGCCGCACGCCAGACACCCGGCCACAGCGCTGCGGCCAACCTTGCGCCCACCTCCGACCCGAAACAGGCCGCCATCGCCGCTGCCATGGCACGGGCCGCCGCGCAGCGCGAAGCGGCGCCACTGCCGGAACAGCATAGCAGCGGCCTGAATGACGCCAAGCAGGCGGCGATTGCCGCCGCAATGGCCCGCGCCGCCGCGCGCAAGAACGCCGCCGACGAAGCCAAGGCCGCCAGCGACCAGCCACCTGCCCCGCCTCTGCAGAGCAGCGGGCTCGACGACGCCAAGCAGGCGGCCATCGCCGCGGCGATGGCGCGTGCCGCCGCGCGCAAGAGTGCCGACGACGAAGCCAAGGCCGCCAGCGGCCAGCCACCTTCCCCGCCACCGCAGAGCAGCGGGCTCGACGACGCCAAGCAGGCGGCCATCGCCGCCGCGATGACGCGTGCCGCCGCACGCAAGGCGGCCGCTGATCAAGCCAGGGCCAAACAACAACCCGACTCATGACCGCCATCCACTCGACCCATATCGCCAAACCGGCCACCGTGTCCACGGTGATGCTGAAAGTCCTCGCCGCGCTGCTGCCCGGCATCGCCCTGTCCGTCTACTGCAACGGCATCGGCATACTGCTGCAACTGCTGCTGGCCAGCCTCACCGCACTGGGCGCCGAGGCCGTCATGCTGCGCCTGCGCGGCATGGCGGTGTGGCCGGCACTGAAAGACCTGTCCGCCATCGTCACCGCCTGGCTGCTGGCGCTGTCGCTGCCACCGCTGGGCAGCTGGTGGATGATCGTGGTCGCCACCCTGTTCGCCATCATCGTCGCCAAGCAGCTGTACGGCGGCCTCGGCAACAACCCGTTCAATCCGGCGATGGCCGGCTTTGCGCTGATGGTGGTGTCGTTCCCGGCGCAGATGGCGCAGTGGGGCAGCCCGCAGCTGCCGCTGGACGCCGCGGCACAGTGGCAGTGGATCTTCCTGCACACGCTGGCGCCCGGCAGCGTGCCGGACGCGATCAGCAGCGCCACGCCGCTGGACGTGCTCAAGACCGGGCTGCGCCAGGGCCAGGCGCTGGCCGGGCTGTTGCCGCAATCGTCGGCGCAGGGGCTGATCGCGCTGGGCTGGCTGGCCGGCGGCCTGTGGCTGTGGCAGCAAAAGCTGATCCCGTGGCAGACGCCGCTGGCGATGCTGGCCGGGCTGCTGGCATTGGCGCTGCCGCTGTGGCTGTGGCAGCCGGCACAGTACGCATCGCCGCTGCTGCACCTGCTGCAAGGCGGCACCCTGCTGGCGGCGGCCTTCATCGTCACCGATCCGGTGTCCGGCGCCAGTACGCCCAAGGGACGGCTGATCTTCGGCTTTGGTGTCGGGCTGCTGACCTACGTCATTCGCGTGTTCGGCAACTTCCCGGACGGTATCGCCTTTGCCGTGTTGCTGATGAACATGACGGTGCCGCTGCTGGACCAGTACACGCGCCCCACCGTGTTCGGCCATCGCAAGGGGCGTTCCTGATGCGCCGCCCGTGGCAACAGGCGCAACGCAGCGCGCTGATCCTGGCCGGTTTCGCCGCCACCGCCACGCTGCTGCTGGGCGGCACCTGGCTGACCACCCACCGCACCGTCGCCGCCAACGAGCTCGCCGCGCAGAGTGCGCTGCTGGCACAGACGCTGCCCGCGGCCAGCTTCGACAACGTGCTGCCCGCCAGCCGCCAGCCGCTACCGCCGGCCATCCAGCAGGCGTTCGGCAGCCCTGAAGCGCTGGCGTTCTATACCGCGCGCCGCCAGGGCCGCGTCAGCGGCCTGGTGTTCGAAAACGTGGCGCCGGACGGCTACAGCGGCCGCATCCGCTTGCTGATTGGCCTGTTGCCGGATGGCAGCGTGCACGCGGTACGGGTGGTCAAGCACCAGGAAACCCCCGGCCTTGGCGACTACATCGACCTCGCGCGCAGCGAATGGGCGCGCCAGTTCGGCGGCAAGGGCGCGGCCAACCTGCCGGCGTGGCGCGTGCGCAAGGATGGCGGCGAATTCGACTACGTCAGCGGCGCTACCGTCTCCGCCCGCGCCGTCACCGCCGCGGTTGGCCGCACCGTGGCCGCCTTCCACCGCTACCGCAGCACTCTGCTGCCCCGGAATACGCCATGACCACACCCGCAAGCGCCAGCCGCTGGCGCGACATCTGCCACAACGCGCTGTGGAAACAGAACCCTGGCCTCGTGCAACTGCTGGGGCTGTGCCCGGTGCTGGCGATCAGCAACACCGCCATCAACGCGCTGGCGCTGGGGCTGGCCACCACGCTGGTGACCACCCTCTCCGGCAGCGCGGTGGCGGCCGCGCGGCAGTGGATCCCCAACGACATCCGCAATCCGGTGTTCATCATCATCATCGCCACGCTGGTGACCTGCGTCGATCTGGCGATGAACGCCTGGCTGCACGGCCTGTACCTGGTGCTCGGCATTTTCATTCCACTGATCACCACCAACTGCATCGTGCTGGCGCGGGCCGAGGCGTTTGCCTCGCGCAACAGCGTGCGCGCGGCGGCACTGGACGGCCTGATGATGGGACTGGGGCTGACGCTGGTGCTGCTGCTGCTCGGAGGCCTGCGCGAGGTGCTGGGCAAGGGCACGCTGTTTGACGGCGCACACCTGCTGCTGGGTGACGCCGGCCACGCGCTGGTGCTGCACCTGGTGCCGGCCGAGGCCAACTACCAGTTCCTGCTGGCGATGCTGCCACCGGGCGGCTTCATCGGCCTCGCGCTGCTGATCGCCGCCAAGAACTGGCTGGACGAACGCGCCCGCCGCAGCGCCACCCGGCGTGCCAGCCAGGCGGCATCCCCGACTTCAAGCGTAGCGAGTACCGAATGAACAAAGCCATCCGCGCCGAGATCTTTGCCCGCCTGCAGGCGCAGAACCCGCACCCCACCACCGAGCTGGAGTACGCGACACCGTTCCAGCTGCTGATCGCCGTGCTGCTGTCGGCGCAAGCCACCGACGTCGGCGTCAACAAGGCCACCCGGCTGTTGTTCCCAGTGGCGCCGACACCGGACAAGATGCTGGCGCTGGGTGAGGAAGGGCTGGAGGAGTACATCAAGACCATCGGCCTGTACCGCACCAAGGCGAAGAACACCATCGCCACCTGCCGCATCCTGCTGGAACAGCACGGCGGCGAGGTGCCGCAGCAGCGCGAGGCGCTGGAGGCGCTGCCAGGGGTTGGCCGCAAGACCGCCAACGTGGTGCTCAACACCGCCTTCGGCCAGCCGACCATCGCCGTCGACACCCACATTTTCCGCGTCGCCAACCGCACCCGCCTCGCCCCCGGCAAGGACGTGCGCGAGGTGGAGGACAAGCTGGTGCGGCTGATCCCGGCCGAATACCGGCTCGACGCCCACCACTGGCTGATCCTGCACGGCCGCTACGTGTGCAAGGCACGCAAGCCGGAGTGCTGGCGCTGCATCATCGCGGACCTCTGCGAATATCCGGCAAAACCGCTATGATAGTTCCCTGCCAGTTGAAGTTTTGCGACAAAACCTCATCTGCAAAGTACACCATTAAAAGGAATACCGAGGTGAATCCGTACACAAGGCTGCTCATCGTGGCCGCCATCGCCGCTGCCCTGGGTGGCTGCGGCAAGATCGAAGGCCTGTTCAAAGACGAAAAGCCGGTTTCCACCGTCGCCATTCCGGCGCAGGCAAACGGCCAGGTCGCCATGCTGCTGCCCGACTTCACCCTGCTGGTGGAGCGCGAAGGCCCGTCCGTGGTCAACATCCAGGCCAGCCGCGCCGACAGCACCCCGCGCCAGAGCGAGCTGCCGATTCCGGTGCCGGAAGACGATCCGCTGTACGAATTCTTCCGCCGCTTCATGCCGCCGAACGCGCAGCAGGACCCGGCGCCGGCACAGGACAGCGTGTCCTTCGGCTCCGGCTTCGTGTTCAGCCAGGACGGCTACATCCTCACCAATGCCCACGTGGTCAGCGGCAGCAGCCAGATCAAGGTGATGCTCACCGACAAGCGTGAAATGCGCGCGCGCCTGATCGGCCTCGACAAGCGCACCGACGTAGCGGTACTGAAGATCGACGCGGCCAACCTGCCGACCGTCAAGATCGGCACTCCGGACGCGCTGAAAGTCGGCGAATGGGTGGCCGCGATCGGCGCGCCGTTCGGCTTCGAGAACACCGTCACCGCCGGCATCGTGTCGGCCAAGGGCCGCAGCCTGCCGGACGAGAGCTATGTGCCCTTCATCCAGACCGATGTGGCGATCAACCCCGGCAACTCCGGCGGCCCGCTGTTCAACCTCAAGGGCGAAGTGGTCGGCATCAACTCGCAGATCTACAGCCGCTCCGGCGGTTTCATGGGCATCTCGTTCGCGATCCCGATCGACCTGGCGATGAAGGTGGCCGACCAGCTGAAGACCAGCGGCAAGGTCAGCCGCGGCCAGCTGGGCGTGCATATCCAGGAAGTGTCGAAAGAGCTGGCACAGTCCTTCGGCCTTGACCGGCCGCGCGGGGCGCTGGTGGTGCGTGTCGAGCCGCAAGGCCCGGCCAGCAAGGCCGGCCTGCTGGTGGGCGACATCATCCTGCGCCTCAACGGCCAGGTGGTGGAGAACTCGCGCGACCTGCCGCGCATGGTCGGCGACCAGCCGCCGGGCGCCACCATCAAGCTGGGCGTGTGGCGCAAGGGCAGCGAGCGCAATATCGACGCCACCCTGATCGAACTGCCGGGCGAACAGCTGGCCACGCCACAGGGCAACAACAGCCCGGCGCTGCCGCAGAGCTACCGCTTCGACCAGCTGGGGCTGACCCTGTCCGAGCTGAGCGCGGAAGACAAGGAAGCACTGGGCGTGCGCGGCGGGCTGGTGATCCAGCAGGCGCAGGGCGTGTCGGCGCAGGCCGGGCTGCAGAACGGCGACGTGATCATCGGCCTGAACCAGATGGAGATCAGCAACATCCGCAGCTTCGAACGCGCGCTGCAAAACGCCAAGGGCAATATCGCACTGCTGGTACGCCGCCAGGACAGCACGCTGTACGTGCCGCTGCGCCTGAACTGACGCGTGCGGCCAACCTTGCCGTCATCGTGCACAACCCCGCTACGGCGGGGTTGTTCGCATCTGGGGCCGGCTGACATTCCTATCCACGCCCGCCAGCCAGCCAGACAACTCCGCACAACAAGCCGCTTAGTACTACCTGCGCCCAGCCACCGATTTGCCACCCGCCACCGCTGAAAGGTTGGCCGCAGCCGCCCTTGCTGCTACACTCCGCCCCTTGCTGATTAATCAACGCCAAGTCATTGTGAACAAAGCCAAATTCTCCTCGCTCTCCCTGCCGCAAAACCTGCTCTCCAATCTGGATAGCCTCGGCTACCACAGCATGACGCCGATCCAGGCCGAAAGCCTGCCCGCCATCCTCGATGGCCGTGACGTGATCGCGCAAGCCAAGACCGGCAGCGGCAAGACGGCGGCGTTCGCACTGGGCCTGATCAACAGCCTGAATCCGCGCTGGTTCGGCGTGCAGGCACTGGTACTGTGCCCGACGCGCGAACTGGCCGACCAGGTGGCGCAGGAAATCCGCCGTCTGGCGCGCGCCATCGACAACATCAAGGTCATCACCCTGTGCGGCGGCACGCCGATGGCGCCGCAACGCGCCTCGCTGGAGCACGGCGCCCACATCGTGGTCGGCACCCCCGGCCGGCTGCAGGATCACCTGTTCCGCGAATCGCTGAACCTCAGCGGCGTGAAAACGCTGGTGCTGGATGAGGCCGACCGCATGGTGGACATGGGTTTCATCGAAGAAATCGTCGGCATCGTGCGCGCCTGCCCGCGCCAGCGCCAGACGCTGATGTTCTCCGCCACCTACCCGGACAATATCCGCAAGCTGGCCGAGCAGTTCATGAAGAACCCGCAGCAGGTGAAGGTGGAATCGCTGCACGACGACAGCAAGATCGAGCAGTGGTTTTACGAGATCGACCCCGACCAGCGTCTGGACGTGGTGGCGCGCGCGCTGCAAAGCGTGCGCCCCAGCTCGGCGCTGGCGTTCTGCAACACCAAGCTGCGCTGCAAGGAGCTGGTGGCCGAGCTGGAACAGGCCGGCTTCTCCGCACTGGCGCTATACGGCGAACTGGAACAGCGCGACCGCGACCAGATCCTGGCGCGCTTTGCCAACAAGAGCACCACGGTGCTGGTCGCCACCGACGTCGCCGCCCGCGGCCTGGACATCAAGGACCTCGATCTGGTGATAAACGTCGACGTGGCGCACGATCCGGAAATCCACATCCACCGTATCGGCCGCACCGGCCGTGGCGACAAGCACGGCCTGGCGCTAACCCTGGTCAGCCCCAGCGACGCGCGCCGCGCCTCGGCGGTAGAGGAATACCAGAAGGCGCCGCTGATCTGGGGTGAAGTCAGCGAGCTGAAGCCGGCACCCGGCGGCCCGCTGCTGCCACCGATGCTGACGCTGGAAATCGGCGGCGGCAAGCGTGACAAGCTGCGCCCGGGCGACATTCTCGGCGCGCTGACCGGCGAAGGCGGCATTGCCGGTAGCCAGGTCGGCAAAATCATGGTGTTCGAGTTCTGCACCTTCGTCGCACTGGAGCGCGGCATCGCGCAGCAGGCGATGGAACGGCTGTCGGTCGGCAAGATCAAGGCCAAGAGCTACAAGATGCGCTTCGTCAGCTAAACCACCACCCCGCCGCATGCAAAAGCCCGGATCACCGATCCGGGCTTTTTCGTGACCTGCCGCCGGCTCAGCCTTCGGACAGTATCTCGCGCTTGGACAGGATGGCGTTGAAGCCCTGCACCCGTTCGTGGTCCTGCGGCAGCCATTTCATCAGCTGCAGCACCTTGTCCAGGCTCTCCGGCGCACTGTCCTGCAGCAGCAGCGAACAGGCGTTCATGCCGAGACGGTCGTTGCGGGTCTGCGTCGCCACGCCGTACAGCATCAGTGCCGCCTGCTGTTTCTGGCCGTTCTTCGCCATCGCCACCGCCTGATCGTTGGCCGCCTGCAGCGTGGTGTGCGCCGCCTCGATCGCCGCGATCATCACCTGGTTGTCGCGCGACAGCGCAGTCATCAGCGTGACGTCCTGGTGATTCTTCACGAAGCGCAAGGCCAGCTGCTGCAGCCATTCACCGGCACAGTAGCCGTCGATGTCCTGCGGCAGGCGGGCCACCGCCTCGATGAAGCGGGTAGCGTCGCGCCAGCCGGTTTGCGGCAGCAGCAGAAAGGCCGCCGCCTGACGCAGCAACGCCATGGCATCGGTATAGCGCTTGCGCCCCAGCGTCGACAGCGCGCGACAGACCAGCAGCAGAAACTGGTCGGCCTCGCCCTTGAGCAGGCCGCCCAGCTCCTGCGACAGGCGATCCATCTTCTCCAGCTGCTCGCCCTCGCTGTAGGCCTGCAGCAGGTCGACCATGACCCCGGGGCCGAAGGCGCTGTTGTTGCGCCCGATCAGCACCGCCTTTTCCAGGTAGGTGGCCGCCTTCAGCGGGTCGCCGACGTTCAGCGCCGTCTCGCCACAGGCGCACAGGCGCTGGAAGTTGCGCGGCGACAGCGCCACCGCCTTTTCCAGGATCGACAGCGCCTCCTGGAACTGGCCGCCGTGGGTCAGGTTCTGTGCCAGCGCATCGTAGGCATCGGTGTAGTTGGGGGCGTCGGCGATGATCTCGTTGAGGATGACCGTGCTCTGCTCGATGTCGTCCTGTTCCTTCAGGATGCGCACCATGCCCATCTTCGCCCACGGGATCGCCTTCATCGCCAGGATCTTCTCGTACACCTGCCGCGCCTCGCTGAACTGGTCGTTGAGCATGTAGGTCTCCGCCATCAGCCGCAGCACGTCCATCACCTGCACATTGTTTTCGGCAATGCTCTCCAGCTGGCGCAGGATCAGCAGCGCCTGCGACACCTCGCCGGCCAGCAGCTTGAGGTGGGCCGGGCGCAGGAACAGCTTGCGCTGCAGCGCCAGGCGCAGGCGGTCGAACAGGGTCTGGCTGGAAAACGGCTTCAGGATGTAGTCGTCCGGCGCCACTTCGGCGGCGGCGACCACGCGCTCGTACTTGCGCTCGCCGGTGATCATGATCCACACCGAGGTCAGCGGATAGGCATTGCTGCGGCGCAGCAGCTCGAGCAGCTCCTGCCCGCTCATGCCGTCGCCCAGGTTGTAGTCGCACAGCACGACGTCGAACTGCTTGCGCCGTATCCGCTGCAAACCGTCGGCGGCATTGACCGCCGCCTCGGAACGGGCGATGCCGACCTGGGCCAGCATCGCGCGCAGCGACTGCCGCACGGTATGCGAATCCTCAATAATCAGCACCGTGGTGCTTTCATCGAACGTGTTCACACGCCCTCCTTTGTTTTTCTTATCGTTATCTGCCGCCGAAACGGCCTGCTCCAGTGCTGCAACCACAGCGGCGTGAGGCTAAAAATACAGCAAAGCCGGTGTTACTACCATAGTTGCGAACCCCGCTGCCGGCCAGTGTTGCCGTGGATCAAGCCGCACGCGGCACAGCCGCCACGCCAGGGCGGCAAGGTGGCGCAGATCACTGCGTCCGACAGCGCTACGGCGCCATTTTTCACCCGCAGCACGCGCTACGGCGCGATTGCGGCCAACGTTGGCAGCACGTCCAGAAACGCAGCCACCAGCGGCGACGATTCCTGCTCACGGGTCGCCACCGCCATCGACAGGTAGGCGGCGGCATCGGTGAGCGGGATGTAGCAGACCCCGTCCAGCTGCACGCAGGCCAGCGGCGACGGCAGGATGGCGATGCCCAGCCCGGCGGCGACCAGCGCGATCTGCGTCATCGCCTCGCCGGAGGTCTGCGCGATGCGCGGCTGGAAGCCGGCCGCCTGCGCCAGCTGCCGGATCAGCGCCGGCAGCCCGGTGGACACCCCCGGCGGGTAGACGATGAAGCCTTCGTCGCGCAGCTCGGCAAACGCCAGCCGGGGGCGCGCCGCCAGCGGGTGGTTGCGGCGGATCACCACGCACAGCCGGTCGCGGCGCAGCTCGCGGCGGCGGATGCCAGGCACCACCTCATCTCCGTTGTAGCGCACGAAACCGACATCCAGCCGCTGCTGCTGCAACGCGAGGTACTGGTCGCCGCTGAACATTTCCTCCAGCTTGAGGCTGACCGCCGGATAGCGTTCGCGATAGTGGCGCAGGCTATCCGGCAGCACGCCGGCCAGCGGCATCGACGAGGTGAACGCGATGCGCAGCTCGCCGACCTCGCCGCGACCGGCCCGGCGCGCTTCCTCGGCGGCGGCCTCGGCATCGGCCAGCAGACGCCGCGCCCGCAACAGCAGGCGTTCGCCGGCCGTGGTCAGCAGCACCCGCCGCTTGCTGCGCTGGAACAGTTGCACCCCCAGCTCGGCCTCCAGCGCCTGGATTTGCTGGCTGAGCGGCGGCTGGCCGATGTGCAGCCGTTCGGCGGCACGGGTGAAGTGCAGCTCTTCGGCCACGGTGACGAAATAACGCAGATGGCGCAGTTCCATTAATCGCTTTTAGATATGAATAACTACTGAAATATATATTGGACTGCCAGATTGGCCAAGCCTAGCATCAGCCTGTCTTCTGCCCGGTACCTTGCCATGACCAGCTATTGCGCACCCCTGTCACCCCCCTGCTCCGTCACGCCGGCCGCGCCCGCCCCCGGCAAGCTGGTCACCGGCTCCGCCGCCTACCGTCGTACCGGCTGGGCGCTGTTCTGCGCCGGCTTTGCCACCTTCGCCATGCTCTATGGCGTGCAGCCGCTGCTGCCGCTGTTCTCGGCCGAATTCGGCAGCGGCGCCGCCCACGCCAGTACCGTGCTCTCTGCCGGCACGCTGTCGATGGCACTGATGCTGATCCCGGCCAGCCTGCTGGCCGACCGCCTCGGGCGCAAGCCGCTGATGGTGGCCGCCCTGCTGGTCGGGGCGCTGCTGACGTTGGCCGCAACGCTGACGCAGAGCTTTGCCGCGCTGGTCTGGTCGCGCGCCGCCTTCGGCATGGTGCTGGCCGGTTTGCCGGCGGTGGCGATGGCGTATCTGAGTGAGGAAGTGGAAGCCAGCTCGCTGGGCAAGGCGCTGGGGCTGTATATCGCCGGCAATGCGCTGGGCGGCATGAGCGGCCGCTATCTGGCGGCGCTGCTGGCCGATATCGCCGGCTGGCGGCTGGCGCTGGCGGTGCTGGGCGGCATCGGGCTGCTGGCGGCGGCACTGGTGTGGAAGCAGCTGCCGGCATCGCGCCACTTCCAGCCGGCACGCGGCAGTCTGGCGCAGCTGTGGCACAACGGTCGCCGTCACTTTGCCGACGCCGGCCTGCCGTGGCTGTTCCTGTCCGCCTTTTTGCTGATGGGCTGCTTCGTCAGCCTGTACAACTACCTCGGCTACCGCCTGCTGCAGGCGCCGTTCGGCCTCAGCCAGAGCCAGATCGGCCTGGTGTTCCTGCTGTACGTGGTGGGGATCTGGTCGTCGGCGTGGGCCGGCACCCTCGCCGACCGCCTCGGGCGGCGCAATGTGCTGTGGCTGATGATCGTGGTGATGGCGGCCGGCTTGTTGCTGACGCTGCCGCAGCAGCTATGGTTGGTGGTCGGCGGCGTCGCGCTGTTCACCTTCGGCTTCTTCGGCGCGCACTCGGTGGCCAGCAGCTGGGTTGGGCGCCGCGCACTGCAGGCTCGGGCGCTGGCGTCGGCGTGTTACCTGACCGCCTACTACGCCGGCTCCAGCGTGATGGGCACGCTGTCCGGCGTGCTGTGGGAATCGCACCGCTGGCCGGGCGTGGCCGCCTGCCTCAGCCTGTTGCTGCTGGCGGCACTGGCCATCGCCCTGCACCTGCGCCGGTTGCCGCCGCTGCCCGGCGCCTGAGCCTCACATCGCGATATAGCGGTCCGGCCGGTGATTGAAGCCGATCACCATGTTCAGCGCCAGCGCGCCGAGGATGGAGCCGAGCAAGGCCGGCACGCTGACCATGAACAGCGACGCCAGCAGGATCATCAGGTCGACACCCAGCTGCAGCTTGCCGGCACGGATACCGTGGCGGTCCTGCAGGTACAGCGCCAGGATGTTGATGCCGCCGAGGCTGGCCTTGTGGCGGAACAACGCGATAAAGCCCATGCCCATCATCAGGCCGCCGACCACGCCGCTGTAGAACGGATCCAGCGGCCCGAAATGGGCAAACTGCGCGTGCAGCCCGGAGAACAGCGACAGCAGGCTGACCGCGACAAAGGTCTTGATGGTGAACGCCCAGCCCATGCGCTTCACCGCCAGCCAGTAGAACGGCACATTGATCAGCGAAAACACCACCCCGAACGGAATGCCGCTCTGGTAGTGGATCAGGAAGGCGATACCGGCGGTGCTGCCGGTGAGCAGGCCGGCCTGCTTGAACATCGCCACGCCGAAGGCCACCAGCAGGGTGCCGACCAGGATGGCCAGAATGTCTTCCAGCAGGGTATGGGAAACGTCGTTGGTTTCGGGATCCAACAGGGTGTGGCTGGCGCTCGTCATCTCGAATTATTCCGCAGTGCAATATGTCAGCCGCGGATTGTAGCCAGCCGTGCGCCGAAGGCAATGAATCCAGATCAAAAAACCCGTGAATGGCAAAATTTTGCACACATAACGGCATAACCATTAATTCGGCGCAATATAAATGCCGAGCCACCACGCTCAGATTATCCTGTTTGCATGCAAGGTCAGCGTCTGCTGCATGCTGTGCGCCAGCCACGCGGCAAACGCCTGCTGCCGCGCATCCTGCGCCAGCGGCTGCAGCGACAGCAGCACGTAGTGACTGCCGTCGGCGACAAAGCCGGCCGGGGCCTGCAGTGACTGCGCCGCCAGATCGTCGGCCACCATGAACAGCGACGCCATCGCCACCCCCAGCCCGGCCAGCGCCGCCTGCAGGCTGAGGTAGAAGTGCTCGAACTCGCGGCTGCCGGCCAGCGCCATCGCGGCCGCCGGCTGCAAGCGCTGCCACTCCGGCCACGCCTGCGGCCGCGAACGGGTGTGCAGCCGCACCGCCGCCGCCTGCTCGCGACAGACCGGCCCGACATGCTCTGCGGCCAACCTTTGCACGCAGTAGTGCGCCGGCAAGGCAAAGTCCTCGCGCCGGATCGCCAGCTCGACATGGCCGCTCTCCAGCCGCACTGCGCCGCCGGCGGCGCTGAGGTGGACCTCGATATCGGGATGCAGCGCATGGAACTGTGGCAGGCGCGGAATCAGCCAGCGCATCGCCAGCGTCGGCTCGCACGATACCGCCAGCGGCGGCGTGGCGGTCGGCTGCAGTTGCGTCACCGCCTGCTGCAGGGTGTGCAGCGCCTCGCCGCAGGCGGCAAACAGCCGGGTGCCGGCGGCGCTGAGGAAGACTGCACGGTTGCGGCGCTCGAACAACGCCACGCCCAGCTGCTCTTCCAGCAGGCGGATCTGGCGGCTGACCGCGCCGTGCGTCACGCATAGCTCGTCGGCCGCGCGCACGAAGCTGCCGTGACGGGCAGCGGCCTCGAACACGCGCAAGGCGTTCAGCGACGGCAGTGCGGCAAAGCTCATCGGTTAGTTTTTCTCACGTAAATCAGGCAAAAACCATCGTTATTCATTGCCAGGGCAAAGCGTGACAATGACGGTCATCCGTTTACCCCGCACCAAACTAACCGAAAGTATACGCAATGACCGAACTGTTTGCCGTGATGACCATTACCCTGCTCGCCGTGATCAGCCCCGGCGCCGACTTCGCCATGATCAGCCGCAACAGCCTGCTGTACGGCAAACGCGCCGGCCTCGCCGCCGCACTCGGTATCGGCCTCGGCGTACAGGTGCACGTGATGTACACCCTGCTCGGCGCCAGCCTGCTGCAACAGACGCCGCTGTTGTTGCAGCTGCTGCGCGTGCTGGGTGCCGGTTATCTGGTGTATGTCGGCTGGTGCACCTTCCGCAGCGGCGCCGTCAACGAGGCGGCGGCGCCGGACAGCCATGGCCGCGCGCTGCGCAACGGTTTCCTCACCAATGCGCTCAACCCCAAGACCATGCTGTTCGTGATCAGCACCTACACCCAGGTCGTCGCCGCCAGCACGCCGCTGCCGGTGCTGCTCGGTTACGGCCTGTTCATGTCGCTGGCGCACGTGCTGTGGTTTTCTCTGGTGGCGGTGCTGCTGGCGCAGGACGGTCTGCGCCAGCGCCTGCTCGGCGTGCAGCTGTGGCTCAACCGCGGCATCGGCCTGCTGCTGATGGCGCTGGGCAGCCTGCTCGCCGCCGGCCCGCTGCTGCAGTAGATGCCATGAAAAACGGCGACCAAATGGTCGCCGTGGCTGAGCTTGCCGCCGAACAGTCTTAGCCGCGCAGCCAGCCGGCCAGCGCGCGGATGTCGTCCGGCGAGGTGCGGCAGCAGCCGCCGATGCAGCTGGCACCGGCCAGACGCCATTGCCGCGCCGCCTCGGCAAAGGCCAGCGGATCGCTGCTGCCGTGCCAGGTCTTGGTCACCGCGTCGTAGGCTTCGCCGGAGTTGGGATAGGTCAGCAGCCGCTTGCCGGTCTGTGCGGCCAACGTTTGCAGCAGCGGCACGATATGGCGCGGCGCGGTGCAGTTGACGCCCACCGCCACGATCTGCGGATAGGCTTCCAGCTCGGCTACCGCCGCCAGCAAGGGCGTGCCGTCGCTCAGGTTGGCGTCATCGCGGCAGGAGAAGCTGATCCACGCCGCTGCCTGCGGAAAGTCCTGCTGCAGCACGCGGGCAATGGCACGCGCCTCCACCGCGCAGGGAATGGTCTCGCACGCCAGCAGATCCGGCGCTGCGGCCAGCAAGGCGGCAATGCGCGGGCGATGGAAGTCCATCAGCTCGGTTTCGCTGCGGCCGTAGTCGCCACGGTATTCGGAACCGTCGGCCAGCATCGCGCCGTACGGACCCACCGAGGCCGCCACCAGCGGCTTCTGGCGCCCGGCATGGTTGGCCGCATCGGCCCAGAACTCGTCGCGCGCCTGCTGCGCCAGCTGCACCGAGCGCTGCATCAGTTCCGCGGCGGCGGCTTCGTCCAGGCCGCGCTTGGCAAAGCCGCTGAACGACGCCTGGTAGCTGGCGGTGGTGGCGACATCGGCACCGGCGGCAAAGTAGTCGAAGTGCACCTGGCGGATCAGCTCCGGCTGCTCGATCAGCACCCGCGCCGACCACAACGCGTCATTCAGGTCACAACCGCGACGCTCCAGCTCGGACGCCATCGCGCCATCCAGCACCAGCGGGGCATCCTGAAAACGGGCAAAAGGATTGGCAAACATTGAACAGACTCCACAAAAAGAAAAACCCCGGCACAGGCCGGGGCTTGCTGCATGCAAGATGTATCACAGACGGAATTGCGATACCAGTGCCTTCAGCTGGTCGCCGCGGCTGGCCAGTACCTGGATCGTCGCCAGCGCTTCCTGCAGGCTGCTGTCGGTCTGCTGCGCCATCGAGTTGACTCGCTCGGCGCTGCGCGCCATTTCGTTGGTGGCGATACCCTGCTCGGCGGTGGAGGAAGTGATTTCGCCCATGCGGGTCGAGATCTCTTCGGCGTTGCCCTTGATCAGCTCCACCTTGCTGGCCGCTTCACGCGACAGGGTGACACCGGTTTCCACTTTCGCGTTGGTGGCGTCGGCATGGTTGATCGCCTCGCCGGTTTTCTGGATCACGGTATCGATCAGCTCGGCGATCTGCACCGTGGCGCTGGCGGTACGCTCGGCCAGCTTGCGCACTTCGTCGGCCACCACGGCAAAGCCGCGGCCCTGCTCGCCGGCACGCGCCGCTTCGATCGCCGCATTCAGCGCCAGCATATTGGTCTGGTCGGCGATGTCGCGGATCACGCCGACAATGCCCTTGATCTGCTCGGACTGGCCGGACAGGTTGGACATCACGCCCTGCAGCGACGACACGGCACCAACGATGGATTCCACCTCGCGCGCCACTTCCGCCATCGCGCGGTGCGAATCCAGCGAGTTGTCACGCGAACGCGACACCAGCACTTCGGTTTCGCCAACGTGGTCGGCAATGTGGTTGATGCTGACGGTGATCTGTTCGATGGTGGCGGCGGTCGAAGACAGTTCCGACGACTGCACGCGCGAATCCTGGGCGATCTGCTCCGCCACGCGGTTCAGGTCGGCGGCGTCGCGCGCCAGCGAATCGGATTCGTCGCGCACGGTGAGGAACATCTCGCGCAGCTTGGCCACGAACTGGTTGAAGGCTTCGGCAATCTGGCCGACTTCGTCACGGTTGCCGACCGGCAGCGTCTTGGTCAGGTCGCCGTGGCCGCTGGCCACTTCACGCATCGCATTGCGCAGCACCGACAGGCCGGACAGCATGCGCGCCACGCCAACGTAGGCGAAGATGCCGGACACCACCAGGCCGATCACCAGCAGGCCTACCATCACCATCAGCAGCTGCGTTACCGGAGCCATTGCGGCGGCCACCGGCACCATCACGCCGAGGAACCAGCCGGTCTTGCCCACCGGATACAGCGCGGTCAGGGTGGCGTCACCGTTGATCGACACGTCCACGATCTGGCCATCCTTGTTCACCGCGTTCATGTCGTAGCCGGCCACCACCTCGCCGATCTTTTTCAGGCCGGATTCTTTTTCCGGGTGCGCAATCACGGTGCCGTCGCCGGTCACCAGGAAGGCATAGCCGTCACCCGGCAGCTTGGCGGCAACCACTTCGTCCACCACGCGCTGCAGCGTCACGTCACCACCGGCCACGGCCACCAGCTGGCCGCCATCCTTGCGCGCCTGGGCGAAGGTGATGATCGGACGCTTGGTGGCAGCATCGATATAAGGTGGCGACGCGATCGGGCCGGTCGCATCCTTGGCCGCCAGATACCATGGCCGCCCGGTCGGGTCGTAGCCTTCCGGTACTTTCGGCGCACCGGTGAACTGGGTCATAGTCTTGTCCGGCTGACCGATGTACATGTCGTCAAAACCACCGGCATCGCGCGCCTGGTCCAGCACCGGCTGCAATTCGCCGGTACCGAAGCGCGGCAGCGCCGAGGCGACGATCTTCTGGCGGGTGGACACCCACTCTGCAACAAAGCTCGCCTTGCTGTTGGCGGCCTGATTGATTTCGTTACGGATAGCACTGGACAGGGCGTCGCTCATTTTCCAGTACGCGACGGCACAGAACATGACCGCGAGTACCGTCAGTACCAGCAGCACGAAGGCCATCAGGCGAGTACGCAATGACATCATGATGTGTATTCCCCACTGAATTTTGTAAGTTATGGTGCGGCATAGTACTACTAAGCCCACCTGTGGTTATTTGTTTATATTCACAAAGCCATTTCATGGCATTTCGTTAACAACGGAATTTTGTATTCTGCGCACAATCCTCATTATCTGGCATTTTTATATAACAATATCGAAACAATCTGGCAACAAACCGCCCTTGCCAATGTCAAAGATGGCGTTCGCCACCCAAGGCTGCCTGCAATACCAACATCGCATGTCGCACTTTTGCAGGTTGCCCCTCGCGCCGCGGTGTCACCATCCACAACGGCAATTCCGGCAGGCTCCACTCGCTCAGCACCGGCTGCAGCAGACCGGCGGCCAGTTCCTTGCGTACTTCCGGCTCCGGTTGCAAGGACAGACCCAGGCCTTCCAGCACGAAGGCCCGTGCCGACAGGATATTGTTGCTGCTGATACGGGGCGGCATCGATAAAGTCACCGTTTCTGCCCCGCGCGTCAACTGCAAGCGGCTCAGGCCTTCGTGCGCGGCCACCCCGACCCAGTCGTGCTGCAACAGCTCGGCCGGTGTTTGCGGCAGGCCATGCTTTGCAACATAGACCGGCGACGCACAAATGACAAAGTGCCAGTCGGCCAGATGGCGCGCCACCAGCGACGAATCCTTCAGCTTGCCGGCCCGGATCGCGAGATCAATCTGCAACTCCAGCAGGTCCACCATCTCGTCGTGAAAGAACAGCCGCAGGCTGAGGCCGGGGTTGGCCTCAAGCAAGGGCGCCAGCGCGCTGCTGAGCACGCCGCCGGCGAAGCCGCTGGGCGCGGAGATGCGCAGCTCGCCCACCGGCGCGTCGCGCAGCGCCGACAGCTGCTGCTCCGCCTGCCGCGCCGCCGCCAGCATCGCGGCGCAGCCCTGGTAGAACAGCTGCCCGGCCTCGGTCAGCGTCAGCTTGCGCGTGGTGCGCTGTAGCAAGGTGACGCCATGGCGTTGCTCCAGCCGCCGTAAATGCTGACTGACCGCCGACGGCGTGATGCCAAGGCTCTGCGCTGCCGCGTTCATCGAGCCTTTCTCGATCACCCGGGCAAACACCGCCATGCTGCGCAATTCGTCCATATTCATTATTTCAAATTAACAATTAATCAATTTTACGACGGATTATCGGAGTGTGAATCGGCAATTACACTGCCCTCATCAATCACCGCCCGTCAGCGGGCAGCTAGGAGCACTCATGAAAATCGCACTGATCGGCGCCAGCGGCTTTGTCGGCTCGGCCATCCTGAAAGAACTGCTGTCGCGCAATGTCGCGGTTACCGCCATCGCCAGCCGTCCCGAGCGCATCGGCGCTGCGGCCAACCTTGAGGTGGTGGCCGCCGATGCCTATGACGCCGACGCGGTGGCCCGTGCCGTGGCCGGCCACGACGTGGTGATCAGCGCCTTCAACCCCGGCTGGGACAAGGCCGACATCCGCGCGCTGTTCCTCGCCGGCCACCAGGCTATCGTCGCCGGGGTCAAGACCGCCGGTGTACCGCGCTTCATCGAGATCGGCGGTGCCGGCAGCCTGTTCGTCGCCCCCGGCGTGCAGCTGATCGACACCCCGCACTTCCCGGCGGAGTACAAGGAAGGTGCCGAGGGCGCGCGCCAGGCGCTGAACCTGCTGCAACAGGAAACGCAGCTGGACTGGGTGTTCGTGTCGCCACCGGCGCTGCTGTCGCCGGGCGTGCGCAGCGGCCAGTACCGTCTCGGCGGTAACGAGCTGCTGATGGCCGGCGAAGCACCGGCCGGCATCAGCGACGCCGACCTCGCCGTGGCGGTGGTGGACGAAGCGCTGCAGCCGCAACACCACCGTCAGCGCTTTACCGTCGCCAGCGTCTGATTCACGCCGCGATAGCGCACCTTATATAAGCATACGGTTTTGCAGTGCAAACCCTGCCGAACGCCCGATCCGACTGGATCGGCGCGTTTGCGGCGGGGTTTTTTGTTGCAACAGCACATTGAATACTGTCGTCGATGCGTTGACAGCCGCGCGCCGCTTCACTAGATTGCGACCAGCCAATCAAGCCGCTGCAGGAGAGACTGTCATTCGCTGACAGCGCCGAAGGGGAATCGCCCCGGAAACTCTCAGGCAAAAGAACTGCAGCGACGTCTGGCACTCTGGAGAGTAGATCAGCCGCAAGGCCGGATCTCGCCGAAGGAAGCATGGCCCGGTGAGTACACCGTGCGCCGCAATCTCTCAGGCAAAGGGACAGAGGGGGCATCGTCCGGCAGACGCCGGGCGGGCGCCATTGTCCTTTACGCCGCACATCCATGCGTCAACGCCCTGCCCGACCCTGCCGCCACTACCAGCGCGGTTGCGGCCAACCTTTGCCGTTCGCGCCAAGAAAAAGGAATGCACGATGTTTACCAAAGAGATGGAGATTGCCGGTTTCGACGACGCACTGTGGGCCGCGATGCAGGCCGAGGCACAACGCCAGGAAGACCACATCGAGCTGATCGCCTCCGAGAACTACACCAGTCCGCGCGTGATGCAGGCGCAAGGCAGCCAACTGACCAACAAATACGCCGAGGGCTATCCCGGCAAGCGCTACTACGGCGGCTGCGAGCACGTCGATGTCGCCGAGCAGCTGGCCATCGACCGCGCCAAGCAACTGTTCGGCGCCGACTACGCCAACGTGCAGCCGCACTCCGGCAGCCAGGCCAACGCCGCGGTGTACATGGCGCTGCTGCAGCCGGGCGACACCGTGCTGGGCATGAGTCTGGCGCACGGCGGCCACCTCACCCACGGTGCCAAGGTCAACTTCTCCGGCAAGATCTACAACGCGGTGCAGTACGGCATCAACGTGGACACCGGCGAGATCGACTACGACGAAGTGCAGCGTCTGGCCAGCGAACATAAGCCGAAGATGCTGGTCGCCGGCTTCTCCGCCTACTCGCTGGTGGTGGACTGGGCGCGCATGCGCGAGATCGCCGACAGCGTCGGCGCGTATTTCTTTGTCGACATGGCGCACGTCGCCGGCCTGGTGGCCGCCGGCCTGTACCCGAACCCGATTCCGTACGCACACGTGGTGACCACCACCACCCACAAGACACTGCGCGGCCCGCGCGGCGGCCTGATCCTGGCACAAGCCAATCCGGAGCTGGAAAAGAAACTGCAGTCGCTGGTGTTCCCCGGCATCCAGGGCGGCCCGCTGATGCACGTGATCGCCGCCAAGGCGGTAGCCTTCCTCGAGGCGTTGCAGCCGGAATTCGTCGACTACCAGAAACAGGTACTGGCCAACGCCCGCGCCATGGTGGCGGTGTTCCAGCAGCGCGGCTACACGGTGGTATCCGGCAAGACCGATGACCACCTGTTCCTGCTGAGCCTGATCGACAAGGGCCTCACCGGCAAGGCCGCCGACGCCGCGCTGGGTGCCGCCTGCATCACCGTCAACAAGAACGCGGTACCGAACGACCCGCAAAGCCCGTTCGTCACCAGCGGCATCCGCATCGGCAGCCCGGCCATCACCAGCCGCGGCTTCAAGGAAGCGGAAGCCGGCCAGGTGGCGCACTGGGTGTGTGACATCCTCGACGACATCGACAACGCCGATGTCGCCGCCCGCGTGAAACGCCAGGTGGCGGAGCTGTGCGCCGCCTTCCCGGTTTATCGCTAAGAACGTGGTGCACGATCTCGCGAGCTAGAGCGAGACAAGGCGAAAACGACTGAGGAAGCGGAGTTGACATCGGGTCAATGAGCATTCCGAAGCCGTTTTCAACGCGGTATCGCCGAAGCGCAGCAGATCGTGCACAGGTTCAAGCAGCAGCGGGCGCCGTCCAGCGGATGGCGCCCGACTATAATGAAAACTAGCCCTGCGCCGCAGGCACCACCTCAAGAGAAGCAACATGGCAATCAGTGTTTTTGATTTGTTCAAGATCGGCATCGGCCCGTCCAGCTCCCACACCGTCGGCCCGATGCGCGCGGCGCGGCAATTCGTCGCCCGGCTGGAAAAGGACGGCCTGCTGACACAGACCGCCGCGGTCAAGTCCGAAATGTTCGGTTCTCTCGGTGCCACCGGCAAAGGCCACGGCAGCGATGTGGCGGTGCTGCTCGGGCTGCAGGGCGAATACCCGGACCTGGTCGATACCGATGCCGTGGACGGCATGCTGGCCGCCATCCGCAACAACAAGCGCATCGCGCTGCTGGGCACGCACGAGATCGACTTCATCGAGTCCGAACACCTGATCCTGCACAAGCGCAAGGCGCTGCCCTATCACCCTAACGGCATGATCTTCGAGGCGTTTGCCGCCGACGGCAGCAGCCTGTCCAAGCGCGCCTACTACTCGGTCGGCGGCGGCTTCGTGGTCGACGAGGCGGCGATCGACGCCGGCTTCGTACCACCGGGCGTCACCGAGCTGAAGCACCCGTTCAAGAGCGGCGCCGAGCTGCTGGCGCTGTGCCAGCGCCACGGCAAGAGCATCAGCCAGATCATGCTGGAGAACGAGCTGGCGTGGCGCAGCGAGGAAGAAGTGCGCGCCGGCCTGCTCAACATCTGGCACGTGATGCAGGCCTGCGTGAAGCGCGGCTGCGAGCGCGAAGGCATCCTGCCAGGCGGCATGAAGGTCAAGCGTCGCGCCGCCGACATGCACCGCAAGCTGCTGTCGTCGCCGGAAGCGGCGCTGCGCGACCCGCTGACGGTGCTGGACTGGGTCAACCTGTACGCGCTGGCGGTGAACGAGGAAAACGCCGCCGGTGGCCGCGTGGTGACCGCGCCGACCAACGGTGCCGCCGGCATCATCCCGGCGGTACTGCACTACTACGCGCGCTTCATCCCCGGCGCCAGCGACGACGGCATCGTGCGCTTTTTGCTGACTGCTGGCGCCATCGGCATCCTGTTCAAGCTCAACGCCTCCATTTCCGGTGCCGAAGTCGGCTGCCAGGGCGAAGTCGGCTCCGCCTGTTCGATGGCGGCCGGCGGCCTGGCCGAAGTGCTGGGCGGCACGCCGGAGCAGGTGGAAAACGCCGCCGAGATCGGCATGGAACACAATCTGGGCCTGACCTGCGACCCGGTCGGCGGCCTGGTACAGGTGCCGTGCATCGAGCGCAACGCGATGGCGTCGATCAAGGCCATCAACGCGGCGCGGATGTCGCTGCGCGGCGACGGCCAGCACTTCGTGTCGCTGGACCGCGTGATCAAGACCATGCGCGACACCGGCCGCGACATGAGCACCAAGTACAAGGAAACCGCTCGCGGCGGGCTGGCGATCAACGTGATCGAGGTGCCGGTCAACATCGTCGAGTGCTGAGCCCGCCTGTCAAAAAATCTGCGGCCAACCTTGTGCAAGGTTGGCCGCAACGACAAAGCCCGCCTTGACGGCGGGCTTTTTGCATCGTCAACGTCCGGCGTTACAGGAAGCGCGCCGGCGCGTACGGCGCCGGGTCGGTGAACGGCGCTTCGCCGCAGATCACCTGCGCCAGCAGTTGGCCGCATACCGGCCCCAGCGTCAGGCCGTGGTGGGCGTGGCCGAAGTTGAACCACAAGCCCTTGTGGCGCGGCGCGGCGCCCAGCGCCGGGCGCATGTCCGGCAGGCACGGCCGGCTGCCCAGCCACGGCGTGGCATCCAGCCGCTCACCGAGCGGGAACAGCCCGCGCGCCAGCGCCTCGGCCTGCTCCAGCTGCGCGTAGTTGGGCGCGGCGTCGCGGCGCGCCAGCTCCACGCCGGTGGCGATGCGCAGGCCGCGCTGCATCGGCGACACCACGAAGCCGCCTTCCACGTCGGCCACGGTGTAGCTCAGCCCCGGCCCCAGCGGCTGGTAGTGCATGTGGTAGCCGCGCTTGGTCTGCAGCGGAATGCGGTAGCCCAGCGGCTGGAAAATGTCATCGGACCACGGCCCCATGGCGACGACGACCTGCGCCGCGCGCAGCGTGCCGCCACTGGTGGCCACCTGCCAGCCGCTGCCGTCCGGCGTCAGCGACGTGGCGGCCTGTTGCAGCACGGTGCCGCCCAGGCTTTCGAAATAGGCGGCATAGCCGCGGGTCAGCGCACCCGGATCGCTGATACGCTGCGGGTCGCGCCAGTGCACCGCGCCGGCAAAGCCTTCGCCCAACCCCGGCTCGGCGGCGCGCAGCTGCGCCGCGTCCAGTATCTGCAGTTGCAGGCCGTGTTCGGCGGCGATGCGGCGCGCGTTGGCGGCCTCGGCGGCAAAGCCGGCCTCGCTGCGGTAGGCCTCGTACAGGCCATCGTCGCTGCACAACTCCCGCATATTGGCCGCGGCGATCAGCGTGGCGTGTTCGTCCAGGCTGCGGCTGATCAGCGGCAGCATATCGCGCGCGGCGGCGGCGAGGCGATGCGGCGCGGAGGCACGGAAGTAGCGCCACAGCCACGGCGTGCTCTGCAGCAGGCTGGACGGCTGGTAGCGCACGTCGGTGGAGCGGTTGCGGCCGATGCGCAGCACGCTGGCCAGGTCACGCGGGAAGCCATACGGCACCACGGCGGCGCGTTCCAGCAAGCCGGCGTTGCCGTGGCTGGTTTCCTCGCCGGGGGCGCGGCGGTCCAGCAGCGCCACGCGCAGGCCGCGTTGTTGCAGGGCGATGGCGCTGGAGACGCCGATCATGCCGGCGCCGAGGACAATGATGTCGAAATCCATGTTTTGCTTCTTTCAGATGCAGTTGCCATGGGCGCTGCGGCCAGCGGCCATGGCAACGGGATCTGCAAGGTTGGCCGCAGCCTGCGGCCAACCTTGCACGCCGCTTACTTGGCGATGATGTCGCGGTGGAAGTACTTGTGCGACAGCTTGCTGAGGGTGCCGTCCTGCTTCAGGCTGGCAATCGCCTTGTCCAGCTCGGCCTTGCGCGGGTCGCCCTTGCGCACGCCCATGCCGGTGCCCTCGCCGAGGGTGGCGAAATCGCTGAGCACGCCGCCGGCAAAGTCAAAGTCCTTGCCCTGCGGCTTGCTGAGGAAGCCTTCCATCGCAGTCTGCGCTTCCTGCACCCCGGCATCCAGACGACCGGCGGCCAGATCAAGGAAAATCTGCGCCTGGTCGCGGTAGGCCACCACCTTCACACCGTGTTTCTCCCAATGCTTGCGCACGAAGTCTTCCTGGGTGGCGCCCTGCAGCACGCCGACGGTCTTGCCTTTCAGGCTAGCCACGGTCGGCGTCAGCTTGCTGTCGCGACGCGCCACCATCTGGATCGGCACGATGTAGATCGGGGCGGTGAAGTCGATCGACTCGCGGCGCTTGGCGGTGATGTTCATCGCCGAGTTGATGGCGTCGAATTTCTTCGCCTTCAGGCCGGGGATCAGGCCCTCGAACGAGGTTTCCACCCAGCTGCACTTGGCGGCCATGCGCTCGCAGATCGCCTTGCCGACATCGATATCGAAGCCGACCAGCTGGCCGTCGGCCTGCTTGCTCTCGAACGGCGGGTAGAACGGCTCCAGCCCCATGCGCAGCGGCGCACCCTGCGCCATGGCGGTACCGGCGAGGCAGGCCAGCAGGGGGAAAACGGCATTGCGAACGCGTTTGCTGATCATGAAATGTCTCCTTTGTTCCTGTAGCGGGTAACGTCCCGTCCCGTTGCGCCTGGCCAGGCCATGGCGCCTGCGTGGTTTGGCAGCCGGCGGGGCTGCGTTCACGTCTTGCTTTGGCTCGGCCACAAGATAGACATTTTTTCCACTTTGGACAATTAATTTATAAAAAATCTGGGCGCCACCCGCCAGACACGGCAATCAAAGCCGATCTATTCATGACAAAGCCATGTCGCAAATTGCAACTTATCACTTAAATAACAATAACTTGCCGTCAAATCAACATCAAAAAACGTACGCAGAACTCTGTGGAATTGGTAATCGCACAATTTGTAGACTTTTTTTCCACAATGGAATTTAATACAACAAACAAGCCTGCCCGCCACGGCCTACCGCCCGGCAGCGCCCGACCACACCAATACGAGAGTCCAGCATGAACCACATCGACCACCACGCCGCCCCCCTGCTCCTCAACCAGCAACAGGTACGCGACTACCTGTCGGCGCTGCCGGTGCGCGCCGCGCTGAGCGCGCTGTTCCAGGCACTGGCGAACGAACGCGCGGTGCAGCCGGCGCAGACGCTGACCCTGTTCCCGCAAGGCGCCGGCGATGTCATCACCTATCAGGGCGTGCTGGCCGATGCCGGCGTGTTCGGCGCCAAGCTGTCGCCCTACATCGTCACCGACGGCCGCCCGGTGATCAGCGCCTGGACCAGCCTGATGTCGATGCAAACCGGCCAGCCGCTGCTGTTCTGCGATTCCGGCCTGCTGACGGTGGAGCGCACCGCCGGCACCAGCGCGCTGGCCATCGACCTGCTGGCGCGGCAGGACAGCCGCCAGCTGACGCTGATCGGCTGCGGCGCGCTCGGCCAGGCGCACCTGCGCCACGTGCTGCCGCTGCGCGACTGGCAGCGCATCTGCGTGTACGCGCCGGATCTCGCCGCCAAGCCGGAACTGCAGCAGCAACTGCAGGCGCTGGATGCGCGCATCAAAATCAGCAGCAGCGTGGATGCCGCCTGTGACAACAGTGACGTGATCATGCTGTGCACCTCCTCCGCCGCGGCGGTGCTGGACCCGGCAACACTGAACAAAGCGGCGCTGATCACCTCGATCAGCACCAATGCCGTCAACGCGCACGAGGTGGCACCGGCCAGCCTCGCCGCGATGGACGTGTACTGCGACCACAAGCACAGCACGCCGGACAGCGCCGGCGAGATGGTGCTCGCCAGCCAGCAGGGCAGCTGGCAGCGCGAGCGCATCGTCGGTGATCTGGCCGACCTGGTCAGCCAGCGCTGCGCACTGCCGGACTACCAGCGCCCGGTGTTCTTCCGCTCCATCGGCATGGGGCTGCAGGACATCGCCATCGCCTGCGCGCTGCTGCAACAGGCCCAGGCCGCGCAATGAGTCCGCAGCGGCACACCGCGGACTGTCTGATAGCGGCCGGCGGGCGCGAGGCTTGTGCCCTGCCCGCCGCATCAGGCACTATCGCTGTCCCTGCCGTTGCGCCCGAACCGACCATGACGCCCACGCCCAGCCCCACGCCGCAGCAATTGCTGCTGTCGCGCTACAGCCACCTCGCCGACAGCATCGCCAAGCTGTTCTTTCCCTACGCCGAAGTGGTGATCCACGACCTGGACAGCCAGCGCGTGCTCTACCTCGCCAACAACCTGTCGCGGCGCGAAATCGGCGACGAATCGGCGCTGGAAGAAATCGAGCGCACCATCGCCGAACGCTACGTCGGACCGTATGAAAAGGTGAACTGGGACGGCCGCAAGATGCGCTGCGTCAGCTCGGTGCTGTTTGACGACGCCGGCGCCGCGCTGGGGGTGATGTGCATCAACTTCAACATCGCGGTGTTCGAGGACATGCACGGCATGCTGGGCATGCTGCTGAAGGGCGCCGGGCTGGTGGAACAGCCGGCGGAGCTGTTCCGCGACGACTGGCAGGAGCGCATCAACACCTTCATGCACCGCTGGCTGCAGGAGCGGCAACTGGCGCTCAACACCCTGTCGCGCCAGCACCGCAAGGCGCTGGTCGAGGCGCTGTACGCCGAGGGCGCCTTCAACGGCAAGAGCGCCACCCACTACATCGCCAACGTACTCGGCCTCGGCCGCGCCACGGTGTACAAATACCTGCAGACGCTGAAATAGGCGCCCGCGAATGAAAAAGGTTGGCCGCAGCGATGCGGCCAACCTTTTCTTGTCTGCGGCCCGTGCGGGCCGGCGACTTACTGTTTTTGCAGCAGGCGCAGCGTGATCTGCAGCTCGCCGTTGTCACCCTTCACCGTCTGCACGTTCTGCAGGCTCAGGTCCGACGGCAGCAGCAGGCTGATGCCGTTACCGACGCCAACCTTGCTCCAGCTCTTTTCCAGCCGCCGCGCCATGCCTTGTGCCGGCAGCCGCACGTCGCTCTCCAGCGCAAAGCCGTAGTTCTCGGCGGCGCTATCGAACAGGCGCCCGACCTGCTCCGGCTCGACGTAGCGCTCCGCCATGCTGCCCATCTGCCGCGGCGACACTTCCGGCACCGTCTTGCACAGCGTCATCACCTCGTCCTTGAAGCGTACCTGCGCCAGCGGGTCTTCGATCTCCTCCGAGATCTGCTCCATCACCTCGGCCACCAGCTTGCTGCTGCTGCTGGTATCCGGCACCCGCATCGCCTGCAGGAAGTCGTCGAGCCAGAACTTGGCCTCGTGGCCCTGGCGGTCGACCGCGTACAGCAACGGGCCGTTTTCCAGGATCAGCGCACCCTTGTCGATCAGGCGCGGGTTGATGCCGCTGGCGTGGCTGATGTCGAACACCTCGCCGCTTTCGACGATGGTGAGGAAGTCCTCCTGGATCTCCGCCTTGAACACGCCTAGCGCGCGCTGCGGGCTGTCCGCTTCGCCAAGACCAGAGAACAGGATCACCAACAGGTCGCCGGCGGCGATGTTCGGGTGCTGCGAGCGTGCGAACAGGTGCTTGGCGATGCGCTGCGACACCTCCAGCAGATCGACGTCGCCGCGGAAAAACTGCCGCGTGTAGTGGTACAGCTCGTTGAGGTTGAGATCGGTCTCGTGGAAGAACTGGTACTTCTTCTTGTCGGAGACGATGCCCTTCAGGTAGCCGTCCAGAATCAGCGCCGACACCGCCTCGTCCACGCCGATGGCCTTGTGCGACAGCTGCAACGGCTCGCCACGCGCCGGATTGCCGACACGGTGTACCACCAAACGCTCTACCCTGGATTCGCTAATCAGCATGCTCGGATCTGTCCTCATTCAATCAAGGCGCGATTATCGCCGCCCTTGCCCCGCGCAACAAGGTTGGCCGCAGTTCAGCCATCCAGCCCGAACTGCAATGCGGCCAACCTCGCGTACAGCAGCGAGCGCTGCAGCAGCTCGGCGTGGGTGCCCTCCGCCACGATGCGGCCCTGCTCCAGCACCACGATGCGATCGGCCTGCTTCACCGTCGCCAGCCGGTGCGCGATCACAATGGTGGTACGCCCGGCGGCGGCGCGCTCCAGCGCCTGCTGCACCAGCTGTTCCGATTCGGCATCCAGCGCACTGGTGGCCTCGTCCAGCAACAAGATGGGCGGGTTTTTCAGGATGGCGCGCGCGATGGCGATGCGCTGGCGCTGGCCGCCGGACAGGCGCACGCCGCGCTCGCCCAGATAGCTGTGATAGCCCTCCGGCAGGCGCTCGATGAATTCGTGCGCGGCGGCGGCGCGGGCGGCGGCGAACACCTCCTCGTCCGTCGCCTCCGGCCGGCCGTAGCGGATGTTCTCCAGCGCGCTGGCGCCGAAAATCACCGTATCCTGCAGCACGATGCCGATGTGGCGGCGCAGCGCCTGCGGGTCCAGTTGCGCGATATCGGTGCCGTTGAGCGCGATACGGCCAACTTGCGGATCGTAAAAGCGCAGCAGCAGCTGGAACAGCGTGGTCTTTCCGGCGCCGGACGGCCCGACCAGCGCCAGCTGCTCGCCGGGGTGGATCGCCAGGCTGATGCCGGACAGCGACGGCTGTCCGGGGCGCGACGGATAGGCGAAGCCGACGTCTTGCAGTTGCAGCCCGTCGCCCGTTGCCGGCAAGGGCAGCGGCTGCACCGGCGGCTGCACCGGCGAGCGCAGTGCCAGCAGTGCCATCAGGCGTTCGGTCGCGCCGGCGGCGCGCTGCAGGTCGCCCCACACCTCGGCCACCGCGCCGATGGCGCCGGCGGTCACCACCGCGTAGAGGATGAACTGCGCCAACAAGCCGCTGGACATCTCGCCGGCCAGCACCGCGCGCGCGCCCAGCCACAGCACGAACACCACCGCGCCGAACACCAGCATGATCACCACCGCCGTCAGCTGCGAACGGGCGCGGATGCGCGCCAGCGCGGTGTCGAAGCCGAGCGCCACCGAGCCGTCGAAGCGCACGGTTTCGCGGGCCTCCTGCGCGAAGGCCTGCACCGTCTGTACCGCGTTCAGCGTCTCGCCGGCCATGGCGCTGGAATCGGCGATGCGGTCCTGGCTGGCGCGCGACAGCGTACGCACGCGGCGGCCGAAGACCAGGATGGGCAGGATCACCAGCAGCAGCGTGACCAGGATGTAGCCGGTCAGGCTGGGACTGGTCACCGCCAGCATCACCAGCCCGCCCAGCATCAGCAGGATGTTGCGCAGCCCCATCGACAGGCTGGTGCCGATCACGGTCTGCACCAGCGTGGTGTCGGTGGTCAGCCGCGACAGCACCTCGCCAGTCTGCAGCGTCTCGAAGTATTCCGGGCTCATGCGGATCACATGGCGGTACACCGCGCTGCGCACATCGGCGGTGACGCGCTCGCCCAGCCACGACACGAGGTAAAAACGCAGCGCGGTGAACAGCGCCAGTACCAGCGCCAGCGCCAACAGCGCCAGAAAGTAGCCGTCGATCGCCTCGCGCTGCACGAAGACGTGGTCGATCAGGTAGCGGAACGCCACCGGCAGCAGCAGCGTGGCCGCGGCGGCCACCAGCAGCGCCAGCCCGGCCAGTACGGCACGACCGCGATAAGGCCGCAGGAACGGCCACAGGCCGGACAGCGGGGTAAGACGTTGCAATAAACCCGGGCTAGCCACGGCAGCACTCCACAATTAGCATACGATGCGTAACAAGTGCCGCAACGGTACGCTTTTTTCAAGAGCCGCACCGCAATTGCCATTCCCATCCGGCGCCGCCCGCCCCGGCCGGCGCCGGTCACCACAAGGCCCCTCATGCTGATCAACTGTGTTGCCTACCGCCACGGCCAGAAACTCGGCGACATCACGGTAAGCGCCATTCCCGAACACCTGGCCCAGCCGGACTGCCTGGTGTGGGTCGCGTTGCAGGACCCGACCCCGGACGAAATCACCCACTTCGGCCACCAGTTCGCGCTGCACCCGCTGGCGGTGGAGGACGCACTGCACGGCCACCAGCGCCCGAAGCTGGACGAATACGGCGACACCCTGTTTCTGGTGATGAAGACGCTGGAGCCGGACCGCGAGAACGGCATCCACGTCGGCGAGGTCGACCTGTTCGTTGGCCGCAACTTCCTGCTGTCGATCCGCAACCAGACACGCAAGGGCTTCCAGGACGTGCGCACACGCTGCGAGCGCGAGCCGCACCTGCTGGCGCACGGCAGCGGCTTCGTGCTGTACGCGCTGATGGATGCGGTGGTCGACCGCTACCTGGCCGTGATCCACCAGCTGGAAGACGAGCTGGACAGCATCGAAGGCCGGCTGTTTCTCAAGGGTAGCTCGGCGCGGCGCAATATCGCGGCACTGTATGCGCTCAAGCGCAAGCTGATCACCGTCCACCACGCCGCCGCGCCGCTGCACGAGGCCACCGCGCGGCTGTACGGCGGCCGCGTGCCGCCACCGTGCCACGAGCTGCCGGAATATTTCCGTGACGTGGACGATCACTTGTCGCGCATCCTGCACACCGTGGAATCGCAGCGCGACCTGCTGGCCACCGCCATCCAGGTCAATATCGCGATGATCTCGCTGGACGAAAGCAGCATCAGCAAGAAGCTGGCCGCCTACGCCGCGCTGTTCGCGGTGCCGACTATGATCGCCGGCATCTACGGCATGAACTTCGACTACATGCCGGAGCTGCGCACGCCGCTGGGCTACCCGCTGTCACTGCTGAGCATGGTGGTGCTGGATGTGCTGCTGTGGCGCCGCTTCCGCCGCGCCGGCTGGCTGTAACGGCCGCCCCGCCGGCCGGATGATCAGCCGTACCAGCGGCACCCACCACCCGTTCAGGCCGCTGGCGACCGGATAGCGCGGATCACTCTGTTCCGCCGTGCGCCACACCAGGCTTTCCAGCCGTACGTCCAGGCACTCGCCAGCCGGCAGCCGACACTGCCGGGACAGGGTGATCAGCGTCATGCCCTGCGAGTCGACGATATGCCGGCGACCGTCCTGCTCGCGCAGTTGCAAGGATTCGCCATGCCGCAAGCGCGACAGCGCCGCATGCAACGGATGGTCGGGCGGCCGGCGCGCGGCGTAAGACAGGAACACGGCATCCAGCCCAATCTGCACATACTGCCAGTGCCATGCCACCGGAGCCGGTGGCTCGCTGCCCGCAGGCATGGCCAACACCGCCTCTCGCGCGGCCAGAGCAGGCAGGAAGGCATGGCGTCCACCCTGGCTGCGGCACAACACCAGCCCTTCTGCCGCACGAGTCATCGCCACATAGAACAGGCGGCGCTCGGCCGGATCTTGCCGGAACCAGTCGCCGCCATCCAGCACCAGTACCAGCGGCCACTGCCCGCCCTTGGCCTGGTGCACGGTCGACAGGGTCAGGGCTGCGGCCTTGTCGCGCCGGGCATCGCGGCTGAATTCGTAGAACGCATCCAGCAGTGTCGCCGGCGGCAGCTGCTCCTCCTCGCCCCACTGCCCGCATTGCTCCTGCCAGAACTGCGCGCATAGCGCCAGCCAGTCATTATCCGGCGCCGCCTCGCTTTGCCCTCGCGCCTGCGCCCACGCTGCGGCCAACCTTAACGGCTGTTTTGCCTGCTGCAGCGCCAGCACCAGCTCGCGGCCTTCGCGTACCTGATGCAAGGACGGCTGCGCCTTATCCGCGTCGCCGCGCCGCTGATAAGGGATGCTCTCGCTTTCACACCAGGCCACCCATACCGTCAGCGACTGGTTGTTACGCGCCAAAATGGCGATATCCTGCCACCCCAGCTGCGGGTCCAGCGCCCGGCGCCGCTGTATCTCGGCAACGGCCGCCTGCAGTTGCGCCATGACGTCCGCAGCAACGTCGAGTACCAGCACCCGCCCGCCAACCACCGCATCCAATGCCGCCCAGCGCCCGCCCGGCGGCTGCTTGCTGCGGGCATGATCAATACACACCGGGTGCCCGTCTTTCATCCGCCCGCTGTTGGCCGCAATCAAGGCATTGCCGCTGTCGATGATGTGCGAGCTGGAACGGTAGTTGTGCAACAGATAAGCGGTGTCGGCCTGATAGTCCTGCTGAAACTGCTGGATAAAGCGGTTATCGGTGTCGCGGAAGGCATAGATGTTCTGATCGTCATCACCCACCGCCAGCAGCGTCAGCTGTGCATCCTGCTCGCGGGTACGCCCTGCCAGCGCGCTGATCAGCTCGTATTGCAGCTGGTCGATATCCTGGTATTCGTCCACCAGAATATAGCGATAGCCGGCGAGCAGGCGTTCGCGCAATTCGTCACCATCATCGCTGCCCAGGGGGTGATGCTGGCCGCCAAGCAAGGCAATCGCCTCTGCCAGCAAGTCTTGGAACACCACCTCGCCACCGCTTTCGGCCGCACCCGCCAGCGAGCGCCCAGTCAGGCGCAAGGCCAGCGCGTGGTAGGTCAGTACTGTGACACCGTAGGCGGCCACCCCCAGCAGGGTGTACAGGCGCCGACGGATCTCCGCTGCGGCCGCGCGGTTGTAGGTCAGTACCAGAATGCGCTCCGCCGGCTCGCCCTTGATCCGCATCAGATAGGCGACACGGTGCACGATCATCCGCGTCTTGCCCGAGCCTGGCCCGGCCAGCACCAAGGTATTGCCCTGCTCCGGCGCGCACACCAGCCTGGCCTGCTCCGGATTGCCCAGGTCCGAGACAATGGCCTTGTACGCCTCTTCCGTTGCCGCCCGCTCCAGTTCCTCGGCACGGTGGGCAAAATAGCGACGAATGAATGCCAGCCGCGGCAGACTGAAATACGCCAGCACGAAGGCCATGGCATCGGCCATCTTGGCCAGGCCCAACCGCGCATACTCGTGCATGACGTGGATTTGCAAAGTCCGGTCCTGGTAGTGGGCGCGCAATGGCGAGAAATCACTGTCGCGAAAGCCCCGTCCCTTGCTCTCCGGCTGCAAACGGACGGTCATGGCGGCGCGGAAGATGGCCTTGCCCTTGTCCAGTATCAGAACACCGTTATCGTGCATGAACATCAGCCCGGCATTGACGGCAGCCAGCTCGCGCTCGACATCGCCCCGCCACTCTGCGACCAGCACCATATCACCGGATAGCGCATCGCCCAGCTGCCCCATGCCCGCCGACACGGCCAGTGCCGCCCCGCGCGCGCCCTCCGGCAGCTGTCCGAGCAGATAGTCCAGCAGCAAGCCGGCCACCTGCTGCCGCCTTTCGACCAGCTTCTCCAGACTGGACCAAGGCTTGAGGACGCGGATGCGCAAGACTTCGCGCCGGACGACCCGTAGCTGCAGGTATTCGTGCCGGTTGCTGCCGTCATGGCCGGGCAGCGGGCGGGCCAGGGAGCGCAACAAGGTCAGCAGGGTTTCTCCCAGCACCTCGAAACCGCACTCGTCGCGCAGTCGCTGGCAAACATGGCGAAGCCCCAGCTCCTGCCACTCGTCGGCACTCGCATCCGGAGCCTGCTCGCGCATCAGGCCCAGCAGCGCACGCTCCAACTGCGCCAGCCGCTGCAGGCGCTCGGCCGAGGTGTCGGCCACGCCACGCCGCAACAGGCACAGTATCTTCATGTCGCTGTTGAGCAGATCCAGCTTCTCCAGCCCGCGCAGCAGCTGGATGCACTCCTCGACCGGAATGCCCAGATGCAGCGTCAGGTCATCGGTGCTGATCGCCTCGTCGTCCAGGTTGATCAGGTAGGCAATCAGTTGCTCGTAACGCGCACACCTGTCCGCCGGCAAATCGGCCCGCAGCAAGGCGGCTGTGGCCTCGTCCAGCGAGCCAATTTTCAGGCTACCAGGAAAGACCTGGGTCCGGTTTTCATTGCGCTCCAGCAACTGTGCCTGCTCCAGCCAGTGCAGAGCCGTCCGCACCTTGGTGTCGGCATCGGGAGCATCGTCGTCGATCCCGGTGTTCACCTCCGGATCCAGCCGCAGGATTTCTCTGCTGGTCAGGACCAGTTCCTCGCTGCCGCTCTTGGCCGACTGCCGCTTGAGCATGCGCAAGATCGCGGCGATGTCCTGCCGGCTCAGCCGTGATCGCGTCGCCAGGCCAAACTGGGTCTCCACGTCGTTGGTACAAAACAGCAGCACACAGCGCGCCGCCGACTGATCCCGCCCCGCGCGACCGGCCTCCTGCAAATAGTTTTCCAGCGAGCCGGGGATATCGGCATGGATGACGATGCGGATGTCGGGCTTATCCACGCCCATACCGAAAGCATTGGTGGCCACGATGACCTGCAACTCGCCGCTCATGAAGCGCTGTTGCAGCGACTTTTTGTCTGCCGGGTCCAGACCGGCATGAAAGGCGGCGCAACGCCAACCTTGCTGCTCCAGGAATTCGGCATACTCGGCCGTGGCCTTGCGGCGCGAGACAAACACCACCGCGGCGCCACCATCGGCCAGATCGTGACGCAGCAGACTGTGGATTTCCTGCCGCTTGCCCGAGGCTTCGGCATTGATCACCTCGTATTGCAGATTGTTGCGGCTAACCCCGCCGTTAAGCAGCTGCAATTCGATACCGAGCAGGTCGCGAAAATGGGCTTGCAGATCGGCAATTACGTCCTGCTTGGCGGTGGCGGTAAACGCGAACACCGGCGCCAGTGTCCGGGCATGCTGCTCGCGGATAAAGCGGGTTACGTAGAGATAGTCGGTCCGGAAATCATGTCCCCAGCGCGACAGGCAGTGCGCCTCGTCGAACACCCAGCCGCCGATTTCGCGATGGCGGATGGCATCGGCAAACGCCTTGCTGCGAAACTGCTCCGGCGACACCAGCAGGATGCTGATATCGCCCAGACGGACCTTGTCCAGCACGTCGCGCCGCTCGGGCATGGACAGCATGCCGTTGAGCATCGCCGCCGTGAGCACCCCGATCTTGACCAGATTGTCCACCTGATCCTTCATCAGCGACTGCAAGGGTGAGATGACGATGGTCAGGCTGCCGTTGCGCCAGTAGCGCGACAGTGCCGGCAGCTGGTAGCACATCGACTTGCCACCCCCTGTCGGCAGGATGGCCAGCAAGGGCCGACCATCATAACCGGCGCGGACAATCGCCTCCTGCAGCGAGCGGCCATCGGCCGTGGCGGGCTGCGCGCGAAAATCGTCAAAACCGAAATAGCGCTTCAGTTCCTGGCGGATATCCAGATGTTCGCGGCAATACGGGCAATCATCGTCGCCGCAGCGCGTTTCCCGCAGATGCCGGATTTGCTGCGTGACCTGCGGATAGGTCAGGCGCACCCACGGCGGCAAGACCGAATTGCCGCTACAAACGCCCAGCCAGGCAAAGGTATAGGCAAACGCCACCCGCGCCGTCGCATCGGCCTGCAACTGCGGCAGCAACTGTGCCAGCTGCCGTGGACAGACCTTGCCGACAAGCTGCGCGGGCAGGCTTGCGGCCAACCTTTTGGGGGACGGCGCAAATGCCCCCCGGATCGAGGCAAAGAAGGCATCCAGCCCGGGCTCGCCCGCCAACAGGCCATGGTAGACCAGCACCCGCTGCGGATCGGATTGCTGCTGCAGCTGCATCGCCTGGTGCTGGTCTCCCCATAGCGACAGCGCCAGCCTAGCGTCTTTCAGCGGGTCATTCCGACTGTCGCGCAGCAGCTTGTAATCCTTCACCAGCCGATGGTAGGGATTGGCTGGAAAGGCGATCGGCGAGAGTTCCAGGGTGTCGACCAGGCGCAAATCGTGCAGTTTCAACTGCGGACACAATGCTTTCAGCACCGGCAGGTCATGGCGACGCACATTGTGTCCGAGCAGAAAGGCGGCGCCTTCCGCCAGCCGGTCCAGCGGCTCGCGCAGCACGGCAAAGTCGATGGGCTTGTCGGCGCAGACCTGTTCGCCACGGTCCGCCCGCCACGCCGCTAGCTGGTATAGCTTCAGGGCGTCGTGCTTGCCGGTTTCCAGATCAATACACAGGGCTTTGGGGCGAAACGGTTCGGGGGCGGATGAAGGCATGGCGATCGGCACTTCTGCGACGATATATTCAAAGACAAAATCATAACGTAATCCCCCATCGAAAAATGACAAATTACTGGTGGTGCCGCTGCGTGGCCGGCCGCATTCCGCACCTTGCACGCGCTAAAAAGCAGGACAGCCATCGAAATTACGCAACAAAAAGTAAAATATGTTATCGCCGTTTTGCGCTTTGCCGCCTCAGGTGACCTCGCTACACTGCTTGTCAGCCATCGCCGCTTATCGTGGCAAAATCCATTACAAATCATCCGACACCGAGAGCAAACCATGACTACGCGCATCCAGAGCCACCGCCTGCAAGTTGCGGCCAACCTTTACCACTTCATCGAACAGGAAGCGCTGCCCGGCACCGGCGTCGATGCCGCCGCCTTCTGGCAGGGTTTTGATGCGCTGGTGCACACGCTGGCGCCGAAGAACCGCGCGCTGCTGGCCGAGCGTGACCGTCTGCAGAGCGAGATCGACGCCTGGCACCGCGCCCACCCCGGCCCGATCGCCGACATGGCCGCCTACAAGGCCTTTCTCGCCGGCATCGGCTACCTGAAACCGGTACCGGCCGACGCGCAGATCAGCACCAGCAACATCGACAGCGAAATCGCGGAACAGGCCGGCCCGCAGCTGGTGGTACCGGTGATGAACGCCCGCTACGCGCTGAACGCGGCCAACGCGCGCTGGGGCAGCCTGTACGACGCGCTGTACGGCACCGACGCCATCAGCGAAGACGGCGGCGCCAGCCGTGCCGGCGGCTACAACGCGGTACGCGGTGGCAAGGTGATCGCCTTCGGTCGCGACTTCCTCGACCAGGCGGCAACGCTGGAGAACGGCTCGCACTTTGACGCCACCGCCTATAGCGTGGTCGCCGGCCAGCTGCAGGTACAACTGAACAACGGCAGCCACAGCGGCCTGAAGCAGCCCGGCCAGTTCATTGGCTTCAACGGCGACGCCAGCGCGCCAAGCGCCATCCTGCTGAAACAGAACGGCCTGCACTTCGAGATCCAGATCGACAAGGCCAGCGCCATCGGCGCGCAGGACGGTGCCGGGGTCAAGGACATCGTGATGGAGGCCGCGATCAGCACCATCATGGACTGCGAGGATTCCGTCGCCGCCGTCGATGCCGACGACAAGGTGATCGTTTATCGCAACTGGCTGGGGCTGATGCAAGGCACGCTGACCGAAGAAGTCAGCAAGGGCGATAAAACCATCACCCGCCGCCTGAACGCCGACCGCCAGTACCAGACGCCGGCTGGCGACACGCTGAGCCTGCACGGTCGCAGCCTGATGTTCATCCGCAACGTCGGCCACCTGATGAGCAACCCGGCCATCCTCGACGGCGACGGCCGCGAGATTCCGGAAGGCATCATGGACGCGGTGGTCACCACCCTGATCGCGCTGCACGACCAGCAGCGCCGCGGCAACTCGCGCGCCGGCTCCATCTACATCGTGAAGCCGAAGATGCACGGCCCGGACGAAGTGGCATTCGCCAACGAGCTGTTCGGCGCGGTGGAAAGCCTGCTCGGCCTGCCGCAATACACCGTGAAGCTGGGCATCATGGACGAGGAGCGCCGCACAAGCGTCAACCTCAAGGCCTGCATCGCCGCCGCCCGCCACCGCGTCGCCTTCATCAACACCGGCTTCCTCGACCGCACCGGTGACGAGATGCACACCGCGATGGAAGCCGGCCCGATGATCCGCAAGGGCGACATGAAGACCAGCAAGTGGATCACCGCCTACGAGCGCAGCAATGTGCAGGTCGGCCTCGATTGCGGCCTGCGCGGCCACGCCCAGATCGGCAAGGGCATGTGGGCGATGCCGGACCTGATGGCGGAGATGCTGAAGCAGAAGATCGGCCACCCAAAAGCCGGCGCCAACACCGCCTGGGTGCCGTCGCCGACCGCCGCCGTGCTGCACGCGCTGCACTACCACCAGGTCAACGTGCAACAGGTTCAACAAGGGCTGGAAGGCCAGGCCATCGACGTGCTGGACGAGCTGCTGACCATTCCGGTTGCGGCCAACCCTCAGTGGAGCGCCGCCGAAATCCAGCAGGAGCTGGACAACAACGCGCAGGGCATCCTCGGCTACGTGGTGCGCTGGATCGACCAGGGCGTGGGTTGCTCCAAAGTGCCGGACATCCACAACGTCGGCCTGATGGAAGACCGTGCCACGCTGCGCATCTCCAGCCAGCACATCGCCAACTGGCTGCGCCACGGCATCACCAACGAGGCGCAGGTGATGGAAACGCTCAAGCGCATGGCGGCGGTGGTCGACGCCCAGAACGCCGGCGACCCGCTGTACCAGAACATGGCCGGCAATTTCGAGACGTCCGTTGCCTTCAAGGCTGCCTGCGATCTGGTGTTCAAGGGCTGCACGCAGCCATCCGGCTACACCGAGCCGCTGCTGCACGCCTGGCGTCTCGTGGCCAAGGCGCAGTAAGCGCCGCCGCCCCATCGCCCCGCAAACGCGCCATCGCCGATGGCGCGTTTTTTCATGCCGGACACGCCGACGCAACAAGGCCGGCGCTCGCGGCGGCGCGAACTATACTGCACTGTCGCTTATCCGGGAGGACACCATGAAGCAACTGATCATCCTGCTCAGCCTGCTGGCGGCGCCGGTCATGGCGCTGGACATCAACGACGCCAGCTACGACGAACTGGTAGCCGCCGGTTTCAGCACCGCCGATGCGCAGCGCATCGTCGACGCGCAGCTGAGCACCACCTTTAGCAGCAGCCGTGACCTGCTGGCGATCAAGGGCATCACCCAGGGCGATCTCAACCGCGTGCGCGCGTCACTGACCATCAACGGCGAGCCGGTCACCACCCGTTCCGGCACCGCGCCGGCCATCCCCGGCGTGCGGGCCGCCATTCCGGCCAGCAAGAGCAGCACCGTTGACCTGGACAGCCCGGGCAGCAAGGGCAAGAGTGGTGGCAGCCAGCGCGGCGGCAACGGCGGTGGTGGCGGTAACGGTGGCGGCAAGGGCAAGGGCAACTGAGCCGGCCGGTCACCTGCGATACAGCCTCCGCCAACGACAACGCGCCATCCACGGATGGCGCGTTTTTTCGTAGCGTGCCCAAGGTTGGCCGCAACGCTGCGGCCAACCCTGGCAACGGCCGCTCAGTAGTAAATCACCTCGCGGCGGGTGCTGAGGCAACCGTTGCCCTGCATCTGCGGCGTCAGGTACACGTACACTGACTTGTCGTCGTTGCGCAGGATGGTGGTGCTCTCGTTCAGCGACGCGTGATACTTGAACTCGCCGTAGATTTCCTCGCGCAGCACGGTGCAGGCCTTCGGCCAGTACGCCGTTTCGTTGTATTCCGCCGAACACCGGCCCGACTTGTCCGGGCCGACGCTCATCGACACGTGGCTGTCGCCATCCGAATATTTCTTTGCGATCAGGCTGGAAAACGGCCGGCGGTCAGCGTCTTTGTCATTCCAGATATCGTGCGAGGCATGGCCGCTGTCCTTGACGATAAAACTGGCCACCTTCTTCAGCGGTGCCATGCAGGTCTTGATCTTGGCATCTACGGCATTCTCCACCGGGCTGGGCTCGCCGGCCTGTGCCAGTAGCGGCGCCAGCAAGGCCAGCAGCAACGTTGAGCGGTATCTCATCTTTTCTCTCCCCTTGTGCAAAACACGCGCCGCTCGGTCGCAGCGCGTGGCCACTCAACATACCATCAGCGCCATGCCGCTGAAATGACCTGCGTCAGCCGCCGCAGCCGACCCTAGCGCAGCAGCGGCATCAGGCTCGCCAGCTGCTGGCCGTGCTCGTCCAGCAACAGCAAGTCGCCGCCCTGCCATTGCCAGCGCCGTACCGATTTCAGTGCGGCAAGGAAGGCCGGCTCGATCTCCTGCGGCTGCGGGCAGGCCTGCCGCGTGCTAGCCAGCTGGCGGAAGCGCAGCTTGGCCGGCGACAGACGGTAGCTGCCGCCGAAGCGGTTGCAACCGGCCACGCCGCTCACCCGCTGCGTGGCGGCATCCAGCTCGAAATACGGCCGTGCCACATTGGCGGCGATCGGCTTGCCCGCCAGCGTGCGCAAGTGCCAGCGCTCCTGCTGCAGCCGTTGCAGGGTGGTGTCCGGCACGGCGCCATCGCAGCGCTGGCGCTGGCTGATGCTGCCAAAACGCTGCGGAATCACGCTCAGCCGGTAGCCGGCCTCGTCGTGGCGTGGCGCCAGTGTCGCCTCCATCCGCACCAGCAAGCGTTCGCCCGGCCGCTGCCGCGTGGCCAGATAGGCACGCTCCAGCGCGACGTTGTCGCCCTCCGCCACCACCGGCAGGCGCATGCCCAGCTCGCACAGCTCGATGGTGCCGGCATCGGCCATGTACTGGTACAGGCCGCTCAGCTGCAACCGCGGTTCGATCGGCGCAAACTGGCGCGCGCGGCGCAGCGAATAGTTGAGGCGCGACACGATCAGGCGGCCGTCGCTGTCGAGCTTGGTCAGCCGCTTGTTGCGCACCGCAAACAGCAGCGGCGCCTCGTTGGCAGCGCTGAGATGCAGCCGGCCATCCTCCATGCGCCAGACGCCCATCTGGTCGTGCTGCAGCGGCTGCGGCTTGCCGCGATAAACCTGGCGCAGGGTGTAGTAGCGCTCGTCCCACAGATCCAGCTGCCAGCTGACGCCGGCGCAATCGGCACACGGCAGCTCGCCGCGATAGGTGGCCGGATAGTCGGGCAGCGACTGCGCAGGCGCCGGCAGCGGCGTGAGCGGTAGCAACAGCAGCAGGCCGCGCATGAGTGAGGATTTCAGCAACGCAGACTCCTTGGTGGACAGTAAGGGACAGGCTGGGACCGGCCCGGTGCCGGAGCGTTCCGCAGCGCTGGCCGGCCACGCGCAAACGGCCGGCGGCGGCTGGTAGCGGCGAAATGCGCCGCTATTCGCCAGCGGTACGGAACTTGGCCACCAGTATGCCTTCTAAGTGCGGTGAACAGCATCAGCTGGCCCATTCCCCACCAGCCCCATCCAAGGAGTACACCATGCAACAAACCCTGACCCGTTCGCTGATCCTGCTGGCCGCCATCGCGGCACTGACCGGCTGCGCCGGCATGACCCAGAACCAGCGTAACGCCGCCATCGGCGCTGCCATCGGCGGCGTGGCCGGCTCGGTCCTGACCGGTGGCGACACCCTCGGCACCCTTGGTGGCGCGGCCGTCGGCGGCGTCATCGGCAACGGTGGCATCAAGTAAGCCGCCACGCCGTTACAAGCACCGGGCGCGCACTGCGTGCCCAGCCACACCACCGCCGTCACGCTGCCGTGACGGCGGTTTTGTTTGTGGCGGCCAACGTTGGCCGCAGACGGCGCGGCAAGCAACAAGCAGCACACAGGCACCACACCGGAAAACCGTTACAGAACAGACCATTAACGACAGCACCGGCACGCCAGACCGCCGCATCGGCACATGGTCAGCCGGCGATCAGCGGCTATACTGCGGTATGAGCCGCGACCTCCCGCCGCGACTTCGCCAAGGAGCAGCATCATGGGCAAAATCCGACACAGTACCAAGGAAGCGAAAAAGCAGGCACAGCACACGCCGAAGGAGAAACGCGCCGCCAAACAGCTGAAGAAACACGCTGGCGACACCCCTCCTCTGCTACCCCCGCACTGAACCCCGCCCGCTTTTACCCCGTCCACCAGTAACGAGCCCCTTACGCTGCCTGGTCACGACTCCCGCGCCAGGCAGCAACAGGCGAGCCACTCGCCCCTCACCACGTCATGAAGATCACCCCGACGCCAACAGCGAACGGGCGCTGAACACCTGCACGCCAGCCTGCAAGCGCGAACGCATCGCGCAAACCGCAATCCAGCCTCGCAAACTGACACTGCCCCGGCCGCAGGGCCACACGGCAGACCGCGCGCGCCCGCGCATGGCGAGCGGCGCCATGGTCTAGACTGAAAGCAGCGCCCCATGGCGCGGAGTCCTGCAATGAGCAAGCTGTGGCAGTTCATCGCCGTGGTCTGGCTGGCCCTGCTGCCTGGCCTGACGGCGGCGGCCACGCCGGCACCGGTCGTCGTCATCCCGCTCAGCGGTGCCATCGGCCCGGCCAGCGCCGACCACGTTGGCCGCAGCCTGGCGCGTGCGCAGCGCGAAGGCGCGCAGTTGGCGGTGCTGCAGATGGACACCCCCGGCGGGCTGGACACCTCGATGCGACAGATCATCAAGGCCATCCTCGCCTCGCCGGTGCCGGTGGCCAGCTTCGTCGCCCCCAGCGGCGCCCGCGCCGCCAGCGCCGGCACCTACATCCTGTACGCCAGCCACATCGCCGCGATGGCACCCGGCACCAACCTCGGCGCCGCCACCCCGGTGCAGATCGGCATGACCGGCCCGCCGGACAAGGCCGGCAAGCCCGACAGCAGCGCCCCGGCCAGCAGCAACCAGGATGCGCTGAGCCGCAAACAGGTGAACGACGCCGCCGCCTACATCCGCGGCCTGGCGCAACTGCGCGGCCGCAACGTGGAATGGGGCGAGCGCGCGGTGCGCGAGGCCGTCAGCCTGTCGGCCGGCGACGCACTGGCGCTGCGGGTGGTGGATCTCACCGCGCGCGACATCCCCGACCTGCTGCAGCGGCTGGACGGCCGCAGCGTGCCGATGGCCAGCGGCACACGAGTGCTGCACACCGCCGGTGCCGCGGTCATCACCCTGCCGCCGGACTGGCGCAGCCGCTTCCTGGGCGTGGTCACCGACCCCAGCGTGGCGATGATCCTGATGCTGCTGGGCATCTACGGCCTGCTGTTCGAATTTTCCAATCCCGGCTTCGTGCTGCCCGGCGTGGTCGGTGCCACCTGCCTGCTGCTGGGGCTGTACGCGCTGCAAATGCTGCCGGTCAACTACGCCGGGCTGGCGCTGGTGCTGCTGGGGCTGGGCTGCATGATCGCCGAGGCCTTCCTGCCAAGCTTCGGCACGCTGGGGCTGGGCGGCATCGTCGCCTTCGTCATCGGCGGGGTGATGCTGGTCGATACCGAACAGCCCGGCCTCGGCGTGCCACTGGGGCTGATCGTGGCGCTGGCGGCCATCTCCGGCCTGTTCGTGTTTCTGGTCAGCGGCATGGCGCTCAAGGCCCGCCGCCAGCCACAGGTCGGCGGTGAAGTGGCACTGATAGGCAGCCACGGCGAAATGCTCGACGATCTGGACGGCGAAGGCTGGGCCAGCATCCGCGGCGAATGCTGGCGCGTGCACAGCGCGACGCCACTGAAACGCGGTCAGCCGGTGCGGGTGACCGCACGGCAAGGGCTGCTGCTGGAGGTGACGCCAAGCAGCGACACCGACAAAGGAGAATCACCATGAGTTACGAAATGGGCGGTGGCTTGTTAATGCTGATCCTGGCGCTGCTGGTACTGCTGCTGATCGCGTCGTCGTTCCGCATCCTGCGCGAATACCAGCGCGGCGTGGTGTTCATGCTCGGTCGCTTCTGGCGGGTGAAGGGGCCGGGGCTGGTCCTGCTGATCCCCGGCGTGCAGCAGATGGTGCGCGTCGACCTGCGCACGGTGGTGATGGACGTGCCGTCGCAGGACGTGATCTCGCACGACAACGTGTCGGTGAAGGTCAACGCCGTGCTCTACTTCCGCGTGGTCGATCCGGAACGCGCCATCATCCAGGTCGCCAACTTCCTCGAAGCCACCAGCCAGCTGGCGCAGACCACGCTGCGCTCGGTGCTGGGCAAGCACGAACTGGACGAGATGCTGGCCGAGCGCGAACGGCTGAATCTGGACATCCAGAAGGCGCTCGACGTGCAGACCGACGGCTGGGGCATCAAGGTGTCCAATGTCGAGATCAAGCACGTCGACCTCAACGAATCGATGATCCGCGCCATCGCCCGCCAGGCTGAGGCCGAACGCGAACGGCGCGCCAAGATCATCCACGCCGAGGGCGAGCTGCAGGCATCGGAAAAGCTACTGGGCGCGGCGCGCATGCTGGCGCAGCAACCGGAAGCGATGCAGCTGCGCTACATGCAGACGCTGACGCAGATCGCCGGCGACAAGAGCTCCACCATCGTGTTCCCGATGGACATCCTGCAGGCGCTGCGCGGCAAGACACCGCCGGAGTGAGGTGAGGCGCGGCGGCTGCAAGCGCGGCCCCATCACGCCGCGACAGCGCGCAACGACCGCCCAGACGCAAAAAGGTTGGCCGCAAGCGTTTTTCGCTTGCGGCCAACCTTCAGGTACAGACCATTGCCGCGACTGGCGGCACACGGGCTACTTCAGGGCAGATTCGGCAGCGGCCGATCATTGCGGTGCAGCACCTCGCTCAGCTTGCAGGCCTCGCACTCGACATACAGCAACTCGCTCTCCTTGCGCAGCCGGGCCTGACGACCGCACAGCCGGCAGTCCGGTTTGATGCCGGTATTCTCGCCACACGCCAGGCACTTCAGGTAGTAGCCATATTTGCCATAGCGGAATTCCAGCTGCTGCGAGGCACACGCCTTGCAATACGTCACATATTCCTTCTGCGGCCCCTCGTCACGCAGCAGCCGTTCCCAGAAGCCGGCCTGGCGCAGTTTGTCGCCAATGTAATCCAGATGACGATACACCGGCGCCGCGACCGGCGGCGTTGCGGTCGGCTTTAGCGGACTGGCCGGCGCGGCCATCACCACCTCGACCAGCGTCGCCGCGTACTCGCGAGCCGGTTCCCGCGCCACGGGTGCTTCCGCTACCGGTGCTGGCGCAACTGGCGCCGGCTGTGCCCTAGGCGTATGCATCCGGCTCATGTACTCGCCCAGAATCTTGCGGTACGGCGCCGGAAACGCCACCGGCCCGGCCACCTTGGCGCGAATACGCTCCCCCACCAAGTCGGCCTTGCATACCTCGGCCACCGTCTCGCCCTTGGGGGCGATGAACTGACCCTTGCTGGAAATGGCGATCATGAAGTCGATAGCCAGCGCATCAATGACCTGCGGCTGCTTGGCCATGCGGCGCAAAAACTTGCGCAAGAACTCCGCCTGCAGCTTGGCCTGCACAATCGGCGACGCCATGCCGGACGAGCGGTCGTCATACCAGCGCAGCCACTCGCCATCGGCCTTCATCTGCAGCTTGCCGGCCACGCTCTTGCTCTCGATGATGGTCAACCCGGCGGGATGAATCAGCACATGGTCCATCTGCGCTGCATCGCCATCCATCTCCAGCCGGATATCGTTCAGCACATACACCTCGCTGTCGTCACCGAAATAGCGGCGCAGATAAAACGCCATCTCTTTTTCAGCCGCATCACCCGCCGCCTGCTTCCAGTCGCGGGCTTCGGTAAAAGTCTTTTCTTTCAGGATCATGGATGAGGTGCAGTTTTTTGGACAGGAAGTCGCATTATAACCTCGTCATGCAGTCATCGTTGCCGTGTCGGCAAGCACCACAAGCCATCTTGCGGCCAACCTTCGGGGCCAATAAGTATCGAACCGCATTTTATGCAGCTCAATCTGCCGCGTCGCGCCATGTCGACTACCATTAAAAGTAAGGAGGCATCATCATGAAATGCTGGACCTACGACACCCGCTACGGCCCCTTCGAGATCGTGCCGCTCGATGGCAGCTACCACATCATGCACGAGGGCGAGGCACTGGCCGCCTACCCGACCCCGGAAGAAGCCGCCAAGGCGCTGGCCGAAGGCCACAGCCCGTGGCCACCCTTCGGCAACCCGCGCGACCTCGGCATCCCCGCCGATCTGAAGCAATGGCATTGCCGCCTACTGGCCTGACCATTGCTGCGGCGTAACCAAGCGCAAAACAACGTTGGCCGCAAACCGGTGATGGTTTGCGGCCAACGTTGAAAACCTTGATCAGACACGTTTCAACCCCGGATTTGCCTGCGGCTTATCTGAGATACGTGACGGCATATTTTGCAACCCGATAATACAGGCCGCATTACAACCAATCGTGGAGGAGAATTAAGTGACGCTACCACGGTTAATATTTATATTTCTCGTTTATGGCTTTCCGACAAATGTAGGATCATATGAATATGAGTGTTCGAATTTATCTGAATTGCAATGCATTTTCAGATATCACTCAGATATATACCATAAAGATCCTATTTATTTTTGGAAGGTTATAAATCATGCACAATATACTGCATACAGCTGCAAATCAGTCAAAGCGACGGCAGATTTTTTACATATTACAAAACTACATGGCGTGGGCGCAGATCTGGAAGAATATATATCTGAAAGCATCGAAACCTTATGCATAAAGAAACCTGTTTGTCTCAAACGAGCCATGAATATGCTAGACAAAAAGACACAAGATAGCGTTAAGGTAAAGCTAAAAAACCCAATCTATTTTGGAAAAAATGAAATAGCTGCCTGCTATCATTAAGCACGGCACACAGCCAACGTTGAGGTGCGCGGTAACCGTTGGGCTTCGCAAGCTCAGCACCAACCTACATCATCCACTTGCCGCGTTAACACCGAGCACCAGCAAACAGCAACCAAAACCGAACCGCCGCGCCCATCCCGTTGGGACAAGCCGTGCAAACTGCCGCCATCCCGGCGCCGCCCATACGCTGCGCTCAAAAGAGGGTGGCTTGTTTCCGGACCGGCGGCAGTTTGCACGGGAATTCTTGCACCTTCGGATCGCCTTTTCTTTGCTTACTTTATTTTTGGCGAAACAAAAGAAAGTAAGCCGCCGCCGCGCGGAAAGCGGCAAATAAAAAACATCCGCGCAGCGGATACAGCCCCTGACCCAAAACAAAGTTGGCCGCAAGCCATAACGGCTTGCGGCCAACCTTTCAAACATCCAGTTCATACGCCGGGAAAATTGCAGCTTGTAACTCCACCCGACAACACCTGGCGGAGCAATCAGAACTGGTACTGCATCCCCAGCGAGAACAGACCAGTATCCGACTCGAATTGCTGGCCACCACCACCCGTATAACGCACATCGTATTTCAGTCCATCGAACCACTCGTACTCGGTACGCAGCGTCAGGTTCTTGCTCAGCGCATATTCCACGCCGACGCCGTAAGTCGCATACAGCTCGTCCCGATCGGTATCCAGCAGGCTGGCACAGTTCTCGATACAGGTGTAACGGGTTCTCGCCGCCAGCACCCCCAACTTGCCAAAGACGGCCAGCTGGCTATTCAGTGGCGCCTTGCTCAGCAGCGACAGCGCAATGCCCTCGGCGGCAAACTTGTCGCGTGCCACTCCGCCAGCGGCCGGGCCGGAGAACGTGGTTTTGCCGAGGTTCACATAGGCGGCCTCGACAGCAAGGTTCGGCGCCAGCACATAGCCGGCAAACAGCTTGCCCGCGGTATCGGTGTTATCGATCCGCGCGTCCGGCTGGTAGCTCAGCGTGGCTTTGTCCTGCGCGCCAAACTGCGATTCCGCCTGTCCGGCGGCGATACCGACATACCAGCCCGGCTCGGCAGCCATCACCGGACCGGCCACACAGCAGAGTACTGCCGCCATTTTCTTGTAATTCATCGCTCGTCTCACTTTTGTGTTGTGCACATTTACGCCGTGCCGGTTGCCCACTAACGGGCAAGCCGGGTCTGGTCGGCGCAACCACGCAACACATAAAAAATAAGACTGCCATCGCTGGCAGTCTTATGGTGGACCGTGATCAGGCCAGCTTCGCCAGCTGCCCCTTCACCTTCTCCAGCTTGTCATTCAGCTCAGCCAGCTGCGCCTTGTCGCGCTCCACCAGATGCGCCGGCGCCTTGTCGACGTAGCCCGGTTTTTCCAGCTTTGCCGTCAGCTTCTCCAGCTCGGCACTCACCTTGCCGATTTCCTTGGTCAGGCGCGCGGTTTCGGCGGCCTTGTCCACTTCCACCTTCAGCATCAGGCGGGCATCGCCGCTGATGGCGACCGGGGAATCGTCTTCCGGCAGCTTGGTAACGATGCTGCCTTCGGTCAGGCGGGCCAGCAGCTTCAGGTACGGGATGAACTCGGCGATGGAAGCGTCGGCCGTTTCGATGAACAGCGGCGCCTTCACGGCCGGGCCGATGCCCATTTCACCGCGCAGGTTGCGCACCGCGTTGACCAGGTCCTTGAACGCGTCCATGCGCGCGTTGGCGGCGGCGTCGATCTTCTCAGGCACGGCAACCGGCCAGGCGGCGACCATGATGGAATCTGTCTTCTTGGCGTTGGCCAGCGGGGCCACGGTCTGCCACAACTCTTCGGTGATGAACGGCATCAGCGGGTGGGTCAGGCGCAGCGCCACTTCCAGCACGCGCACGATGGTGCGGCGGGTGGCACGTTGCTGCGCCTCGTTGCCGGTCTGCAGCTGTACCTTGGCCAGCTCGACGTACCAGTCGCAGTACTCGTTCCAGATGAACTCGTACACGGTCTGCGCGGCGAGGTCGAAACGGTAGGTTTCCAGCGCTTCGGTCACGTCCAGCTCGGCCTGTTGCAGGCGGCCGATGATCCACTTGTCGACGAAAGAGAATTCCAGCGGCAGGCTCTCGTCCTGGCCGCAGTCCTTGCCTTCCACGTTCATCATCACGAAGCGGGTGGCGTTCCACAGCTTGTTGCAGAAGTTGCGGTAGCCTTCGGCGCGCTTGAAGTCGAAGTTGACCGAGCGGCCCAGCGTCGCGTAGCTGGCCATGGTGAAGCGCAGTGCATCAGTACCGTAGGCCGGGATGCCGTCCGGGAACAGCTTTTCGGTGGCCTTGGCGATCTGCGGTGCCTTTTCCGGGCGGCGCAGGCCGGTGGTGCGCTTGTCGACCAGCGGCGCCAGCGCGATGCCGTCGATCAGGTCCACCGGGTCGATGACGTTGCCTTCCGACTTCGACATCTTCTTGCCTTCGTGGTCGCGCACCATGCCGTGGATGTACACGTCCTTGAACGGCACCTTGCCGGTGAAGTGGGTGGTCATCATGATCATCCGGGCAACCCAGAAGAAGATGATCTCGTAACCGGTGACCAGTACCTGCGACGGTACGAAGGCACGCAGTTCCGGGGTGTCTTCCGGCCAGCCCATGGTGGAGAACGGCACGAGTGCGGAGCTGAACCAGGTGTCGAGCACGTCCTGTTCGCGGCGCAGGGTCTTGCCCGGTGCCTTGGCTTGCGCCTCGGCTTCGTTGCGGCCAACGTAGATGTTGCCGTCTTCGTCGTACCAGGCCGGGATCTGGTGGCCCCACCACAGCTGGCGGCTGATGCACCAGTCCTGGATGTTGTTCATCCACTGGTTGTAGGTGTTGACCCAGTTTTCCGGGATGAAGCGCACTTCGCCGGATTCGACGGCGTCGATGGCTTTCTGGGCGATGGATTTGCCGGTGGCGTCGTCGTCGCCAACCTTGCTCATCGCCACAAACCACTGGTCGGTTAGCAGTGGCTCGATCACCGAGCCGGTACGGTCGCCGCGCGGCACCATCAGCTTGTGCGGCTTGGCTTCCAGCAGCAGGCCCTGCGCGGTGAGGTCGGCCAGCATCGCCTTGCGGGCGTCGGCGGTGGACAGGCCGGCGTAGGCGGCCGGCAGGTCGATGGTGCCCTGCGCGGTGCCGTCGAAGCCGAACAGCTGCGCCTTGGCGAGGATGGTCGCCTGCAGGCTCATCACGTTGATCAGCTGAGTGTCGTGGCGCTTGCCGACCTGATAGTCGTTGAAATCGTGCGCCGGGGTGATCTTGACGAAGCCGGTGCCGAAGGCGGCATCCACGTAGTCGTCGGCAATCACCGGGATCTGGCGGCCGGTCAGCGGCAGCGCCAGCATCTTGCCCAGCAGGTGCTGGTAGCGCTCGTCCGTCGGGTTGATGGCCACCGCCACGTCGCCGAGCAGGGTTTCCGGACGGGTGGTGGCGACGGTCACGAACTCATCGCTACCGACTACCGGGTACTTGATGTGCCACATGAAGCCGTCTTCTTCCTCGGAGACCACTTCGAGGTCGGAGATGGCGGTACCCAGTTTCGGGTCCCAGTTGGACAGGCGCTTGCCGCGGTAGATCAGGCCCTGTTCGAACAGGCGCACGAATACTTCTGTGACGGTATCGGCGCGCACGTCGTCCATGGTGAAGTATTCACGGTCCCAGTCCACCGAGCAGCCGACGCGGCGCATCTGGCTGGTGATGGTGCCGCCGGACTGTTCTTTCCACTCCCACACCTTGCTGGTGAACGCGTCGCGGCCGAGGTCGTGGCGGTTGATGCCCTGCTCGGCCAGCTGGCGCTCGACCACGATCTGGGTGGCGATACCGGCGTGGTCGGTGCCCGGAATCCACACCGTGTTGTCGCCCTTCATGCGGTAGTAGCGGGTCAGGCCATCCATGATGGTCTGGTTGAAGGCGTGGCCCATGTGCAGGGTGCCGGTCACGTTGGGCGGCGGCAGCTGGATGCAGAAGGCGGGTTTGCTGGTGTCCATGTGCGGCTTGAAGTAGCCGGACTGTTCCCATTGATCGTACCAGCGACGTTCGATGTCGCCCGGCTCGTAGCTTTTGGCAAGTTCAGTGGTCATGGTGTGAATTCGGTCTTTATCGATGCAGAAAAATGTCGTCGATTATAAACCGAATCGGCTACAGCGTCGTCAGCATCCGTTATGCCGGCCGGGCGGCAAGCGGCAGAGCCAACGACTGGCGCCAGCCGGCCACGCAGCGCGTCGGACATATGGGTGCGACAAGGCGCAGGCAACCGCCGTCACCCGCGCAGCCATGAAAAATGCCCCGCCAGGGGCGGGGCATTCGCGGCGCTCTGCGGCCAACGTTGGCCGCAACGCTACGCTTACAGCACTTCGATGATGCCGGCGGCACCCATGCCGGTACCGATGCACATCGTCACCATGCCGTAGCCCTGCATGCCGGCATTGCGCATGCCGTGCACCAGCGTGGCGGTACGGATGGCACCGGTGGCACCCAGCGGGTGACCCAGCGCGATGGCGCCGCCGTGCGGGTTGACCAGGCCCATGTCCAGCTCCAGGTCACGCGCCACCGCCAGACCCTGCGCGGCGAAGGCTTCGTTCAGCTCGATCCACTTCAGCTGATCCTGGGTGATGCCGGCGTTGCGGCAGGCTTCCGGAATCGCTTCCTTCGGGCCGATACCCATGATTTCCGGCGGCACACCCTTCACCGCGAAGGTCACGTAGCGCGCCAGCGGCGTCAGGTTGAACTGCTTCAGGATCTTCTCAGACACCAGGATCACGGCACCGGCGCCGTCGGACATCTGCGACGAGTTGCCGGCGGTGACGCTGCCCTTGGCATCGAACACCGTCTTCAGCTTGGCCAGGCCTTCCAGCGTGGTCTCGCGGCGCGGGCCTTCGTCGGTGTCCAGCACGCGGGTGGTGCTGATCACTTCGCCTGTTTCCAGGTTCGGCGTGCGGTAGGTCACTTCCAGCGGCGTGATCTCGCTCTTGAACTTGCCGCCGTCGATGGCAGCGATGGCGCGACGGTGCGACTCGACCGCGAACGCATCCTGGTCTTCACGCGACACGCCCCACTGCTGCGCGACCTTCTCTGCGGTCAGGCCCATGCCGTAGGCAATGGCGTAGTTCTCGTCCTTGGCGAAGATCGCCGGGTTCAGCGACACCTTGTTGCCCATCATCGGCACCATGGACATCGATTCGGAACCGGCGGCGATCACCACGTCGGCCTCACCCAGACGGATGCGGTCGGCGGCCATCTGCACCGCGTTGATGCCGGAGGAGCAGTAGCGGTTGATGGTGATGCCGCTGACGGTGTTCGGCAGCCCGGCCAGCAGCACGCCGATACGCGCCATGTTCAGGCCCTGTTCCGCCTCGGGGAAGGCGCAGCCGACCACGCAGTCGGAAATCAGTTTCGGGTCCAGCGTCGGCACCTGTGCCAGCGCGCCGCTGATCACGTGCGCCAGCATGTCGTCCGGACGCACGTTGCGCATCATGCCGCGCGGCGCCTTGCCCACCGGCGTGCGGGTCACGGCAACGATGTAAGCTTCCTGTACTTGTTTAACCATTTTTTGCAATCTCCTTCAGGCCGGAGTGGCAGCGCGCACGCTACCCTCCGGCCGCTGTTCGGCGGTATCAGTTACGCAGCGGCTTGCCGGTAGTGAGCATGTTGGCGATACGGTCCTGGGTCTTGCTGGACTTGAGCAGGGTCATGAACGCCTTGCGTTCCAGATCCAGAATCCACTGCTCGTTGACCAGCGTGCCCTGCTCCACGTCGCCACCGGTCATCACGTCTGCGATCAGCGCGGCGATGGTGAAGTCGTGCTGGCTGATGAAGTGGCCTTCCAGCATGTTCACCAGCTGGCCCTTGATCGAGGCGGCACCGGCGCGACCGGCCACCGGGAAGCCGACAACCTTGAGCGGCGGACGGTAGCCGGTTTCATACAGCGCCAGCGCTTGCTGCTTGGCGACGTACAGCAGCTCGTAGGCGTTGAACACCACGCTGTCGCTGTTGCGGAAGAAGCCGATTTCCTGCGCCTCGTGGCCGCTGGTGGCGACCTTGGCGGTGGCGATGGCCATGAAGTAGTCCTTCAGTGCCGCCAGCACGTCGCCCTGGGCGTTCTGCGCCGCACGCAGCGCGAACTCCTTGCAACCGCCACCGCCCGGCAGCAGGCCGACACCGACCTCGACCAGACCGACGTAGGATTCCAGCGCGGCCACGACCTTGTCGCAGTGCATCGCGAATTCGCAGCCACCGCCGAACACATAGCCCTGCGTCGCGGCGACGGTCGGGATGTGGCTGTAGCGCAAGCGCATCGAGGTGGTCTGGAAGCGGCGCACCATGGTGTCGATCGCATCCCAGTCGCCCATCATGAACGCCGGCAGCATCGACTGCAGGTCGGCACCGACCGAGAACGGCTCTTCGGTCTGCCAGATCACCAGCCCCTTGAAGCGGGCTTCGGCGATGTCGATGGCGGTGTTGACGCCGTCGATCACGTCCGGCCCGATGGCGTGGGCCTTGGACTTGAACGACACCACCAGCACGTCGTCACCGGTGGTGAAGGCGCGCACGCCCTCGTTCTCGAACACGGTCTCGCCCAGCAGGCCGGCGGTTTCGCCCAGCACCTTGGCCGGGGCCAGCTGGCGCTGGTACACGTCCAGCGTGGAGCGGCCGACCAGTTTGCCGGCGGTGGCATCGAAGGAACCATCGGCAAAGTGCACGCCGGCACGGTCGGCTTCCAGCGCCCAGGCCGGCAGCGCGGCTGCGGCCAACGTTTTGCCGGCCTTGATGTCTTCATCGATCCAGCCGGCGACTTGCTGCCAGCCGGCCGCCTGCCAGGTCTCGAACGGGCCGACCGACCAGCCGAAGCCCCAGCGGATGGCGAAGTCGACGTCGCGCGCGCAGTTGGCGATATCGCCGAGGTGGTAGGAAATGTAGTGGAACACGTCACGGAAGCAGGCCCACAGGAACTGCGCCTGCGGATGGCTGCTGGCGCGCAGCTGCTTGAACTTCTCGGCCGGGTTCTCGATCTTGAGGATGGCCTTGACCGCTTCGTCGCCCTTCTCGCCGGCGCCCACGTACTCGCCCTTGGCAGCGTCGAAGACAAACATCTGCTTGCCTTCCTTCTTGTAGATGCCGCGCTTGGTCTTGGCACCCAGGCTACCGTCGGTGATCAGTTGCTGCAGCCACTGCGGCGACTTGAAGTAGGCGTGCCACGGGTCGTTCGGCAGCGTGTCGTCCATGGTTTTCACCACGTGGGCGAAGGTGTCCAGCCCGACCACGTCGGCGGTGCGGAAGGTGGCGGACTTCGGACGACCGAGGCGCGGGCCGGTCAGGTCATCGACCACGTCAAAGCGGATGCCAAATTTTTCGGCGTTGGCGATGGTGGCCAGCATCGAGAACACGCCGATGCGGTTGGCGACGAAGTTCGGGGTGTCCTTGGCACGGATCACGCCCTTGCCCAGCGTGGTCACCAGGAAGCGCTCCAGGTTGTCCAGCATGGCGGCGTCGGAGCCGGTGCACGGGATGATCTCGACCAGGTGCATGTAGCGCGGCGGGTTGAAGAAGTGCACGCCGCAGAAGCGTGGCGCCAGTTCGGCCGGCACGCCGGCGGCCAGCTGGTTGATCGACAACCCGGAGGTATTGGTCGCGAAGATGGTGTGCTCGCCCAGATGCGGCGCCACCTTGGCGTAGAGGTCGGTTTTCCAGTCCATGCGCTCGGCGATGGCCTCGATCACCAGGTCGCACTCTTTCAGCAGGTGCAGATGGTCTTCGTAATTGGCCGGCTGGATGTAGTTGACCGCATCCTTGTTGGACAGTGGCGCCGGCTTGAGCTTTTTCAGGCCGTCGATGGCTTTCAGTGCGATCCCGTTCTTGTTGCCGTCTTTTGCCGGCAGGTCGAACAGCACGGTCGGCACCTTGGCATTAACCAGATGGGCGGCGATCTGCGCCCCCATCACGCCGGCGCCGAGAACGGCGACCTTGCGTACGATAAACTTGGTCTGAGACATGGTTTCCTCGGTTGTCTTAACGAACAAACATGGTTGCGGCTTCACGGATTATAGATTCCGGGTAAGCCATCCAACGGGAAAGATCGGCTGAATCACAGTATCTGAATAATGGTTCAGCACTTCCCGAAAAAAACACGGCAACTGGGTCGCCGTGCCTGTTGCGGCCAACGTCAAACGTTGGCCGCAAAGCCTCGCGGCTTAGAAACGGTGGTTGTACTGCACCCCCAGGATCTGGGCGCTGGACTTGTAGTTGACGGTGCCCTTGGTCTGACTGGAAACGCAGGTCGTTTGCCCCTGAGCCACGCAGGTACCGTTCACATTGGCCTTGGCATCCTTGATCTTGATGTAGCTGTAAGCAAAATCGATCGAGGACTGCTTGTTCAGGTCGTACTTGCCACCGAAGGACAGCCAGATACGGTCGTTGTCCGGCAGGGTCGCCAGACGACGGTCATCATTCGGCACCGGCGACTTGTCGTAGGCGATACCGGCGCGCAGCTGTAGCGGCTCGGTGTACTGATAGGAACCACCCAGCGAGAGCTTGTAGGTGTCTTTCCAGGCCGGGGTCAGGTAAGTCGTGTTGCCCTGCCCGGTTTTTGCATTTTCATAAACCAGCAACGCTTTATCAAAGCGGGAGTGCTTGGTCCAGGTTACGTCGGCGAACAGATTGGTTTTGCTGTTCAGCTTGTGCATACCGTGCACGGACAAGGCTTCGGGAGTGGTGATGTCAACCTTGGCACCTTCCGAATCTTTAAAACCGGCGGCATTCAAGGCAGCATAGCCAGCGGCCGGTTTGGTCCATTTGGCCGAACCTTCCAGCGTGTGCTCGATTTCCGAGCGGTAATTCACACCGACGCGGGTGTTGTCATTGATGTCCCACATCCAGGCCAGGTTGTAACCGAAGCCCCAGTCATCACCCTCGACATCGGCATAGCCGTCGGCTGCACCGTTACCGGCCACCGAACCCGGCAGCGCCAGGTTGCCACCAGCCAGCGCATAGCCGAAGTTGGCGTATTGGCGCAGGGTTGCCTCGGCGTGCTGGGCAAGGACACCGACCGCGACCGAATGTTGGTCATTGAGCTTGAAGGCCACGGTAGGGTTGACATCAATGGTGGTCAGTTCGGTAGAGTTCAGGTTGTAACGCAACACCGAATCACGCTGATATTCGGTGGAAGAAGCGAATGGCACATAAATACCCAAGCCAACCGTCACTTTGTCGCTCAGTTGGTGTGTCATATACAGCTGAGGCACCACCACCAAATCTTCAGTGATCTTGCCACTGGTCGAACCTTTGACCGTTGAATTCGTTGGTGTTACAGCCAGTGTCGGATAGGTAGCACTGGCGTCGCTATATCTGGCATTCGGCGCAACCAGGTTCAAGGCACCGGAAAAGTTGGTCCCCTCCAGCTTGGTCATGCCCGCCGCGTTGTAGAAGATCGTGGATGCATTGGCCGCTTCGGCGGCACTGGCATTGGCGGTGGATTGGGCGCTGACCGACTGGGTACCGAAGTGGTAGCCGGAAGCCATTGCAACAGTGGTTGCACCCATCATCATGACGGACAAGCTGACGTGTTTCAGTTTCATGTGTTATTCCCTCTGTGCATTGTTATTCATGCTGTTCCGAACGCCTGTTTGATTGACGATCTGGCCCGATACTACCTAGAGACGAAGCTGTTATCCAGCTTTTTCGAGCATTCGTTCCAAACATTCGTTTCAATGAAACAACACATCAAATGCACTCAGGAAATGATTCTGGATTTGCCATCGGCATCGATGGCGACGTAGGTGGCAATCACCTCGGTAATCGGCACCACTTCGCCACCAAGGCGCTCCGCCTCCACCGTCACCTTCAGCGTGACCGACTTCTGTCCGAGACGGAAACACTCGGCATACAGTGACACCACGTCACCGACATGGATGGGACTGGTCAGCTGAAAGGCATTGACCGCGACCGTCGTCACCGGCCCCTTGGCCAGCCTTTCGGCGCAGATGGCGCCAGCGGTATCGATCTGGAACATCAGCCAGCCGGCGTGGACACGGCCGTGGGCATTGGTGCTGCGCGGCTCGGCACGCAGGCGCAGCACCGGCACGCGGACGACTTCGGGTTGTTGCTGTGGGGATGGGGTCATGTTGTCTCTCTCGATGGCGCTCTGTCGACAGAGTGCCATCGACAGAGACGGGCGTTGCCGCCCGACTCCTTATTGTTTAGCCGATCAGAAGATCAGCCGCTGCAGCATTTTGTCATCGTGCTGCTCCAGTTTCATGTCGAAATCATCGACCATGATCACGTCGCGCTTCAGTTTGCGCGCGCGCGTCACGGCGTCAAACTCCTGCTGCGTAATCTGGCCGGACTGCAACGCTTCCGCCAGCCGCTCACGCGCGGTGACAGCCTTGAACTTGCCATCACGCCCCAGTTTGCGCAACTTCTGTTCCAGCGGTTCGGTTTCCAGCATCGCCTTCAACGCCGGCTCCAGCACGCCGACCGGATCCGATTCGTCGCTCGGCGCGAAGATGCCGCGGGTCAGGCGCTCGCGTGTCGGGCCCAGCTCCATCAGCAATCGCGCGACCTTGGTGCCGGTGTGGTCGCTGGCCGGCTTCATGGTCAGCCCCCACGGGAAGATCACCTTGCGCAGGATTGCGGCCAACGTACGGCTTGGCAGGTTGACGAGGAAGCCATCCATCGCCTGCTGCAGGTCGTACAGCGCATTCTCCACAGCCCACTGCAGCACCGGCAGGTCTTCTTTCGGCGCGCCATCACGCTCGAAACGCTTCAGGCAGGCAGAGGCGATGTACAGATTGGACAGCATGTCACCCAGCCGCGCCGACAGTTTTTCGCGGAATTTCAGCGAACCGCCGAGGCTGAACATCGCCATGTCGGACAGCAGCGCAAAGGCACTGGAGAAACGCGTCAGCTGCTTGTAGTAGGCGGCCACTTCACCACCTTTCGGGCTGCCGACCAGCTTGGCACCGGTCAGGCCCATCCACAGCGAACGGAACACGTTGCTGATCACGAAGTTGATGTGACCGGTAATGGCCTTGTCGAACTCGGCAGCGTCATTGCTCATCGCCGCCTTCATCTCGCGCAGCACGAAGGGATGACAGCGGATGGCGCCCTGACCGTAGATGATCATCGAACGGGTCAGGATGTTGGCCCCCTCCACCGTGATTGCAATCGGGATCGCCTGGTAGGCCCGCGCCAGATAGTTGCGCGGCCCCAGCACCACCGCTTTGCCGCCATGGATATCCATCGCGTCGTTCAGCGTTTTGCGCATGCGCTCGGTGTTGTGATACTTCAGCACTGCGGACAGCACCGACGGTTTTTCGCCGATATCGAGACCGGTCAGTGCCAGATCCTGCGACGCTTCCATCTGGTAGGTAAAGCCACCGATACGTGCCATTGCCTCGTCCACACCTTCGAACTTGCCGATCGACAGGCCAAACTGGTCACGGATACGGGCGTAGGCGCCGGTGGTGTAGGACGCCACCTTGCCGGAGGCAACCGACATCGCCGGCAGCGAAATGCAGCGACCTACCGACAGGCACTCCACCAGCATGCGCCAGCCCTGGCCGGCGTAATCGCGACCGCCGATGATCCACTCCAGCGGAATGAACACGTCCTTGCCCCAGGTCGGGCCGTTCATGAACGCGGCACCGCCAGGAAAGTGGCGGCGGCCGATGCACACGCCCTCGTGCTCGGTCGGCACCAGCGCGCAGGTGATGCCCAGTTCTTCCTTGTCGCCCAGCAGATGATCCGGGTCGTACATCTTGAACGCGAGGCCGAGAATGGTGGCCACCGGCGCCAGCGTGATCCAGCGCTTCTCCCAGCTCACGCGTAGGCCAAGCACGTCGTCAAAACGTTGGCCGCTGCGCGGATCGGTGTAGCTGCCGCGGCAGACGATGCCGTAGTCGGGAATGGCGCCAGCATCGGAGCCGGCGTAGGGGCTGGTCAGCGCGAAGCACGGCACTTCCACGCCCTTGGCCAGACGCGGCAGATAGTAGTCTTTCTGTGCTTCGGTACCGTAGTGCTGCAGCAGTTCGCCGGGGCCGAGCGAGTTCGGCACCATCACCGACACCGCCGCGGTGCCGCCGCGGGTGGCGATCTTGGTCACCACCTTGGCGTGCGCGTAATTGGAGAATTCCAGACCGCCGTACTTCTTCTTGACGATCATGCCCAGGAAGCCGTTGTCCTTGATGAACTGCCACACGTCCTCAGGCAGGTCCTTCAGCTCGTGGGTGATCTTCCAGTCGTCGACCATCTTGCACAGCTGCTCGGTCGGGCCATCCAGAAACGCCTGCTCTTCGGCAGTCAGTTTCGGGTCCGGGAAGGACAGCAGACGGTTCCAGTCCGGCTTGCCGGAGAACAGGTCGCGATCCCACCACACGGTACCGGCGTTGATCGCTTCCTGCTCGGTTTGCGACATGGCAGGGGTGATTTTCTTGAAGACGGAGAACACCGGGCCAGTGAACACGGCGCGGCGCAGCGGCACCAGATTCAGCACCAGCGCGATGACGGCAAACAGCGCCCACACCGCAAGCGGGACCTGGCAGCCCCAGACTGGCTGCAGGCTGGCAAGCCAGCCTGCGATCACGACAGTCCACGCCAGCACGGGAGCGCGGAAATACGCGAGCGCCCCGAGCAGCAGGATCAGAACAATAGCAGATGTCATTATGGTTACCCTCGTGTTGACCTCGTGGAGTCAATCAGACGGGCGCCGTCAACCCCGCTACGACGAAAGGCACCAGGTGCTTGACCACCATGTCCGGATCACGGGCGGAAACCACCTGACTGCGGACAAAGATCTTCAGCACATCATTACCGGCGAAGGCATTGAACATCACGCCAAAGGCAAAATGCATGCGCCAGGCAATGTCTTCGGTTTCAAACTGCGGCAAAGCTGCCTGGAAGGCACTGGTATAGCGCTGTACAAACACGCTGTACTGCTGGTTCAGTGCCTCGCGCAGCAGGCGGTGGTTTTCCACCAGCGTGCGCGACATCAAGCGGACAAACAGCGCCCCGCCCTTGGTCGGGTCTTTTGACAACATCAGGCAGGGCTTGATGAAGGTCAGTACCAGCGCCTCGGCGGTCAGGGCTTGTCCGGATTGTTCCAGCGCGTCGAGTTCGGCCAGACAGGCAGCCACAAACGGGCCGATCCTGCGCATGAATACCGATTCGAACAGCGCATCCTTTGAACCGAAGTGGTAGTTCACAGCGGCCAGGTTGACTTCAGCCTGCTGTGTGATCATGCGAAGTGAGGTGGCCTCGAAGCCATGTTCGACAAACAGCCGCTCGGCAACATCGAGAATCCGAGTTGCGGTATCGGGTTTGTTCACTTCCATGTCGTCTTGCACTTTCATCGGATTGAGTAATTGCGTCGCCTTGTCCATCATGATTTTAGAACAAGCGTTTGAAACTTACGTTTTAATTTGATGCCTGTCAAGAAATGCATTCCTGAAGCCTCCCGCGGTAATCACAAGTAAAACGGCAGCCTTTAGTCTAGACTGCCGTTCGATTGAAACAAACGTTTTTTATTACAAGCCTCTAGCGAGATCCGCCTGCAGGTCGTCGACATGTTCCAGACCGACGGCAACCCGCAACAGCCCCTCGCTGATGCCGGCGCGCGCGCGCGCCTCCGGCGTGATGCGCGCGTGCGTGGTCGATGCCGGATGGGTCAGCGTGGTCTTGACGTCGCCGAGGTTGGCGGTGCGCGAAATGACCTGCACCGCGTCCACCACTCGCCAGGCCGCCTCGCGCCCGCCCTTGACCTCGAACGACACCACCGCCCCGCCGCTGCGCTGCTGCTTTTGCGCCAGCGCGAATTGCGGATGGCTTTCCAGCCCCGGGTAGAACACGCGCGCCACCGACGGCTGCTGTTCCAGCCAGCGTGCCAGCTGCAGCGCATTGGCGGAGTGTTTTTCCATGCGCAGGTGCAGCGTTTCCAGACCGGACAGCAGCACCCAGGCATTGAATGCGGCCAGGGTCGGGCCGGCGGTACGCACGTGCAGGTAGATCTGCTCGATCAGCTTGTCGTTACCGACCACCGCCCCGCCCAGCACCCGACCATGACCATCGAGGTACTTGGTGGCGGAGTGCACCACCAGATCGGCACCCAGTTGCAGCGGCTGCTGCAGTGCCGGCGAACAGAAACAGTTGTCGACCACCAGCAAGGCACCGGCTTCATGCGCGATATCGGCGACGGCGGCGATGTCGGCCAGCTCGGTGAGCGGGTTGGACGGCGTTTCCAGGAAGAACAGCTTGGTATTGGGCTTCACCGCCGCCCGCCACGCCGCCGGATCGGAGGCGTCGACATAAGTGGTCTCGATATTGAACTTGCCGAGAATGCCGTTGAACAGGTTGATGGTGGAGCCGAACAGGCTCTGCGACGACACCACGTGATCGCCGGCCTTGAGCAGGGTCAGCATGGTGGCCTGGATCGCGGCCATGCCGCTGGCGGTGGCAATCGCGCGCTCGCCGCCTTCCATTGCGGCCAACCTTTGCTGGAAGGCGCTGACGGTCGGATTGGTAAAACGGGAATAGGTGTAGCCTTCAATCTCGCCCATGAACATGGCGGCGGCTTGTGCGGCCGTATCAAAGGTAAAGCTGGAGGTCAGGTGCAGACTCTGGCTGTGTTCGCGGTATTCGCTGGTTTCGCGGCCGGCGCGGATGGCCAGCGTCTCGGGATGCAAGGGGGGACAGGTGTCTTCGCGCGACATGGTGGGCTCTCGTACGGCTTATGGCTGAAAGACTTTCAACAATAACAAGGGTTGGCCGCAACAGCCAACCCTTGTCGTTATATAGAAATTCAGATCAGGTTTTGTTCGGCAACATTCAGGTTGAGATCGACCATCTGGTTGCTGCTGTCTTCCTCTTTCTGCTCGCTGGCCGCCTTGCCCTTCTTGCGTGCCGCCTCGATGGCATCGAGATAGGCTTCGTTGATGTCACCAGTGATGTAACAACCGCTGAAGCAGGAAGCCTCGAACACGTTCAGTTCGCCGTTCAGGCTCTGCACCGCCTGCTCCAGCGCTTCCAGCTCCTGGTAGATCACCGCATCGGCGCCGATTTCGGCGGCGATCTGCGCGTCGTTGCGCCCGGTGGCCAGCAGCTCGGCACGGGTCGGCATGTCGATGCCGTACACGTTGGGGAAGCGTACCGCCGGCGCGGCCGAGGCGAAGTACACCTTCTTGGCGCCGGAATCGCGTGCCATCTGCACGATTTCCTTGGAGGTGGTGCCGCGCACGATGGAATCGTCCACCAGCAGCACGTTGCGACCGGCGAATTCCAGCGGCACCGGGTTCAGCTTCTGGCGTACCGACTTCTTGCGTACCGCCTGCCCCGGCATGATGAAGGTGCGGCCGATGTAGCGGTTCTTGATGAAGCCTTCCCGGTACGGCAGACCCAGTGCATTGGCCAGCTGCATCGCGCTCTGGCGGCTGGAATCCGGAATCGGGATCACCACGTCGATGTCGATGTCCGCGTACTGGCGGCGGATCTTCTCGGCCAGCATCTCGCCCATCACCAGACGCGACTGGTAAACCGACACGCCGTCGATCACCGAATCCGGACGTGCAAAGTACACGTACTCGAACAGGCACGGTGCCAGCTGGGTGTTTTCGGCGCAGATGCGCGCCTGCATGTCGCCGTCAAAGGTGACATACACGCACTCGCCCGGCAGCACGTCGCGCAGCACCTTGAAGCCGGAGCAGTCCAGCGCCACCGATTCGGAGGCGAACATGTACTCGGCCTTGCCGTCGACCTCGGTGGCACCCATCACCATCGGGCGGATGCCGTGCGGATCGCGGAACGCCACCAGACCGTAACCGGCGATCATCGCCACCACGGCGTAAGCACCCTTGACGCGGCGATGCACCGCCTCCACCGCGCCGAATACCGCATCCGCAGTCAGCGTCGCGTTCTCGACACGGGCGGCGATCTCGTGCGCGAACACGTTGAGCAGCACTTCCGAGTCGGAGTTGGTGTTGATATGGCGCAGGTCATTACGGTACATGTCCTGCTTCAGTTCGTCGGTATTGGTCAGGTTGCCGTTGTGCGCCAGCACGATACCGAACGGCGAGTTGACATAGAACGGCTGCGCCTCGGCCAGGCTGGATGCCGAGCCGGCTGTGGGGTAGCGCACATGACCAATGCCTGCATTACCGAACAGCGACCGCATGTTGCGGGTGCGGAACACGTCCCGCACCAAGCCGCTGCCCTTGTGCATGTGAAAGGTCTTGCCATTGGCCGTAACAATCCCGGCTGCGTCCTGACCACGGTGCTGCAACAATTGCAAACCGTCATACAACAGCTGGTTTACGGGTGACTGACCCACCACCCCCAAAATTCCACACATAGCTCATCCCCAGACTACACGAGTAAAAACAAGGGGTGACAGCGGATCGCGCCATCACCCCTCTTGGTACTGCTAAAAAAAGTGCACCGCTTGCGCCAGCGTATCCGGCAGCCACGGTCGGGCAGCCATCGCCACCGTCTCGAAAGGCTGCACCAGCAAGGCGTCGTGCCAAAAACTCTGTTGCGGCATAGTACTCATCCCACCCAGCATCACCAGCACCGTGACCAGCAGCAGGCCACGGGCCAGGCCGAACACGACGCCAAGAAAACGGTTGACGCCACCCAGACCGACCGCATCGATCAGTGCGGTCAGGGTCACGCGAAACAGCGCCGTTGCCAGCCACGTCAGCAGCAACAGCACGATGAAGGCGGCAATCAGCTGTATACCCTGACCACCCAAGGGCATGAAACCGGCCAGATCCGGGGCGAAACTGCGCGCCACCCAGAATGCCAGCAGCCACGAACACAGCGACAGCAGCTCGGCGGCCAGCCCGCGGAACAGCGCCACGGCCATGGAACCTAAGATGATGGCAAGAATCAGCCAGTCAAGAGCCGTCAGCATCATTTGGTGACGATAATGCCCGACACGCCGGCCCGTTCCAGTTTACGCAACGCGGCATCGGCTTCGGCACGGCTGCCGAACGGGCCGACACGCACCCGTGTCACCTCGCCCTTGCTGGTCTGCACCTTGCTGAATCGGGCGGCAACGCCGACGGCGGACAGGCGCTGCTTCAGCGCGCTGATCTTGTCCGCATCGGACAGCGCAGCCAGCTGCACCTGGTATTTTTCGGCAGTCTGCGCGGTAGTGGCCGCGCGCGGCGCTTCCGCCTCGCGTCCTTCCAGAATCGCCGCCGGATCCGGCGCCGCCTTTTTCTCCGCGACTACCGGCTCGGCTTTCTTGTCGGCCACTTTCGGCGTCACCGGTTTCGGCTCGGCCGGCTTCGGTGCCGGAGGCGGTGTCACCACCGCGACCGGAGCGACAGCCGGGGTAACCGGTGCGACAGCCGGCGGACGGCTGGCCTCGGCGGCGGGCGGCGGTGCCAGCACGCTGTCTTCCGGCGGCAGCGTGGCGAGGATGTCGGTTTCCTGCGGCGCCGAGGCCACCACGGGCGGCAGTGCAACAGGGGCCGGCGTCGGCGCCGAGGCCGGCAGGCCGGAGATCTCGACCTGTTCCGGCTTCATTTCCTGCTCCGGCAGCGCGTCCAGCACATTCCACAACACGGTGGTGGCCACCAGCACCAGCACGATGGCGCCGACCAGGCGACGACGCGCCCGTTTGCGCAGCATCAGCAGTTCATCGTGTGCGGAAAGAGACATCTGGCGTCCTCAGGCGTGAGTGGATTTCGCGGCCATCACTTCGGCGACGGTATGGAATGATCCAAAGACCACGATTCTATCATTCTCCCCTGCCGCCGATAAAGCCGCGTGCCACGCATCGGCGACGCTGGCAAACGGTTTCACCTTGGCCACGCCCTGTGCATGCAGCTGGCTTGTCAATGCCGCGGCAGTTTGGCCACGCGGCATATCCAGACCACCGACGAACCACTCGTCGAACTCGTCCTTCAATGCCGCCACCACCGCCGGCAGATCCTTGTCCGACAGCATCGAGAACACCGCAAAGCGGTTCTGCGCGTAGGCCATGCGTTTCAGGCTGTCGGCCAGTGCGCGCGCGGCGTGCGGATTGTGACCAACGTCGAGTATGGTCAGCGGCCGCCCCGGCAGCACCTGGAAGCGGCCCGGCCAGTCGACTTCCAGCAGGCCACGCTTGATGGCGCCGATGCCGACCGGCAGCAGCGGCCGCAGCCCTTCCAGCGCCGCCAGTGCCGCCGCGGCGTTGATCATCTGGTACTCGCCGCGCAGCGCCGGCACCGGCAGGGCGTGGCGGTGCACCTCGCCCATGTGGAACGACCACTGGTGATCGAGGCGGGTGATGCCGAAATCCTTGCCCACCAGCCTGAGGTCGGCGCCAAGCTTGGCTGCATGCTGCAGCAGGCTTTGCGGCGGATTGGGGTCGGCACAGATCGCCAGCTTGCCGGCGCGGAAGATGCCGGCCTTCTCGAAGCCGACCTTCTCGCGGGTGTCGCCAAGATAGCCCTGGTGATCGAGATCGACGCTGACCACCACCGACACTTCCGGCTCGAAGATGTTGACCGCGTCGAGACGGCCGCCGAGGCCGACTTCCAGCACCGCGACATCGACCTGTTCGTCGATGAAGGTGTGCATCGCCGCCAGGGTGCCGAACTCGAAATAGGTCAGCGTGGTGTCGCCCCGTGCCGCCTCGATCGCGGCAAAGCTCTGCACGATGCGCTCGTCGCTGACCGGCTGCATGTTGATGGCGACGCGCTCGTTGTAGCGCAGGATGTGCGGCGAGGAGTAGGTGCCGACCTTGAAGCCGGCGCGCTCCAGTATGGTGGACAGCATGGCGCAGACCGAGCCCTTGCCGTTGGTGCCGCCAACCAGCACCACCGGGAACGTTGGCCGCAAGCCCATCGCATCGCGCACCGCGCTGACCCGCGCCAGGCCCATGTCGATGGCGGCGGGGTGGATCGATTCCAGATGGGAGAGCCAGTCGTTCAGGGTGTCAAAACTTGCCATGCTTGATTACATCCGTTCAGTTTCAGGGTTGGCGGCGGCGCGGCACCAGCGCACATAGACGCGCAACGCGCGGTGGGTGTCGGTCGGCACCGCGTCCGGCCATACCAGCAGTTTGTAGCGGCGGCCGTTGTCGTCGCTCACGCTCAGCACCACCAGCAGCGGCAACGCGATACTGGCCGGCAGCAGGCTGACACGACAGGCCCGGCCGCCCTGCTGCAGCTGCAGCACGCCGCGCATGTCGACGGCAAAGCCGTCAAAGGTTGGCCGCAACATGCCGCTCTGGCGCAGCACCTGCCAGCCACAGCCCGCGGCCGCCAGCAACACCAGCAGCGCGAGGTCGCGTTCCAGAAAGGACAGTGCCGCCAGCAGCATCAGCAGCGCCACGCTCACCAGTGCGACGGCAATGCGTGACGGCGCCAGCGTGGCGGCAATGGGGCTGACCCGGCTAGCGTGCATCGCGGCGACGGTCAGTCTTCGTCAACGTCGACCGGGGAATTCATGATGTCGGCGTCGACGGTGTCCAGCAGCGTGGAGTGCACCTCGACATCGAACCACTCCCAGAAGGCTTTCAGCGAGCGGTCCTGCGGCCACAGCGCCTCGTCCTCGTACCACGACGACAGCTCAATGCGGAACAGCTTGTCGTACATTTCGTCGATGTGGCTGATCGCCTCTTCCGGCTCGTCGAATTCGGGCAAAAGGATCACCGTGCAGTCGGCACGCAGCGCGTCCAGCGACAATTCGATCATGTCGTTGTCCGGTACGGCATTCAGCCACGCCAGAAACGGGGCCTTGGGCTTGATAACGGCAACGGAGCGATCAACAAAGTACATGGCAAATCCTTTCGCATTGACCTGCAGCGCAGGTCTTCGGTTGGCGCGCATTGTAACAGCGACCGCCCCTGAGGCGAAGGGCGATGCAGCCACATGCTACAATCCGCTCCATTGCAATAAGAAGACAGCCTCCCGCATACCATCATGGCCCTGATTACCGTAGAAAAAGCCTGCCTCGCCTTTGGTCACCACGCCCTGCTCGACAAAGTGGATTTCTCGCTGGAGCCCGGCGAAGTCGTCGGCCTGATCGGCCGCAACGGCGCCGGCAAGTCGTCGCTGCTGAAGGCGATTGCCGGCAGCATCAAGCTCGACGACGGCCGCATCAACCAGCAGGGTGACCTCAAGGTCGCCAACGTGCCGCAGGAGCCGCTGTTCAGCGAGGGCCACACCGTGTTCGAGGCGGTGGCCGAGGGGCTGGGCGAGCTGCAGCAGCTGCTCACCGACTACCACCACATCACCCAGCAGCTGTCCGACCCTGCGGCCAACCATGAGCAGGTGATGGCGCGCATGACCCACATCCAGCAGGAGCTGGAAGCACGGGACGGCTGGCAGTTCGACGCACTGATCAGCACCACGCTGTCGCACCTCGACCTCAACCCGGACACGCTGGTCAGCGACCTGTCCGGCGGCTGGAAAAAACGCGTGGCGCTGGCGCGCGCACTGGCCTCGCGCCCGGACGTGCTGCTGCTGGACGAACCGACCAACCACCTGGACATGAGCGCCATCGAGTGGCTGGAAGGGCTGATGAAGAACTTCAGCGGCAGCGTGCTGCTGATCACCCACGACCGTCGCTTCCTCGACAACGTCGCCACCCGCATCATCGAACTGGATCGCGGCATCCTGCGCAGCTACCCCGGCAGCTTCAGCGCCTACCAGGTGCGCAAGGCGGAGGAGCTGGCGATCGAGGAAGAACAGAATCGCCTGTTCGACAAGTTCCACGCGCAGGAAGAGGTGTGGATCCGCAAGGGCATCGAGGCGCGTCGCACCCGCAACGAGGGCCGCGTGCGCCGTCTGGAACAGATCCGCCGCGAACGCGCCTCGCGCCGCGAGCGTGTCGGCCAGGTCAACTTCCAGCTCGACGCCGGCGAACGCTCCGGCAAACTGGTGGCCGAGCTGGAACACGTCAGCAAGGGTTTTGACGGCAAGCAACTGATCAAGGATTTCACCACCCGCATCCTGCGCGGCGACAAGATCGGCCTGATCGGCCCCAATGGCGCCGGCAAGACCACGCTGCTGAAGCTGATCCTGGGCGAACTGGAAGCCGACAGCGGCAGCATCAAGCGTGGCACCAAGCTGGAGGTCGCCTACTTCGACCAGTTCCGCACCCAGCTGGACGAAGAGACCAGCGTCGCCGACATCATCAGCCAGGGCAACGACTTCGTCGAAATCGGCGGTCAGCGCAAACACGTGATGAGCTATCTGGAAGACTTCCTGTTCTCGCCGCAGCGCGCGCGCAGCCCGGTGAAATCGCTGTCCGGCGGCGAACGCAACCGCCTGCTGCTGGCGCGCCTGTTCACCCGCCCGGCCAACGTGCTGGTGCTGGACGAACCGACCAACGACCTCGACATCGACACCCTGGAGCTGCTGGAAGAACTGATCGAGCAGTACAACGGCACCGTATTCCTGGTCAGCCACGACCGTGCCTTCCTCGACAACGTGGTGACGCAGGTGATCGCCTTCGAGGGTAACGGCAAGCTGGAAGAGTATCCGGGCGGCTATCAGGACTGGCTCGACACCAAGGCGCGCATGGCGGCGCTGAAGCCGGAGGCGCTGCGCAAGGAGGCTGCGGCCAACGTCGAGGCCGCCAAGGCCGAGCGCGACCGCAGCAACCGCACGCAAAAACTGAGCTTTAATGAAAAGCGCGAACTGGAACGGTTGCCGGCGGAAATCGCGGCGCTGGAAGGCGAGCAGGCCGAGCTGAACCAGAAACTGCTGGACCCGAACGTGTACCGCGACGCGCCGCAGGACGCGCGCCAGTGGCAGGCGCGCATCGAGGAGATCGAACTGCTGCTGCTGGAAAAACTCGAACGCTGGGAAATCCTGGAGAGCAAACAGTCATGACCCGCCGCTGGCCCACCCTCTTGCTACTCGTCCTGCTGGCGGGCTGCGCCAGCATTCCCCCGAAAACCGCGCTCAAGCCCAAGCCGCGCCCGCCGGCGGCCAGCAACCTGTCCGCGCTCAAGGCCGACGGCGTCAGCCGCGAAATCCTGCTCTACACCCTGAGCCTGCTCGACATCGACTACCAGTTCGGCGGCAGCAACCCGGAGGCCGGCCTCGACTGCAGCGGCATGGTGGCCTACATCTACCAGCACGCCGCCGGCATCAGGCTGCCGCACAATGCGGCGCAAATCGCGGCGCTGGCGCGGCCGATCGGCAACCACCAGCTGCAGGTCGGCGATCTGGTGTTCTTCAACACCATGAACCGGCCGTTCTCGCACATGGGACTTTATATCGGCGACGGCAAGTTCGTGCACGCGCCGCGCAGCAACAGCGTGATCCGCGTCGACCGGCTGGACAACCGCTACTTTGCCAGCCGCTTCGAGGGTGCGCGCACCCTGTTCGGCTAAGCACCATGAGCACCGCGCCATGGCGGCAGCGCTGGCGACAGTGGCAGTCGCTGCGGCCAAAACTGCACCGCGACGGCGCCTCGCTGCCGGCGGCGCTGCTGCTGACTGGCCTGCAACAGCAGCTCGACAGCGAGCAACTGCGGGTCGTCGCCCTGCAGTTGCAGCCGAAGGAAAGCGTACTGGAGCTGGACATACAACAGCCGCTGCGCGCACGCCTGCAATTATTCTTCCACTTCGGCGAGCTCGACTGGCCCAGGCGTACCCTGCTGATCCACTACCGCCTGCAGGGCACGCCGCACGACAGCGGCCTGATCCGGCGCGCGCTCGGCACCTTGCTGCTGACAGCGCTGGATGCCGGCCTCGGCAGCCACCTGCTGCAAAGGTTGGCCGCAGAGCTGGCTTTCCTCGACATTCAGCCGCAACACATCGTCGTCCATCTCGACCAACTGCCACCGTTTGCCCGCTGGCAGGAACAGTCTTTCCCCGGCCAATCCCTCGCCCGCCACCTGCAACTGAAGTCCATCACCACCCCGCCTGACCACCTGCGCCTGACCCTAGGCTGGCACAAGCAAGGGTAATCCCCTATGTCATGCCGCTTTGCAAGGGCAAATGACTATGCTCTTATAGGCACACACCGCTAGACGGTGGCGGCGTTGGAGAGCGCCGCAAAAGAACAAGGCCACAGAGCCTCACAACACATTAGGAGAAAACAGTGCAATTGCTGCTTGCCTTGTCGCGTCTTATCGACGCGATCAACGCACGCATCGGTCAGGCTGCGTCTTGGCTTGTCCTGGTGGTCGTGCTTATCAGCGCGGGTAACGCTGTGGTGCGCAAACTGTTCAACATCAGTTCGAACGGCTTGCTGGAAATCCAGTGGTACCTGTTTTCTGCCATCTTCCTGCTGGCAGCCGCCTACACCCTGCAAAAGAACGAACACATCCGCATCGACCTGCTGGTCGGCAAGCTATCCGAGCGAGGTCAGGCCGTGGTCGACATTGTCGGCACCCTGCTGTTCCTGATGCCGGTCTGCTACTTGCTGATCAGCTTCGGCTGGCCGATGTTCATCGACGCCTGGAACAGCGGCGAGATGTCGTCCGACGCCGGCGGCCTGGTGCGCTGGCCGGTGTTCCTGCTGATCCCGGTCGGTTTTGCGCTGCTGATGGCGCAAGGCCTGTCCGAGCTGATCAAGCGCGTTGCCTTCCTGCAGGGCCTGATTCCCAATCCGGCCATCAAGTCCAACGATCCGCACAAGGAGCCGGTATGAGTCTCGATCTGATGGCCCCGATCATGTTCGTATCGCTGATCTTCTTCCTGCTGATCGGCTACCCGGTTGCCTTTGCCCTGTCCGCTGTCGGTCTGCTGTTCAGCTGGATCGGCATTCACTTCGATCTGTTGCGCCCCGAGCTGTTGCAGGCCCTGCCCAATCAGGTCTACGACATCATGCGCAACGACACGCTGCTGGCGATTCCGTTCTTCACCTTCATGGGGCTGATTCTGGAACGCTCCGGGCTGGCGGAAGACATGCTGGACACCATCGGCCAGCTGTTCGGCACCATGCGCGGCGGCATCGCCTACGCGGTGATCTTCGTCGGCGCGCTGCTGGCCGCCACCACCGGCGTGGTGGCCGCCTCGGTGATCTCGATGGGACTGATCTCGCTGCCGATCATGCTGCGCTACGGCTACGACACCCGCATCGCCACCGGCGTGATTGCCGCCTCCGGCACGCTGGCACAGATCATCCCGCCGTCGCTGGTGCTGATCGTGCTGGCGGACCAGCTGGGCACCTCGGTCGGTGACATGTACACCGGCGCCATGCTGCCCGGCCTGTTGCTGTGCGTGTTCTACGCCGTATTCATCTTCATGGTGTCAATGGTGAAACCGCAGTGGGTACCGGCGCTGCCACCGGAAGCCCGCACCCTGCGCGGCGCGGCACTGGGCAAGCGTGTGGTGCTGGTGATGATCCCGCCGCTGCTGCTGATCTTCCTGGTACTGGGCACCATCTTCCTCGGTATTGCCACCCCGACCGAGGGCGGCGCCATGGGCGCGGTTGGCGCCATCATCCTGGCGATGATGAACCGCCGTCTGGACATGTCGCTGCTGAAGCAGGCGATGGATTCCACCGTCAAGTTGTCCACCTTCGTGGTGTTCATCCTGATCGGCGCCCGTGTGTTCCGCATCGCCTTCCTCGGCGTTGACGGCGACAAATGGGTCGAGCACCTGCTCACCAGCCTGCCCGGCGGTGCTACCGGCTTCCTGATCACCGTCAACATCATGGTGTTCTTCCTCGCCTTCTTCCTCGACTTCTTCGAGATCGCCTTCATCCTGGTGCCGTTGCTGGCGCCGGTGGCACAGAGCCTGGACATCAACCTGGTGTGGTTCGGCGTCATCCTGGCGGTGAACATGCAGACCTCCTTCATGCACCCGCCGTTCGGCTTCGCGCTGTTCTACCTGCGCAGCGTGGCACCGAAGGAAGTGCGCAGCACGCAGATCTACTGGGGCGCGGTGCCTTACGTGGTGATGCAGCTGATCATGGTCGGCGCCCTGATCGCCTTCCCGGGGTTGGTTACCGGCTCGCTGCACGCCGAGGTGAAGACCAACGCCGACGATGCGGCGTCGATCATGCAACAGATGGAGACGGCACCAAGCAGCGACCTGCCGCAGGGTATCGAAATCCCGGCCAGCGAGACCTCCGCCGCCGAGAGCGACAGCCAGCAGTCGGACGCGCTGCTCAAGGAACTGACTGGCCAATAAGCGGCAAGCGAGGCATGATGCCAATGGCAACATGCCTCGCTCACCAAAGCGTAAGCGCATTACCAACAACATCCTCTGGCGGCACGTATCGCCCGGGACACACAGCAAGCACAACACAAAGGAGATCACGGTGGAAAGACGTTCGTTTCTGAAAAAAGCCGGCGCGGCCGGCCTGGTAGGCGCCGGGGTATCGGCACCGGTACTGGCTGCCGAAAGCCCGACCATCCGCTGGCGCCTCGCGTCCAGCTTCCCGAAAAGCCTGGATACCATCTACGGCGGCGCCGAGCAGCTGTCCAAGCGCGTGGCCGAGCTGACCGGCGGCAAGTTCCAGATCCGCAGCTTCCCTGGCGGCGAGATCGTGCCTGGCACCCAGGTGCTGGATGCGGTACAGAACGGTACCGTCGAGTGCGGCCACACTTGCGGCTACTACTATGTCGGCAAGAACAAGACCTTCGCCTTCGACACCACCATGCCGTTCGGCCTGACCTCGCGCCAGCAGAACGCCTGGCTGTACTACGGCGGCGGCATGAAGTTGCTGCGCGAATTCTACGCCAAGTACAACATCGTCAACTTCCCGGGCGGCAACACCGGCACCCAGATGGGTGGCTGGTTCCGCAAGGAAGTGAAGTCGCTGGCCGACCTCAAGGGCCTGAAGATGCGCATTCCGGGCTTCGGCGGCGAAATCATGGCCAAGCTGGGCGCGGTACCGCAGACCCTGGCCGGTGGCGACATCTACCCGGCGCTGGAAAAAGGTACCATCGACGCTACCGAATGGGTCGGCCCCTACGACGACGAGAAGCTCGGCTTCTACAAGGTGGCCCAGCACTACTACTACCCGGGCTTCTGGGAGCCGGGTCCCAACATCTCTTTCTACGTCTCCAAGAAAGAATGGGACAAGCTGCCGGCCGAGTACAAGGCCGCCTTCGAAGCCGCCGCGGCCGAGGCCAACCTCAGCATGCAGGCCGAGTACGACGCCAAGAACCCGGTGGCCCTGGTCAGCCTGCTGCAAAAAGGCACCAAGCTGCACCAGTACCCGGCCGACGTGATGAAGGCAGCACAAAAGGCCGCCTTCGAACTGTACGAGCAGGAGGCCGCCAAGAATCCGGACTTCCGGAAGATCTATACCGAGTGGAAGAAATTCCGCACCCTGCAGCACGGCTGGTCCAACCTTGCCGAAAGCAAGATGGAAAACTTCATGTACGCCAACCGCGTCAAATAAGGCTGCCAGCTGCCGCAAAAACCGCGCGTCATGCGCGGTTTTTGCTTTTTGCGGTGGTGGCCGCTAGGCTGAAATGAGGCAACCACCGGGGTACCACCATCATGCGCCAAGCCATCCTGCTGTTCTGGCCGTCCTTCATCATTGCCGCGCTCGCCACCGGTCTGTTCTTCTCGATCTTCGACCCGCAGGAGCTGACCCTGCACGGTGCGCAGCTGTTTGCCGACAAGCTGTCCGCCTACTCGGTGTTTTTCCTGATCGCCTGGGGCTTTGGCGCGCTCAACACCAGCATCGTGCTGCTGCTGGAAAAATCCGCCCGCCAGATCAACGGCTTCCAGCCACCGCGGGTGGACCCCGACGCCTACCCCGAAGATCCACCGCAGCTGCGGCCATGAGTCGCCGCTCGCCGTACCGCGCCGGATGACGCAGTACGGCGCGCCACGCAGCGGCAACAGGGCATGACGCCCGTGCCCTGCCCCGCTACAATGGCGCGATGAACTCACCGCGCTTCGTCCACCTCCGCCTCCATTCCGAATTCTCCATCAGCGACGGCATCGTGCGCCTTGATGACGCGGTCAAACGCGCCGTCAAGGACGGCATGCCGGCGCTGGGCATGTCGGACCTGATGAACCTCTTCGGCATGGTCAAGTTTTACAAGTCCTGCCGCAACAAGGGCATCAAGCCCATCGTGTCCTGCGACATCTGGCTGGAAAACGAGGACGATCGCGACAAGCCGTTCCGCCTGCTGCTGATGGTGAAAAACCGCGCCGGCTACGGCCGCCTGTCCGAGCTACTGGCCGCCGCCTATACCGGCAACCAGTACCGCGGCCGCGCCGAGATCAAGCGCGAATGGCTGGAGAACGGCGACAACAGCAACCTGCTGTGCCTGTCCGGCGCCCATCTGGGCGATATCGGCGTGTCGTTCAGCAACGGTAACCCCGACGAAGCCCGCGCCCGTGCCGAATACTGGGCGCGCCTGTTCCCCGGCGGTTTTTATCTCGAATTGCAGCGTCTGGACAACCAGCAGGTCGAGAACATCGTGCAGTCCACGCTGTGGCTGGCCGGCGAAACCGGTCTGCCGGTCGTCGCCACCCATCCGATCCAGTTCATGGACCCGGACGACTTCAAGGCACACGAGGCGCGGGTGTGCATCGCCGAGGGCTACACCTTGTCCGACAAGCGGCGGCCGAAGAGCTTTGCCGAGTGCCAGTACTTCCTGTCCACCGACGAGATGCTGGCGCGTTTTGCCGACATCCCGGAGGCGCTGGCGAACAGCGTCGAGATCGCCCGCCGCTGCAACATCAGCGTGCAGCTGGGCAAGAACTACCTGCCGGACTTCCCGACGCCGGACGGCATGACGCTGGACGACTACCTGGTACACCTGTCGCGCGAAGGGCTGGAAACGCGGCTGGAAAAACTGTTCCCCGATCCTGAAGTCCGCGCCGCCCGGCGCCCGGAGTACGACGCCCGCCTGGAAATCGAGTGCAAGACCATCATCGACATGGGCTTCCCCGGCTACTTCCTGATCGTGGCCGACTTCATCATCTGGGCCAAGAACAACGGCTGTCCGGTGGGGCCGGGCCGCGGCTCCGGTGCCGGTTCGCTGGTCGCCTACAGCCTCGGCATCACCGACATCGACCCGCTGGCCTACGCGCTGCTGTTCGAACGTTTCCTGAACCCGGAACGGGTATCGATGCCCGACTTCGATATCGACTTCTGCCAGGACAACCGCTACCGCGTGATCGAGTACGTGCGCCAGCGCTACGGCGCCGAGGCCGTGTCGCAGATCGCCACCTTCGGCACCATGGCCGCCAAGGCGGTGGTGCGCGACGTTGGCCGCGTACTGGACCTGCCCTACATGTTCTGCGACGGCGTGTCCAAGCTGATCCCGGCCGCGCCGGGCAAGCAGTACTCGCTGGACGACGCGGTGGAAATGGAGCCGGTGCTGAAACAGCGCCTGGAGAACGAGGAAGAACTTCGCGAGTTGTGGGAGCTGGCGAAGAAACTGGAAGGCATGACCCGCAACATCGGCATGCACGCCGGTGGCGTGCTGATCGCGCCGGGCAAGCTGACCGACTTCTGCCCGCTATACCAGGCGGCCGGCGACGACACCGTGCCGGTATCGATGTACGACAAGGACGATGTGGAGCAGATCGGGCTGGTGAAGTTCGACTTCCTCGGCCTGCGCAACCTGACCATCATCGACCTGGCGGTGCGCTACATCAAGGCGCTGGACCCGAGCTTCACCACCGACATCAACCTGCTGGAGTTCACCGATCCGGCCGCCTACAAGGTGCTGCAGCAAGCCAACACCACCGGCGTGTTCCAGCTTGAATCGGACGGCATGAAGCGGCTGCTGGAAAAGCTGAAGCCTGACCGTTTCGAAGACATCATCGCGGTGCTGGCGCTGTACCGCCCGGGCCCGCTCGGCTCCGGCATGGTGGACGACTTCATCCTGCGCAAGGCCGGCAAACAGGAAGTCGACTACTACCACCCCGACCTGCAGGCCTGCCTCGATCCGACCTATGGCGTGATCGTTTACCAGGAACAGGTGATGCAGATCTCGCAGATCATCGGCGGCTACACCCTGGGCGGCGCCGACATGCTGCGCCGCGCGATGGGCAAGAAAAAGCCGGAAGAGATGGCCGAACACCGCGGCAAGATCGCCGAGGGTGCCAAGATCAAGGGATACGACCCCAAGCTCGCGGAAATGCTGTTCGACCTGATGGCCAAGTTTGCCGAGTACGGCTTCAACAAGTCGCACACCGCCGCCTACGCGGTGGTGTCCTACCAGACCGCCTGGCTGAAGGCGCACCATACCGCCGCCTTCATGGCCGCCACCATGTCGTCGGAACTGGACAACACCGACCAGCTGAAGATTTTTTACGACGACAGTATCGACGGCAAGAACGGCCTCAAATTCCTGCCGCCCGACGTCAACCACAGCTTCTACCGCTTCGTGCCGGTCGATCGCAAGCACATCCGCTACGCGCTGGGCGCGGTCAAGGGCACCGGTGAATCGGCGGTCGACCACATCGTCGCGGTGCGCAACGCCAGCGGGCCGTTTACCAGCCTGTTCGACTTCTGCCAGCGCACCGACAAGAAGCTGGTCAACAAGCGGGTGATCGAATCGCTGATCCGTGCCGGCGCCTTCGACAGCATCGACCCCAACCGCGCCAAGCTGTTCGCCAACGTCGGCCTGGCGATGACCGCCGCCGACCAGGAAGCGGCCAACGCCAACCAGGGCGGCCTGTTCGACATGTTCGACGACGACATCGCCCCCGGCGTGGAAATGGTGGACTGCAAGCCGTGGACGCCGGCGGTACAACTGTCGGAAGAAAAAATCGCCATCGGCTACTACCTGTCCGGCCATCCGTTCACCGCCTACGAAAAAGAGGTCCGCGGCTTCATCAAGACGCCGCTGAACCGCCTCAGCCCCAAGCGCGAACCGCAGCTCTTGGCCGGCTTCGTCACCGGCATCCGCACCAAGGTCGGCAACCGCGGCAAGATGGCCTTCGTGCAACTGGACGACGGCACCGCCAAGATCGAGGTCAGCCTGTTTGCCGAGGCGGTGGACGCCAACCGCACCCGGCTGAAGGACGACGTGGTGCTGGTGGTGGAAGGCAAGGTCAGCGAGGACAAGTTTTCCGGCGGCCTGCGCATCATCGCCGACAACGTGTACGAGCTGGGCGAGGCGCGCAGCCGCTATGCGCGCAGCCTGGCGGTGCAGATGGACAAGCGCCACGACGTCACCACCCTGCGCAACATCCTGACCCCGTACCGCAGCGAGGACGCCGGCTGCCCGGTACGCATCAGCTACAACAACGGCCAGGCGCGCGGCGACCTGATGCTGCCGCCGGAATGGGGCGTGCGCCTCGACGACGGCCTGCTGCTGACGCTGCAGGACTGGCTGGGTGAACAGACCGTCAAGGTCCTCTGGTAATCTGGCGCGTGCGGCCAACGTTGGCCGCACGCCGTCACCAAGGAGCATGCCATGCTGCGTATTGCCACCCTGTTGCTGCTGTGCAGCCTGCCGGCGCTGGGCAACGAGCTGTTCATCGGCACCGTCAGCCGCCACGGCACACAGCTGGTGCTCACCCGCTGCGATGCAGCCAAAAACCGCTACCTGCTGGTCGATGCCGAGGGCAGCCGCCAGCCGGTGCTGCCGAGCCTGCTCAATGCCGGCCTCGATCCGCAGCGGCCGACCTATCTCGCGTTGTTTGCCAAGTACGATGCGCGCCACGGCCGGGACTACCTGATCGTCAGCGCGGTCAAACACCTGGAGCAGGGGCGCAGCTGCCACCTGCCGGACTGAGCCACCGGCGACGGCTGCCATTGCGGCCAACCTTGCCCCCTCATCTCATTCGCCTGTCACCGGAGCCGCCATGCCCACCACCGTCGTACCCGGCACCTACCGCCACTACAAGAACCAGCTGTACCAGGTCATCGATGTCGCCACCCACTCCGAAAGCGGCGAGCCGCTGGTGGTGTACCGCCCGCTGTACGGCGAAGGCAAGCTGTGGGTGCGGCCACTGGCGATGTTCTGTGAAACGGTCACCATCGACGGCCACAGCGTGCCGCGCTTCGCCCTGCTCAAGGCCGACTGATGCAGATCTACCGCACCGACCAGTTCCCGCTGCCGCTCCCCGCCGGTCACCGTTTCCCGGCGCAGAAGTACGCGCTGCTGGCCAGCGCGGTCGAGGCCATCGCGGCGGCACAGATGGCGACCGCACCGGCGGCGACGCCGGCGGAGCTGGCACTGGCCCACGACGCCGACTACATCCAGGCCATGTTCGACGGCAGCGTCGCCCCGGCGATCATGCGCGAGATCGGGCTGCCGTGGAGCGCGGCGCTGGTCGAACGCAGCGCCCGCTCCACCGGCGCCACCCTGGCCGCGGCGCGTTCGGCGCTGCTGCACGGCCACGGCATCAATCTGGCCGGCGGCACCCATCACGCCAACCGCCAGCAGGGCAGCGGCTTCTGCGTGTTCAACGATGTCGCCGTCGCCATCCGCGTGCTGCAACAGGAAGGCCGCATCCGCCGCGCAGCGGTGATCGATCTGGACGTGCACCAGGGCAACGGCACCGCCGCCATCTTCGCCGGCGACGCCTCGGTGTACACGCTGTCGCTGCACGGTGCCAAAAACTTTCCGTTCCGCCGCAGCCCGTCGACGCTGGATATTGACCTTGCCGACGACTGCGGCGACGCGGCCTACCTCGCGGCACTGACGCCGGCGCTGGCACAGCTTGCGGCCAACTTTGTGCCGGACATCGTGTTCTTCCTTGCCGGCGCCGATCCGTACCAGGGCGACCGCCTCGGACGACTGCAGCTGAGCATGGCCGGACTGCAGGCGCGCGATGCGCAGGTACTGGCGCTGTGCGAGGCACGACAGTGGCCGCTGGCGGTGGTGATGGCGGGTGGCTATGCGGAACCGATCAGCGACACCGTCGCCATCCACCTCAATACCGTGCGCGCGGTACTGGCCTGCCAGCAACAGTAGCGGCCGGCGCCAAACCAGGCCCACCGCCAACGCGGCGAACGGTTCTGGCAAGCCCCTCCCCGCTGCTGCCGTTGCCGCGTGGCACGCAACAAGGAAAGGCGAGCCGAGCGTGCTAAGATAGCGCGCAGTTTTACGGGGCCGCCGTCTGGCGACGACCAAACACCGCGCTCGGTCTTGCCGCGTACACTCGGCACAAGGTTGGCCGCAAGCGGTGGCAGAGAAATCGGCGGCGCGGGATTGAGATTCCTGCCGTCAGCCCCACCTGCATTGCACTTATTTCAAAACCGGCACCACGGTGCCACCATCAGACAGGACACCTCATGGCCATCATCGTTAACGGCGTTGAAATTACCGACGCAATGGTACAAGCCGAGCTGGAAAACCACGCCGATACGCCTAGCCCGCGCGACGCCGCGATCCAGCAACTGGTATTGCACCAGCTGCTGCTGCAAAAGGCACAGGAAAGCGGCTTTGATACCGCCAACGAAGGTCAGGCCATCGGCGCCCTGCTCGACAAGGAACTGCAATTCGTTCCGGCCGACGAAGCCGCCTGCATCGCCTACTACGAAGCCAACCAGCAGCAATTCAAGCAAGGCGACAGCGCCAAGGCCAGCCACATCCTGTTCCCGCTGGGTAGCGGCGACGAGCTGTCCGCCACCCTGGCACGCGCCAAGGCGGAAGGCGTGCTGGCTGAAGTACAGGCCAACCCGTCGCGCTTTGCCGATCTGGCACGCGAGCACTCCACCTGCCCGTCCGGCAAGCAGGGCGGCGATCTCGGCCAGTTCGGCCGCGGCCAGATGGTGCCGGAATTCGAACAGGCGGTATTCGGCACCGACGCCGGCCAGATCACCCCGAACCTGGTGGAAACCCAGTTCGGCTACCACATCATCCAGGTCAACCAGCGCAGCGAAGGTGGCCAGATCGCCTTTGAAGACATCAAGGATCGCCTGGGGCAATACCTGAACGAAATGGCTGGCCGTCAGGCGATGCACGACTACCTGACCAAGCTGGTCAGCGCCGCCAAGATCGAAGGCTACACCATGCCAGGCCTGAACTAAGCAGCGTCATCCAAACGTGAATGCCCCCGTTACGGCGCTTGCCGTAACGGGGGCATTTTTTTGTGTCATCGCGGCAAGCTCGGCACGTTTCCCAAACCCCTTGCCGCACCCGGTCAGCGCCGCTAACGGCGGCAGACCATGTTGCGCCCCTTGCGCTTGGCGCTCAGCAACGCCCGGTCGGCACGCAATAGCACCTCATCGAAGTTTTCACCAGGCTGGTGCACGGTCAGGCCGATACTAACCGTGGTCGACAAGTCCTGCTTGCCGGAACTGACCGTCAAGCGTTGCACCGCCTGGTGCAACTGCACGATGACATCGTTGGCGGCGGCCATGTCGGCATTGCCGAGCACCAGCAGGAACTCCTCCCCGCCCCATCGCCCGCACAGGTCGTAATCGGATAACGGCGCCGACAGGCTGCGCGCAATGGCGATCAGCACCCGGTCACCGATATCGTGACCGTGCAGATCGTTGAACTGCTTGAAGTGATCGACATCCACCATCGCCAGCGCGTAACTGCCGCCGCGACGATCGATACTCTTCAGGAAATCGAGCAGCCCGCGACGGTTCGCCAGCCCGGTCAGTGGGTCCAGCCGCGCCTGCATCGCCAGCTGCGCTTCGTGCTCTTTCTCCAGGGTAATGTCGCGGTGGGCGCCCAGAATGCGCAGCGGCTGGCCGGCGTCATCCCGTTCCACCACCCGGCCGCGATCCCACAGCCAGCACACGCTCCCATCCGGGGTCAACGTGCGGTACACCGCCTCGTAGCAGGGGGTCTTGCCGGCAAGGTGTGCGTAGTAGTTATCCAGCACCGCCTGCTTGTCGTGCGGATGCAGTTTGGCCAGCCAGAGGCCGAAGTGCGGCGCCATGTCGCCGATCTCGAAATTCTGGTAGTTGAATACGGTCAAATCGCCGCTTTGCGGACGCCCCTGCCAGATACAGATGCCGGTGCCATCCAGCGCCGCATCCAGCTTTTCCTTGAGGTGGGCAACTTCAGCCAGTGCCGCAGCCAGCTGCGCTTGCAGCTGCTGCATCTGGTCGGCGGGGGGCGTTGAGCCATCCGTCATTCATCTTCCCTTAGCAGAAACAGTACGATTGCCTGATAGCCGCAGTAACGAGCAACGATCATGCCACGCTACGATACAGCCATTTACTTACAGTAAACCGAGATCGAGCCGGCAAGCAGCACAAATTCCATACTTTGAAACAAAAAATTACATATGAATTGAAAGATTCGACAAAAAAAGACGCCCTTACCACTCAACAAGAATGAAACTGCTTAGCACTCTGCTTGGCGACAACAAAAACAAGACCAGCACAAGCAACCAGGCCATTTTAAAACGATCGTTTCATGGTAAATTATGAGCAGCCTGGCAGCCCAGCGTCGCTGCCGCGCAGGGCAAACAACACACCAACTAGCCGGCCACCATAGAGTGCCGCTCACTTTCACAAGGAGTCCACATGTCCGATCTGAAAACCCAGTTTGAACAAGCACAGAAAGATGTCACCACCCTGGCCGAACGCCCGGACAACCAGACCATGCTGCAGCTGTACTCCCTGTTCAAGCAAGCCACTGCCGGCGATGTCACCGGCGAACGTCCGGGCATGATGGATTTCATCAACCGTGCCAAGTACGACTCGTGGGAAAAGCTGAAGGGCCAAAGCGCCGAGGAAGCGATGCAGAACTACATCAATGTCGTTAAATCGCTGATGGCCTGATACACCGCCAGCTCTCGCGCCGCACGACAAACTGCGGCCGCAGCCAGCACAAAGCCAACAAGGCCGGCCATGGGCGAACCATGACCGGCCTTGTCCGCTTTTACCGCATATCGCCAACGCCCAGATCCGTTTTGCCCGCCAAATACGGACAGCCCGTCCCGCCCCCCATGCCCGGCCACAGAAAATACGCGGCGAAAGCGTTGCCAAGCTTGTTCTTTTCAGGGGCTGGTAGCACAATTCGGCACTAACTTTTTCCGCTTTTAGACAGTGTCCGTGATGGGCACTGCTTTGTGTATTGGACTCTTGGTGAAACAGAACTTCCTCTCTCGCATTCAGGACAAGTCTGCCGTGATCGGCATCGTCGGACTGGGTTATGTCGGCTTGCCGCTCATGCTGCGCTTTGCCGAAGTCGGCTACAAAGTCCTCGGCTTTGACATTGACAAGAACAAGGTCGACAGCCTGCAGCAAGGGAAAAGCTATATCGAGCACATCAGTGCCGACAGCATCCAGCTGGCACGCGAGCGCGGTTTCGAAGCCACCACCGATTTCAGCCGCGCCCCGGAAGCTGACGCGCTGATCCTGTGCGTGCCGACGCCGCTGAACAAGTACCGCGAGCCGGACCTGTCCTTCGTCCTCAACACCATCGACAGCCTGGTGCCTTATCTGCGCGAAGGCCACCTGGTGTCGCTGGAGTCGACCACCTATCCCGGCACCACCGACGAAGAGCTGCTGCCGCGCATCGAATCACGCGGTTTCAAGATTGGCGAGAATGCGTTCCTGGTGTTCTCGCCGGAGCGTGAAGATCCGGGCAATCCCGACTTCACCACCCGCACCATTCCCAAGGTGTGCGGCGGCGTGACCGAGGCCTGTCAGGAAGTCGGTGTTGCCCTGTACAGCGCGGTGATCGACAAGGTGGTGCCGGTATCGTCCACCCGCGCCGCGGAGATGACCAAGCTGCTGGAAAACATCCACCGCGCGGTCAACATCGGCCTGGTCAACGAGATGAAAATCGTCGCCGACAAGATGGGCATCGACATCCACGAAGTGATCCGCGCCGCCGCCACCAAGCCGTTCGGCTTCGTGCCCTACTACCCGGGCCCGGGCCTGGGTGGCCACTGCATCCCGATCGACCCGTTCTACCTGACCTGGAAAGCGCGTGAATACGGCGTGCACACCCGCTTCATCGAGCTGGCCGGCGAAGTGAATTCGTCGATGCCGGACTACGTGATCAGCAAGATCGCCGCGGCGCTGAACCAGCGCAAGAAGGCGATCAACGGCAGCAAGATCCTGGTGCTGGGTATCGCCTACAAGAAGAACGTCGACGACATGCGTGAAAGCCCATCGGTGTTCCTGATGGAAAAACTGCGCGATCTGGGCGCCGAGATCAGCTACAGCGACCCGCACGTACCGGTGTTCCCGAAGATGCGCGAGCACCACTTCGAGCTGTCCAGCGTACCGCTGAGCGCCGAAACGTTGGCCGCATACGACTGCATCCTGTTGGCCACCGATCACGACCGCTTTGACTACGAGCTGATCAGCAAGCATGGCGACCTGATCGTCGACAGCCGTGGCAAGTACCTGCAGGCAGCTGCCAATGTGGTCAAGGCGTAAGCCACTAAATTGGAGCGCGGCTTGCTCCTTGTTGCAGCCTTCCGGCCACAAGAAGCAGGCAACAAAATAAAAGCAGGGCGTAACTGACCGTTACGCCCTGCTTTTATGATCGGCAATATCTCGAATTTTTTGCGATAGCCGGCACTGGCAGACGAATAAAGCAGCCGCCTGTTTATGGAATCGTCACCGGCGTGGCACTGACATTACTGATGCGGGTCGACAGCACGATATTCTGCGACTGGTTTTTATTGTCCGTCCACGTTACCGTCACGCCGACATCCTTGTAAGCCAAACCGCCACTGGCGGTAGCAACCGACCAGCTGCGCTGGTAATTGGCGCTACTGCCGCTGGAGCTGGCGGCAGTAACCGTATCCGTTGCCGACACCAGAGTGGCGTAACTTTGCCCCCTTAACTCTTCCAGCTTCTTCTCCGCCAGCACCACCGCCTCGCTGCGCTGCTTGGACAGGGTATTGGCGTTCAGTATCGCGCCATACATGCTGCCGATGGCGAGCAGGCCACTGGCCAGCACGATGATGGTGATCAGCATCTCCAGCAAGCTGAAGCCGGTTTGGTGACCAGCACGGGTCATCAGAAGTCTCTCCATGATGCGGTCAACTTGGCAAAGGTTTGCGCAGTACTGGTAGTCGTGGTTGGCGGCAGGGTAATTACACCAGAACCACTATTGACCGACCAACCAGAAAACTCGGCATTAGCATTGAGCTTGGTAATCGACATATCAGCAACCATGCTGCCGTATATAGTTGCCCCGCCCCAGCCATTATCAGCACAACTGTTGCCGTAATAAACCAAACCATAAATCGTGACACTGCCATTCACTTTCGGGCAACCCGCGCCAACATCAAAAATCAGGATAACCGGATCGCTTGCCGTACCTATGCTGTCATGCCAGGGATTAGGGGGCTGCAAAGCGGCATCGTAGTAATATATTTTTTCGAAGTCAGCCGCCGCTTTCATTTCTGCCTTGGTGGTATTCGGGAAAATAAAGCTCCAAGCATCCCCTGTAAATGCACCATAACTGATGGTGCCACCATTCAAATCCAAATGACCGATATTGATATCTGCGGTATTAGATGAAGAAGTGACGATTGCAACCCCGCCGGTAGTACTAGGATAAACATCCGGAGTACCAGTTACACCACTCAGCCCGCCATTGATCACGATCGGAGCAATGCTGGCAATATTCAGCGTATTCGGTGTAGTCGTTGTCACCGTAGTCGTGCCAAGGCGGATGCGCTGGCGGATGGTGGCATTGGCGTCCCCGCTGGCGGCTGCACTCACCTCCAGAATCGTCGGCGTTGCAGAATTGCGCCACAGCGACACCGCTACCGTATAACCACCGATAGTCTGGCTGCTGACCGAAGACGGGAACGATGCCGCCGTCGCTTTCTGGTTGGTGCCGGCCGGACCAGTGGCATCCGCAGTCCACGCCAGACTGCTGGTATTGCTGCTGTTGACCAGCCACGCCATCGAGTGCTCCACGCTACCGCGGGCCGCTTCCATCGCCTTAGACTGGTACAGCTGGTTGTTGCCGGTCTTGATCTCGAACAGCATGCCGGAGCTGGTATAAAACACCATCAGGCTGGCAAGAAACAGCACCACCAGCGACATTGTCAGCGTGGCCATGCCTTGCTGCCGCCTTGATGTAGCAATCATGATTACGTTACGCATATTGCAGCCCTCAATTGAAGGTAAGCGGGCCATTTTCCAGCTTGACCGTTTCCGTCAGCGTCTGCTTCACCTCGCTGGCATTCTTCAGCTCGCCCACCAGAGTGATAGCGATGGTGCCGGAGGCGCTGCTGGGCACAAAGCTCAAGGCGCTGATATTGGTGACATTGTCATCGGTCACAGCCTCCCAGACGTTATTTGCCCCCGGCGTGCAGTTGTAGCTTGCGCCACTGCTGCGCATGTACACCGCGCCGCTCGCCCGCAAAAAGCCGTACTGCACATCGCTGGGCACTGTGGCCGATGCCGTGGCATTGCGGTCATAGCTATACAGCACGCAGCCGGCGGTCGAAGTGGTCATGGTCTGGAACGGGTTGGTGCCGGACGCGGTGCTAGCCCAGTACCCGGCACGCCGCAGCTCGCGGCTCATCAGCATCATGGTGGCGCGCATTTCCTGGTTCAGGCGGATCGCCTTCAGCGTGTCGCTATTGCTGCGAATGTTGTTGATCAGGAAGGTGGTCAGCCCCAGCATCAGTATCAGGCCAATGACCAGTGCCACCATCAGCTCGATCAGGGTGAAGCCGCGCTGCCGAGTAGGTTTCAACATGCCGGATAAGTCCCCGTTAGCCCGACGCCCGCCGGCGCGCAGACACTGATGCGGCCAAGCAGCGCCAGGTTCACCTGTGCCTGCTTGCCCAGTGCCGACTCCATGATCACGTGACCGGTGCCCAGTGCCACGCCGCGCACCGGGTCGAATCCGGTCTTGTTGCCGCTGAAACTGATCCCCGCCGAAGCCGGGATCGACACCTTCTGGAAGTCCAGGTAGTCCACCCGTTTCAGCGCGCAATAACCGGTACTGGAACTGGCCACCACCGAACAGTCGCAAGCCGTCGCCCCCAGAATCATGCCGTAGCACCAGCTGGCGCCACTGCTGAAGCTGATCTGCACATTCTGGTTGTTGCGGATGGCTTCCGAGCGCGCATACTGCATGTCGCCATAAATGGCATCAGCCACCGCCATCAGCCGGCGCTTGTCGATCTGCTCATTCAGCACCGGCACCGCCATCACCATCAGGATGCCGGTGATGGCCAGCACCACCACAAGCTCAATCAGGGTAAAGCCCCGGCCAACACCTGCTGCCGTACAAGCCGAGCGCTTCATGTCACTTGCTCCAGCACGCGCTAGGCGTGGTGGTGATGCTGCCTGCCGCTTGCTGCAGCTGGATCGCGGTACAGTCGGAATCCGAGGCCTGCGATTTGCCGGACACCGCCGTTGCCGTCACCACATAGCCGGTGGCGGTGGCGCTGCTGACGGCGATGGTGTAGTAGCCGCTCTCGGTCGTCGACGGCATACCGATATCGGTGAGCGACCCGTAGCTGGTGTTGTTGCCGCGATACTTTTCCTGCGCAAACTGGACCGCGCGAATCGCCACCGTCGCATCGGTACGCCGGCTTTTCTGGATGTACCCGGAATAAGCCGGCATGGCAATCGCCGCCAGGATGCCGACAACCGCCACCACCAGCATCAATTCAATCAGGGTAAAACCTTTGCTTGTCGTCATCGATTTTTTTATAAACGTCATAAATTGCGTTCAATTCCGGTTGAATGCGAAGCGTCACGCCGCAAGAAGCCATAGCGGCAATTGAAATTTCTATAAAACAGCTTTAAAAACAATGCGCTTACTGAGCAGTGTAATGAATTTTGCCAGCTTGAGCGTAAAACAGCAGCAAAAATGCGTGGCCATGGCCGAAAACCAGCCACCAGCGCGTAGCTTCATCCACAGCGCGCAGCGGGTTTATCGGCAACAGCCGACCCAGAATCTGTCCTCGCCTCTTGCCGCCGCTGTTTTCAGCCTAGTTTGCCCGCCATCATTGTCAACGGTGATTTAAAACCACCCGTGCTGGTACTACAAATAGCAACAAGCCATCCAGGATAATTAATATGCATAAATTGGAATGCGGTATTTCCTGATTCAGCAATCCATGCATTTGAAATAAAGAGCACCCAAGCAAAACGGGAAAGCTTGGCCGCACGATTTATCACCATGCCGGCAACACTTTCCCGTCCTCGCACGGCTAGCGTGCCTTATTTTGCCGCCAGATGACGCTCAATCTCGGCCAGCGGAATGGCGCCGGCCACCAGCTCGCCGTTCGGGAACACCAGCGCCGGGGTGCCGCTGATGCCGAGACGTTCGCCCAGCGCCGCGATTTCAGCCAGCGGCGTCGCGCACTTGTCACTGCCGCTCAGCGCCTTGCCCTGGCGCATGAAGCTCAGCCAGCTTGCGGCACGATCACTGCTGCACCAGATCTGACGCGATTTGCGCGGGGCATCCGGGTGCAGCTGGGCCAGCGGGTAGAGAAAGGTATACACCGTCACGTTGTCCAGCTGGCTCAGCGACTCGCGCTCCAGCTTCTTGCAGAACGGGCAATCCGGATCGGAGAACACCACCAGCTTGCGCTCGCCCTTGCCGCGCACTTCCTTGATCGCCTTGTCCAGCGGCAGCTTCGCCCACTCCACGGTCACCTTGTTCAGCTCCGCCAGACGCTCTTCGGTGACGCTGGTACGGGTCTTGGTATCGATCAGGTCACCGGTGATCAGGTGGTCGACCTTGGCGTCGGTATACACCACACTGTACTGCGCGCGCCCCTGCTGTTTCATCTTCACCACCACCTCGAACAGCCCCGCCACCGGCGCCGGCTGCACGCTGCTGACCTCGTGCTGCGGGAACTTGCTCTTGAAGGCGGCGCGCACCTGGTCCGGCGTTTCGGCGGAGGCGGAGCAGGCCAGCAAGGGCATTATCAGGGTGGCGAGGGCAAGACGGCGCATAGGCAGAATCATGGTTGTGCTTTCTTCTGGTTAAAAACCCACCGCGTGGCGGGCCAGTTGTTTTTTGATCAGGGGCAGGCGATTGGTCAGGTTGAGGCCGGCGTTGCGCAGCCAGGCAAGACCCGGGGCCTGCTTGGCATGGAACAGCTGGAACAGCGCGTCGCAGGTCAGCTGCATGGTTCTGACCGCTTCCTTGCGCGTTCGTTCGTAGCGGCGCAGCGTCAGCCATTCGCCGCAATCGCGGGCGCCGGCCAGCACGGCGGCCAACCTTGCCGCATCCTGGAAGCCGAGGTTGACGCCCTGCCCGGCCAGCGGATGCACGGTGTGGGCGGCATCGCCGACCAGCGCCACCCGCTCCGCGATCACGTTGTCCGGCGTGATCAGGCGCAGCGGAAAGGCCGCCGCCGGCGACAGCAGCGTCAGTTCGCCCAGTGCATGATCACCGGCCGCGGCCACCGCCGCCGCCAGTCGTGCACCATCCAGCGCCAGCAGCGGCTCCGGCTGGCTGGTCGACCACACCATCGAGATACGATTGCCCGGCATCGGCAACCAGGCGAGGATGCCATCGCCGAGAAACCACTGCCGCGCGATATTGCCGTGCGGCTGCTCGCAGGCAAAGTTGGCCACCACCCCGCTGTGGCCGTAAGGCTTGATGCTGGCGGCGATACCGCTCTGCTGCCGCACCCAGGAGTTGGCGCCGTCGGCGCCGACGATCAGTTGCGCCTGCAGCTCGCGACCGTCGTCGAGCATGATCGCCGCCTCACGCGCGCTGTGGCGCAGCTGCTGCGGCCGCACCCCGCTCAGCAGCGTCACACCGCTGGCCTGCTGCAAGCGCTGCCAGATCGTGGCCAGCATCCAGCGGTTTTCCGCGATCCACGCCAGCGCCTCGGCGCCGGCATCGGCGGCGGAAAAGGCGATCTGGCCGCCCTGGTCGCCCCGGACATCCATGCTGCCGATCACCCCCAGCCGCGAGGCATCCGGCCACGCGCCCAGCTGCTGCAAGAAGGCGCGGTTGGCAGGGCTGACGGCGTAGATGCGCGCGTCCCAGCCCTCCTCCAGCGCGTCAAAGCGTTCGGCCTGGCCTTCGACCAGCGCCACCCGCTTGCCCTGCTTATCCAGCGCCAGCGCCAGCGCAGCGCCAACCAGCCCGCCACCGACCACGATTACGTCAAACTTGTCCGACATGTTTCTCTTTCAGTTGTGTCCGGCTGCCGATGCCTGCGGCCAACGTTGGCCGCATCAGACGCCGACACCGAATACCAGATGTCCGGCAAACGCCTTGCGCAGCGGCGGTACCGCGTCGATGGCGCTCATGCCCAGCCCGCGCAGCGCCTTCACCGCGATGCCCTGTCCGTCAAACAGCCGCACCAGGCCGTGGGTGAAACCGACCACCGCGTGGCTGTCGACGCGGCGCGCGGCACCGTAGCGGCGCAGCAGAGCAGCATCGCCCGGATCGGCGGCGCCTTGTAGCGCCGCCACCAGCCCGACCGCATCGCGCAGGCCGAGGTTGAAACCCTGCGCCGCCACCGGATGCATGGTCTGCGCCGCATTGCCGATCATCACCACACGACCGCTGTACACGCTGTTGAGCTGGCGCAGCGCCAGCGGGAACACCGCGCGCTCGCCGACGCGGACAAACTTGCCCAGCCGCTCGCCGAAGGCCTGCTGCAGCTCGGCCAGCAGCACGCTGCCGTCGGCGGCGTGCAGTCGTGCCGCCTCGTCGTGGCTGCGCGTCCACACCAACATCATCTGCTCGCCGTGCGGCAGCAGCGCGAACGGCCCCTGCGCCGAGAAACGCTCGTAGGCCATGTTACGGTGCGGCTGGCTGGCATTGACCATCGCCAGCACCGCGCTTTGCTGATAGTCGTGCACATGGCGCTGGATGCCGGGCAGCGATTCGGCCAGCGCGCCGCCCTCGGCCAGCACCAGCAGCCGGCAGGTCAGCAGGTGCTGCTGCCCGTGCAGGGTCAGCGACACGCTGGCGTAGCGCGCCAGCGACGCGACCTTGCTCACCCGCGCCTGCCACAGCACACGCACACCGGCCTGCTCCAGCGCCGTCGCCAGCGCCGCGGTCAGCGCCGGGTAGTCCACCACCGCGCCCAGATGCGGCAAACCCAGATCCTGCTGCGTCAGCACGGTGCGGCCGAAACCGCCCTGCTGCGACACGTGCACGCTGTCGATCACCGTCGCCGGCAGTTCGTCCGGCCAGGCGCCGGCGGCAGCCAGCTGCTGGCGGCTGTACCACGACAGCGCCAGCGCGCGCGCATCACGCAGCGGTGCATCCTTGGCCCGCGCCTCGATCAGCGTCACGTCACGGCCGGCCTGCGCCAGCCGCAATGCCGCCAGCGCGCCGACCGGCCCGCCGCCAACGATGACAATCTCACTATGTTCGGGTACGCCTTGCATGCTCGTTCCGCCTGTCGCGGCGGCCTCGTTCGGAGTCAATGGGGTTGCATCAGCGCTTCGATATCGTCGATGCGCTTCGGTACGTCGTCGGTGTATACCTGGTGGCCGTCAGCAGTCACCAGCACGTTGTCTTCAATGCGGATGCCGATGTTGTGGAACGCCACCGGCACGCGGTCGTCCGGGCGGATGTACAGCCCCGGCTCGATGGTGGTGCACATGCCGCTCTGAAAGCTGCGCCACTGCCCGCCCGGACGGCGGGCGCCGACATCGTGCACGTCCAGTCCGATGAAGTGGCCGATGCCGTGCATATAGAAGCGGCGGTAGTCGCCGGATTCGATCACCCCGGTCACGCTGCCGGCCAGCAGTTTCAGGTCCAGCATGCCCTGCACCAGCACCTGCAGCGCGGCGTCAGCCGGCGCATCCAGCCGCGCGCCGGGCTGCACCGCGGCAATTGCCGCCAGCTGCGCCGCCAGCACCACCTCGTACACGTCGCGCTGCGCGCCACTGAAGCGGCCATTGACAGGGAAAGTGCGGGTGATGTCTCCAGCGTAGCCGTTGAACTCGCAGCCGGCATCGATCAATAGCAGATCGCCGTCGTTGAGGCGGGCATTGTTGGCTGCATAGTGCAGCGTGCAGGCGTTGGCACCGCCGGCAACGATGCTCTCGTACGCCGGCTGCCGCGCGCCGTGGCGCACGAAGTGATGCAGCAGCTCGGCCTCGATCTGGTATTCCATCATGCCGGGGCGGCAGGCCTGCATCGCGCGGACATGCGCTTCGGCAGAAATGCGGCCGGCTTGTTGTAACACGGCGATTTCACGCTCGTCTTTGATCAGGCGCATCTCGTCGATCAATGCCAGCAGGTCACCGTACTGCTGCGGTGCGTCCTTACCAACGCGCGCCTGCTGCCGTGCCTGCTGCAGATAGCCGGCGATGCGCGCATCCCAGCCATTGTCGCGCCCCACCGCCCAGTACAGCGCCGCGTGCTCGGCCAGCAGCGGCGGCAGGCGCTGATCCAGCTCGCTGATGCTGTAGGCCTCGTCAAAGCCGAACGCTTCCGCCGCCGCGGCCGGGCCGTAGCGGAAGCCGTCCCAGATCTCGCTGTCCGGATTCTTGTCGCGACAGAACAGCAGCGCCTTGCCGGCCTTGCCATCCAGCACCAGCACCGCTTCCGGCTCGCTAAAGCCGGTCAGGTACAGGAAATGGCTGTCGCCACGATAGGGATAGTGGGCATCGGCGTTGCGGATCACTTCCGGCGCGGTGGGCAGGATGGCGATGGCGTCGCCCAGTTGCGCCAGCAGGCGCTGGCGGCGGTGTTGAAAGCTGACATGCATGACGATTACGTCCGGCAAGGTGGAAATCGCGCTAGTTTAGCAGAACAGGCGCGCCACGCCTGCCCACTGCCGGGCGACAGCGCTTACAATCGGTCATCACCACCACCCCCATCCGTCCGCCATGGCAACCGATCCGCGCATCAGCCAGCGCACGCTGGAACACTACCAGCGCAACGCCGATGAGTTCTGGCAAGGCACCCGCGACCACGACGTCAGCCAGAACATCGCCAGCCTGCTGCGCCACCTGCCGGCCACGGCGCAGACCATCCTCGACTTCGGCTGCGGCCCGGGCCGCGACCTGAAGACGTTTCATGAGCTAGGCCACCGGGCGATCGGGCTGGATGGCGCGGCGCGCTTTGTCGCGATGGCGCGCGAGTACAGCGGCTGCGAGGTGTGGCAGCAGGACTTCCTGCAGCTGCAACTGCCGGCGGCGCACTTCGACGGCGTGTTCGCCAATGCTGCGCTGTTCCACATCCCCGGCGCCGAGCTGCCGCGGGTACTGGCGCAGCTGTTCGCCACCCTCAAGCCCGGCGGCGTGCTGTTCAGCTCCAACCCGCGTGGCAACGGCGAGGAAGGCTGGCAGGGCGAGCGCTATGGCTGCTGGCACAGTTGGCCGCAATGGCAGGCGCTGCTGCAGGGGGCCGGCTTTGCCGAGCTGGAACACTACTACCGCCCGCCGGGCCTGCCACGCGAGCAGCAACCGTGGCTGGCCAGCGTGTGGCGCCGCCCCTGAGGCCCGCGATGCACTGCCGCTTCCACACCGCCATCGACGACATTGCGGCCAACCTTTGGGACGCACTCAACGTCACCGGCTCGCCCTTCCTCAGCCACGCCTTCCTGGCGGCGGCGGAGCGCCACGGCGCGGTGGCGCCGGCACTGGGCTGGCAGCCGGCGCACGTCACGCTGCACGCCGACGACGGCAGCCTGCTCGGCGCGCAGCCGCTGTACCTGCGCACGCACTCGTTCGGCGATTTCTCGCACGACTGGGCGTGGGCCGATGCCTACCAGCGCCTCGGCCAGCGCTACTACCCGAAACTGGTGTGCGGCATCCCCTACACCCCGGCCAGCGGCGCGCGACAGCTGATCCACCGCGATGCCGACCGCGCCAGCGTCAGCCGCGCGCTACTGCACGCCAGCCTGCAGCTGGCCGCCGGCGAACAGGCGTCCTCGCTGCAATACCTGTATCTGGACGACGATGCCGCGCTGCGCGCGGCGCTGGCGAGCCAGGGCTTCCTGCTGCGCCGCGGCTGCCAGTTCCACTGGCACAACGCCGGCTACCGCGACTTTGACGACTTCCTCGCTACCTTCTCCGCCGACAAGCGCAAGAAGGTGAAACGCGAACGGCGCCGCGTCGCCGAGGCCGGCCTGTGCATCGAGATTCGCCACGGCGACGACATCGACGCCGCGCTGTGGCAGCAGATTTACCCGCACTACGTGTCGACCTTCCGCCGCTTCGGCAATCACCCGGCGTTCAGCCTCGATTTTTTCCGCGAAGTTGGCCGCACGCTGGCGCGGCAGCTGGTGGTGTTTCTGGCGCGCGACGCCAGTGATGCAGTGGTCGCCGCCGCCATCTGCTACCGCAGCAACGACACCCTGTACGGCCGCCACTGGGGCGCGGCGGCGGACTACCACAGCCTGCACTTTGCACTGTGCTTCTACGAAGGCATCGATTACTGTATCCGCGAAGGGCTGCAGCACTTCGAACCCGGCGCCCAGGGCGAACACAAGGTCAGCCGCGGCTTTGTGCCGCAGGCGACGTGGTCGGCGTTTCACATCGCCGACCCACGCCTGCGCGGCATGATTGCGGACTTTCTGCAGCGCGAACAGCAGGCGGTGGCGCAGTATCAGGATGAGATGGCGGAGCACCTGCCGTTCCGGCAGCCGGGCTGAGCACAAGCGGTGACGGCAAGGTTGGCCGCAGTGTGATCCGGCCACGCACCGCGGCCTCTGGTAGCGAGCAGGCCAGCGATTCAGCTTGCCGTGCTGAGGTTGAAGCGGAACCGCACCGTGTCAGGAGCCGGGCTGCGGCGTGCCGGCCTGCTCGATGTCGCGCAGCGTGTCCAGCAGCGTCGCGCGCAGCGGGCCGGCCAGCGCCAGCCCGCCCTCCGCCGCCTGCCTGGCCTCGGTGGTATGGCCCTGTTGCAGCAGGATGCGCGCCAGGTTGTTGTAAGCAGCCGCCAGCTGGTGCGTTGCGGCGGTGTCGCGGAACACCTGTGCCGCGGCCGGCAAATCCCCGCTGGCGTACAGCGCATTGCCCAGCCCCATCGCCAGCGTGGTGTTATGCGGCCAACGTTGCCGCGCCGCGCGATAGGCGGTGACCGCTGCTGCCGGCTTGGCGTTGCGCTCGAAGGCCACCAGCGCCCGCGTCGCGTCCTGTTCCGTGACACTCGCCGGCAAACGCCCCGGTGGCAGCGCGACGAACGCCCAGTACTGGCTGCGCTGCCAGGTATGGCCGAAGGTGCGCAGCGTCATCACCTGCCGCCGCATCGGCCCCGAGCGCAGCAGCAGCTGGCCGCGCTCAAGGTCGTAGCCGACCACCACCGCATAGTGCCAGGACGGCGCCCACGACAGGCCCAGGTTCTGCAGCACCACCACCGGATGGCCGGCATCGATTTCCTGTTTCAGCGCCGTCAGCGTGCCGGGGATGACCATCGCCACCGCCCCCTGTCGCCGCGCACCGCTCAGCATCTCGATCTGCAGCGAGCCTTCCCGCCCCGGCAGGAACACCTGCCCCACCAGCTGCGCCGGCGTGGTCGGCAGGCCGACGGCGGACAGGCTGGTCGCCAGCGCCGCCGGGCCGCAAAAATGGCTGTCGTCGGGAAAGAACGGGGTATCGACCAGTTCGGCGCGGGTCAGCTCACCGGGCGCGAGCGCGACCGGCTGCAGCGGCGTGCTGGCGCAAGCGGCCAGCAGCAGAGCACACAGCGCAGCCGGGAGCGCCAGCCGCAGCGCCCCCAACTGCCGGATCAGCGTTGTCAGCATCGGCTTGCCGCTCAGCGCACGGAGCGGGTGAACGGGAACACCTTGGTAAAGCCGAGGATATCGGTGACCACCAGCACGAAGAACACAAACAGGATGGCCCCGATGATGCCGCCGGCAGGCGCCTTGTCGATCTGGTCGGCTAGGTTGGCCGCTTCCTCGTCGGTCAGCGCGGCGACGCGTTCCTGGGCGCTGGCAGGGTCGATGCCAAGACGTTCCATTTCGCCACGCACATTGTCACGGGCCAGTACCGCGGCCAGGCGGGCGTGGCCGGAATCAGGGGTAGTGGTCGCGGCCAGGCGGGCCACTTCTTCGGTGCTCACCATGGCGGCCTGGGCGGATTGCAGCAGGCTGACGTTGAGCATGGAGCAACAGACAACAAGAGCGAGCGTGCGCTGAAAGCGTTTCATGATGTGTTCCTCGTGCAGGATTAAGAAGCAGAAGACGCTGCGTCGCATGCCGTAACGAAGAGGGTGACGAGCGTTGAACCATTATAGACAGCGCATTTGCATGATTTGGCCTATTGCATGCCCGGATGTAAACGCTGGCGCAAACGAACCGGCGCAACCACAAGGTTGGCCGCAAGCCACCACACAAGACAGAACGCCCGCCGGATGGCTCCGGCGGGCGTTCTGCCATTCAGTGCACCTGCATCAACAGCGTGGCTTGCGGCCAACCATCAGCGGGGAGAACCGTCGCGCCGTGCCGCGGCAACACCATGGCCGCGTTGCCAGGCTGCAAAACACCGGTCACCGCATGGCCAGCCAGCGCACTGCCGCGGCCAGATCCCGCCGCGCCTTACTGCTCCGGCTGGTCACTGAGCGCCTTGAGATTGGCCCTGAGGCGATCACTCATCGGCATGTTCAGCATCACACCATTGGGCGGAATCGGCGACTCGAACCACTTCTGGTACAGCCGCTCAAACTCGCCGGACTGCATCAGTCGCGCGATGGTGCCATCCACCAGTTTCTTGAACTCGGGATCATCCTTGCGCAGCATGCAGCCGTAGGGCTCGACCTGCAAGGTGTCGCCGACGACGCTCAGCGCGGCCGGATCCTTGACGTTGGCGCGCAAGCCGAACAGCAGGATATCGTCGAGCGCCAGCGCGGCCGCGCTATTGTTTTCCAGCAAGGCCAGCGACTCGCCGTAATCCTTGCCCAGCACGAATTGCATGCCCAGATTGTGGTCGGCGCTGTACTTGCGCATGACTTTCTCGTTGGTACTGCCCGCGGTGGTGGCGACCGTTTGCCCGGCCAGGTCGGCGTAATTCTTGACCTTGCTGCCCGTTTTCACCAGCAAGCGGGTCCCGGCATAAAAATGGCTGACCGCGAACGCGACGACCTTGCCGCGCGCGGCATTATTAGTGGTGGAACCGCACTCCAGGTCATAGCTGCCGTTCACCAGCAAGGGAATGCGATCCTGGGCGCTGACCGGCATATAGGCCACCACGAGACCCGGCTTGTTCAGCCTTGTTCGCACGTCGCCGACAATGGCTTCGGTCAGGTCCACCGCGAACCCCATCGGCTTGTGCTCGGCGGGCCGGTAGCTGAATGGAACGGCCGCTTCGCGGTAGGACACGGTGATCCTGTTCGTTTCAAGGATCTTGTCCAGGGTCTGCGCCTGGACGAAGGACGACATGGCCACCAGACTGGCGATGAGCAGCGTGGCAGGCTTCAGATTCATGGTTTTCATGTTATTTCCTTCAGGCAGGCAACTCGGACCCGTCACCATTAGCGCTGACTCTGCCAACAGCAAATCCGCGCGTTTGACACCCGTGTCGTCGAGATCATTAACGATGAATGCGGCAGAAAACCGTCAGAACACAGCCGCATGCAACACGCGTCCTCCGGTTTCCCTCGCTCACGGCACCTCGCCCGCCACCCATAGCAGCCGGCCATACGCCGTGATCCCTTAAACCTAGATCCCCGTCCGCAATGCGCAATGATGTACATCAAACGCCAGCGCCCTCTTCGTGTCTTTGCGCCGGACATGGCTCAGCCGGCCAAGGTTGGCCGCAAGCCCCGCCACAAGACAAAACGCCCGCCGGATTGCTCCGGCGGGCGTTTGGCGTTTCAGCGCGAAGCCATCAAGTGCGCGGCTTGCGGCCGACCTTGGGCTGGCCGCTGCGCTGTGGCGGCGTGATGTGGGTCGGCTTGTGCGCCGGCTTGCGCTGCTGGCGGTGGCGGGTGTTCTGCACCTGCAGCAGCGCGTCGATCTTCTCCGACGTCGACTGCATCAGGCTTTGCGCCAGCTCGCCGTGCGGGAAGGTTTCCGGCATGCGGTAGCTGAGCCAGGCGTAGGCGGAGTACAGCTTGCAGGTGTCCTCGAGGAACTGCAGCTCGTTGCGGCCGCCACGGCCTTCCATGCGCAGCAGCGACGCCTGCTTGCCCTTGGCGCGGCACTCGGCCCAGTCCTGCAGCGCCTGTTCCAGCATCGCGATCTTGGTCGACACCGGGCACAGGCTGAACAGGAAGCGGTCTTCCAGCGGCAGCTTCAGCGTGTCCAGCCACTTCGCCTTCTCGATCTGGTCGCTGAGGTTGGCCGGCAGGAAGAATTCGTCGTGCACGTTGATGTGCTTGGCGAACAGCTCCAGCAGTGCCTGCAGCCGCTCCTGGCCGCTGGCTTCGGCGATCTGCTGCAGGTAGGACAGGTTGGGCGCCACGTAGAAACCGGTGCTCGGCAGCGGCTCCAGCTTTTGCTGCAGCAAGGCGGCGATCACCTTGTGCGTCTTGCCGTCGAAGCCGGCGACATAGCCGGTCTCGTGCTGGCCGAAACGGCCGGCGCGGCCGGCGATCTGCTTGGCCAGTGCGGCGGCGATGGTGCCTTCGGCGTAGCCGTCCCACTTGCTGGAGGTGGTGAAGATCACCCGCCGCGCCGGGGTGTTCAGCCCCATGCCGATGGCGTCGGTGCCGACCACCACCTGCGTCTCGCCGTCGATGAAGCGCTCGGCCTGCGCCTGGCGCACTTCCGGCGACAGGTTGCCGTAGATCGCCGACACGCTCATGCCCTGCGCGATGGCCTGGTCGCGCCAGTTCAGCACCTCGCGGCGCGAGAACGCGATCAGCACGTCGCCGGCGCGCAGGTTTTTCAGGCTGCCCAGCGGTGCCTTCTCCATTTCCAGCGGCGACTTGCGCTGCAGTTCGCGGATTTCCAGCGTGCCACCGACGCGCTTGACCAGCGACTGGATCGCCTCCTTGGCTTCCAGCGCGCCGAGCAGGTAGACCGTCTGCGCCGGCACGCCGCACACCGCCGCCGTCCACGCCGCGCCGCGATCCGGGTCGTCCAGCAGCTGGATTTCGTCGATCACCGCCACGTCCACCGCGCGATTGGGGTTGAGCATTTCCACGGTACTGGCCACGTGGCTGGCGTGCGGGTGCAGCTTGCGCTGCTCGCCGGTGATCAGGCTGACCGCGACGTTGGCATTCAGCAGGCGCTGGTAGTTTTCCATCGCCAGCAGCCGCAGCGGCGCGAGGTAGACGCCGGTCTTCGCCTGCGCCAGGTGTTCCATCGCGGCGTGGGTCTTGCCGGAGTTGGTCGGCCCCAGCACCGCGATGAAGTGGCGCTGCATGCCGGCGGCGAGGGTGAACGATTCCGGGTACAGCGACAGGTTGATGGCGTTGCGGGTCTTCTCCGCCTGGCTGGCGGCGGCACGTGTCGCCACCAGCGCCGCGATACGGTCCAGTGCCAGCTCGCAGCGCAGGCGCGCCAGCTCGTACTTGGCCTGCAGCGCGTTGAGCGCGCTTTGCGGATCGACGCGGTGCTCGTTCGCCAGTGTCATCACCTGGCCGGCGCAGCGCAGCAGCTGCGCCTCGAGGCGCTCACGCGCCTCGTCGTTCCAGCGCAGCTGGACCAGCGCCAGCCGTTCGGCGGCGTCGAGCTTGCGCCACTTGCCGGTTTTGCCGAGGAAGCCGGCGTCCGGCACCAGGTGGTAAGGCACGGTGCGCTTGCCGACCTTGATCTGCCCCTGCACCGAGACGGCGTAGCTGCCCTCGGTGGTCACCAGCGTGGCGTGGTATTGCTGCAGATAGGCGTTCAGCGCGCCGATGGCGTCTTCGGACGCGGTGTCGGGGGCAATCGTGGGTTCGGTCATGGGTATCCGTCAGGGAAAATCAGCGCGGGATGGCGCCAGATGGCATGGGCGGGACGAGGCGCCGCCGGCAAACAAAAACCGCCTGCGGGCTGCGCGCAGTCCGTCAGGCGGCGTGTTCCGGCGCGATCAGTTCTGGCCGCAGCAGGCCTTGTACTTCTTGCCGCTGCCGCATGGGCACGGATCATTGCGGCCAACCTTGTCGCCTTCGCGACGCATGGTCACCGGTGCCTGCTCCTTGGCACGCCAGTAGCCGTAGACCGCCAGCACCGCTTCGTCCAGCTCGCTCTTGAAGCTTTCCAGCTCGGCGGCGGTGAATTCCATCATCGCCGGCTCGTCGCCGTCGGCATCGAACATGCCGCCCAGCGCCATCACCGGCATCAGCAGCTCTTCGAAGCCTTCGTCGTCGGCGGCATCGAACCAGTCGGTCGGCACCACGTCCAGCGCGTACATGAAGGCATTGCACCACGGACGGAAGTCCGGCGCTTCGCCCTCTTCCTCGCTGTACAGCGTCAGTTCCGGCAGGTCGCCGTCGGCCAGCGCCTCGGCGGCAGCATCGTAGTACTTCTGCAGCAGCGCCTTGATCTCGGCTTCGCTGTCGGCGCTTTCAAAGGCCGGCGCATCGCCGAGCACGTCTTCCAGCCAGTCGTCGATGGTGAGCTTGTCCGGGCCGCACGCCAGCGCGCAAAAGAAACCCTGCACTTCGTCCGGGCGCATGGTGGTGCCGGCCTGCGACAGCGGGGTCAGCAGCGTTTCCAGACGCTCCAGATCTACTTCGTTGAATTCGGTCATGTTCGTTCTCCGTAAGGTTTGGCGCGCATTGTACGCGTGTTCCCCGGTACTGGCAGCAGGCGTGCTGTTTTCAGGATAGCAAAAAGCCCGTCAGGTGCTTGACGGGCTGTGGCGACTGCGGGAGATTGCCGGACTCAGGCGGCGGCCAGTTCCGGCTCGCTGATCTGCAGCAGCGTCTGCTTGCGGATCTGGTTGGCCTGGCAGGCACAGCTGCCGCACTCGGTGGCGACCTTCAGTTCGCGCGCCAGATCGCTCATGCGCGTGGCACCATTGCAAACGGCGGCGCGGATATCGCGATCGGTTACTCCGTGGCAAAGGCAGACGTACATGGCATGAATCCTGAATAAGAATTGATCTTGATATCCATACTAGAAGACAATGATAACGATTGTCAATTAAGAGGAAGGCAAATCCGCGATGAGCAGCACGCAATGGAAACCGAATACCACAGTCGCCGCCATCATCGAGCGCGACGGCCGCTTCCTGATGGTGCGCGAACAGACCGACGACGGCATCCGCCTCAACCAGCCGGCCGGCCATCTGGAATACGGCGAAACCCTGCTGCAGGCGGTGGTGCGCGAAGCGCGCGAGGAAACCGCCCACGCCTTCACGCCGCGGGCACTGGTCGGCATCTATCTGGCGGACAAGACCGGCAGCGACATCACCTATCTGCGCTTCGCCTTCTGCGGTGACGCCGGCGCGCACGACCCGGCGCAGCGGCTGGACGACGGCATCCTCGCCGCCGAATGGCTGAGTGCGGACGAGATCATGGCCAGCGCGGCGCTGTGGCGCAGCCCACTGGTGGGACGCTGCCTGCAGGACTACCTTGCCGGCCAGCGTGCCAGCCTCGACCTGATCCACCACCACTTGCCAGGCTGAGCCGATGCCACCCCTCATGCGCTGGCTGTCGATTGCGCTGCTCGCGGCGCTGCCGGCCGTGGCCGCCGGTGCGGAGGTGCTGACGCTCTGTTACCATTACGGCTGCGATCGCAACCGCCGCATTGAACTGGACGACACTGCCCAGATATGGTTCAGACAGCGGCTGGATGACGCCGCCGACGCCGCCGGCGAGCGCGCGGCACTGCAGGACATCGTGTTGTCCTATTACCAGCACGCGGCGCGCGAGGCGCCGATTGCCAGCGACCGCGGCGGCAATCACGAGGATGCGGCCAACGTTGGCCGCATGGATTGTCTCGATCACAGCCATAATGTGCTGGTGCTGTTGCAATTGCTGACCAACCACGGCTGGCTGCGCCACCACCAGCTGCTGGGCCAGGTGCACCGTGCGCCACTGTTGTTCGACCATCACGCGGCGGTGGCCGTGCGCGACGTGACATCAGGCCAGGATTGGGTGATCGACAGCTGGTTCCGGGATTTCGGGGCACCGCCGGTGGTGGTGCCTCTTGCTATTTGGAAGGAAGGATTTTCTCCGTGACGGGTAAAAAACGTATTGTCGTCGGCATGTCCGGCGGCGTGGATTCGTCGGTCACCGCCTGGCTGCTGAAGCAGCAGGGCCACGAAGTGATCGGCGTGTTCATGCAGAACTGGGAAGACGACAACGACGACGAATACTGCTCCATCAAGCAGGACGCGCTGGACGCGATGAGCGTGGCCGACATCGTCGGCATCGACATGGAGATCGTCAACTTCGCCAAGGAGTACAAGGACCGCGTGTTCTCCTACTTCCTGAAGGAGTACTCCGCCGGCCGCACCCCCAATCCGGACGTGCTGTGCAATGCCGAGATCAAGTTCAAGGCCTTTCTCGATTACGCGCTGGAGCTGGGTGCCGACTGCATCGCCACCGGCCATTACGCGCGCAAGCTGGAACAGGACGGCGTGCACTACCTGATGAAGGGCGTCGACCACACCAAGGACCAGAGCTACTTCCTGTACCGCCTGCAGCAGCACCAGCTGGCGAAGGCGCTGTTTCCGCTTGGCGACATCCGCAAGACCGAGGTGCGCCGCCTGGCCGAGGAAGCCGGGCTGCCGACCGCCGCCAAGAAGGACTCCACCGGCATCTGCTTCATCGGCGAGCGCCCGTTCCGCGAGTTCCTGCAGCGCTACCTGCCGACCAAGCCGGGCGAGATGATCACCCCGGACGGCAAGACCGTCGGCGAACACGTCGGGCTGATGTTCTACACCCTCGGCCAGCGCAAGGGCCTCAATATTGGCGGCAACAAGGATGGCAACGGCGAGCCGTGGTTCGTCGCCGGCAAGGACATTCCCGGCAACAAGCTGATAGTGGTGCAAGGGCATGACCACCCGCTGCTGCTGAAGTCGACGCTGGCGATGGATGACCTGTCGTGGACGCTGCCGCAGCCACCCGCCGCCGGCGACTACGCCGCCAAGAACCGCTACCGCATGGCCGACGCCGGCTGCAGCCTGTCGCCTATCGTCGACGGCCGTGCCACGCTGACCTTCCGCGACAAGCAGTGGGCGGTCACCCCCGGCCAGTCCGCCGTGCTGTACGACGGCGATATCTGCCTCGGCGGCGGCATCATCCAGTAAGCGCCACTAACCCCCCCGTGCCTGCGGCCAACGTTGGCCGCAACGCCAACACCCCGCCGCGGCGGGGTGTTTTGCTTTTAGAGCCGCTAACAAAACCCCTGATCCTGCGTTGCGCCTCCTTGCCGTACGACTTGTACTGTCTGCGTCGGCGCGCCTTGGCTCAGGTGCGCTGCGAGGTTTTGTTAGCGGCTCTTATGGCCGTCGCCCGGTTCAGCCCTTCAGCTGCCGGTGCCAGGCCTGTAAGGCCGCCAGCTGTTTGCGGATCTTCTCCTGGATCGCGGCGTCCACCAGATTGCCGTCGCCGTCGAAGGAGGCGCTGAACGCGTTGGCGAACACCTCCGGCTGGTTCAGGATGTGCAGATTGAGGAACACGGCGCTCTGGCGCAGGTGGTGCTGCGCGCGCGAACTGCCCATGCCGCCGGCCGCGCCCATGATCGCCGCCGGCTTGCCGCTGAGCAGCGCGTTGTCCGGCTCGCGCGACGCCCAGTCCAGCGCGTTTTTCAGCGCCGGCGCCATCGAGTAGTTGTACTCCGGGCACACCAGCAGCAAGGCATCGGCCGCGGCAAACTGCTGCAACAGCGTCACCACCGTCGCCGGCTTGACCGTGATGTCGGCATTGTAGAACGGCACCTCCGACAGATCGGCGACCACGATCTGCATGTCCTGCGGTGCGTTGGCCACTGCATAACGCATCAGGCCCTTGTTGGTGGATTTCTGGCGCAAACTGCCGCAAACGGCAAGCACATTGAGACTCATCTGGTCACTCCCCGGCAAGAATTGGACATGGTTTTACCGGTATAGGCGCCGCGCCATGAAATTGCGACTTCTGCATGTCATGACCGGCTGCCATGCTGGCGCTTGCTGCCGCCCCTGACGGGTTAACGTTTGCCATTAACGATAGTCAAATAAAACTGATTTTCAGTTGATTTGTACCTACCGGTAAAATGGTTAATTGAACCCAGAAAATAAATAACCACGGCAAGGCTTGATTATTAAAAGAAATATCCGTCAGAAAATAATCCGCCGTTTTCAAAGACGATTAATACCTTGCCCTTATCAGATATTGAATTAAAATATATCAATACGATTTATGATGAAGGAGTCCCTCCCATGCAAGGCGACAAAGCCGTAATCAAGGCGCTCAACACCGTGCTGTGCAACGAACTGACCGCCATCAACCAGTTCTTCCTGCACGCCCGCATGTGCAAGAACTGGGGACTAAACGGCCTCAACAAGCATTTCTACCAGCAGTCGATCAAGGCGATGAAACGCGCCGACGAGCTGATCGAACGCATCCTGTTCCTGGAAGGCCTGCCCAACCTGCAGCAACTGGGCAAGCTGATGATCGGCGAGAATGTCGAGGAAATGCTGGCCTGTGACATCGCCCTGGTCAGCGGCCATATCGGCGACCTGCGCAAGAGCATCACCCTCAGCGAAAAAGCGGAAGATTACGTTACCCGCGAAGAGCTGACCGAGCTGCTGGAAGCGGAAGAAGAATACGTGGACTGGCTGGAAACCCAGCAGACCCTGATCAAGGACGTTGGCCTCGCCAACTACCTGCAATCGCAAATGGAAGACTGAGGAGCGGCACCATGCAAGGCAGCAAGAAAATCATCGAAGCCCTGAACACCCTGCTGACCGCAGAAATGACCTCGGTTGACCAGTACTTCATCCACAGCGAAATGTACGGCAACTGGGGCTACAGCAAGCTGTACGAGCGTCTGCACCACGAGCGCGACGAGGAAATGAGCCACGCCAAGATGCTGATCGAACGCATCCTGTTCCTCGACGGCGTGCCGGACATCGCCCCGCGCGGCAAGCTGCGCATCGGCAAGGACGTACCGTCGATGCTGGCCAACGATCTGGAAACGGAATACGAAGTTGCCGCCGCCCTGAAAAAGGCCATCGTGCTGGCCGAGAAGGAACACGACTTCGTCACCCGCAGCATCCTGACCAAGCTGCTGGATGACACCGAAGTCGACCACGCCCACTGGCTGGAGCAGCAGCTGGGCCTGATCAAGGCCATGGGCATCAACAACTACCTGCAATCGCAAGCCAGCTGATCGCACGACGCGCCACGGCCCTGCCCGCCACCGACAACGGTGGCGGGCAGGGCCTGTTTTTTTGGCCCGCGCCATCAACAACCGCTAGAATGTCGCTACCGTGTCCGGCGGCCGCGCGAACCATCGCCGCTGCGCGCGCTCTAACCCCCTTGTAGCCGAATAAACCCAGCCCTGCGCCCAGATAACGGTCGCAGGCTTGCCCATTGCCACAGGACGACCATGGCCGTAGCAAAGAAAAACAATCAGCTCCTCGAGCTGATCATCAACATCGTGATTCCCTCGCTGATCCTGATGAAGCTCAGCGCCGAACAGTACCTTGGCACCGCCAATGCGCTGCTCTTGGCCTTGGCCTTTCCGCTGGGCTGGGGGCTGTACGACCTGCTGCGCAACCGCAAGACCAATTTCATTGCCATCCTCGGCCTGGTCAGCATTCTGCTCACCGGCGGCATCGGCCTGCTGCATCTGGATGCGCAGTGGCTGGCGGTGAAGGAAGCCGCCATTCCCGGCCTGATCGGCATCGCGGTGCTAGCCTCGACCCGCACCCGCTACCCGCTGATCAAGACCGTGCTCTACACCCCGGCGGTGATCGACGTAGCCAAGGTGCAGCAGCACCTGGAGCAACGCGGCAACACCCGCCAGTTCGAGGCGCGCCTGCTGAAGGCGACCTACCTGCTCAGCGCCACCTTCTTCTTTTCCTCGGTGATGAACTACGTGCTGGCCAAGTGGATCGTCACCAGTCCGTCCGGCACCGAAGCCTTCAACGAAGAACTGGGTCGCATGACACTGCTGAGCTACCCGATGATCGCCATCCCGTCGCTGGTGATGATGATGGCGGTGCTGTACTACATCTCGCGCGGCATGCGCGAGCTGGCCGGGCTCAGCTTTACCGAGGCACTGCGCCAGGACTTGACCTGACCTTGGCTTGGTCTGAAGCGTCAGCCGGCACCCGACAACAAAACGCCCGTCACTCTCCGTGACGGGCGTTTTGCCATGGTGCAGTGGCCCAGCGGCCAGACGCACACGCTGAATCAGGCCAGCGAGGCCCTGGGCATCGCCGCGTAATAGCAGTAGCCGTTGCGCCCCGCCTTCTTCGCCGCGTACATCGCCTGGTCTGCATTGCGCTGCAACACGTCGATATTGTCGCCGTCCTGCGGAAACAGCGTGATGCCGATGCTGGCCGACACGTACACCTGCTCGTCGCCAAGGCAAAACGGTGCGGCCAACCTTTGCAGCACCTGCTGCGTCACCCGCTCCAGCGACTGCTCCGAGTCCATGTCGCTGATCACGATGGTGAACTCGTCGCCGCCGAGGCGAGCCACGGTGTCGGTCTCGCGCAGGCAGCCCAGCAGCCGCAGTGCTGCCTCTTTCAGCAGCAGGTCGCCGGCGCGATGGCCGAGGGTATCGTTGACTTCCTTGAAGTGGTCCAGGTCGATGAACAGCAGGGCGAGCTGGCCGTTGCTGCGCTCGCTCTTGCGCAACTCCAGCGCGAAGCGGTCGAGGAAGCGGTGACGGTTGGGCAAGCCGGTCAGCGAGTCAAAGTTGGCCTGCTCCCAGATCAGCTGCGCCGACTTCTTCTTTTCGGTGATATCGCGGAACGACACCAGGCAATGCGGCACCGTGGCGATTTCCACCGCCGTCACGATCCACTCGGCATCGAACTCGCTTCCATCGCGGCGCAGGTGGCGCCACTCGAAACGGCGCGCCGGGCTATCGCTGTCGGGATACAGATAGCTGCCCAGCAATTGCCGCGACGACACGCCGCCATCCTGCCGCAGCGGCGACAGCGCCTCCAGCGACAGCCCGGTCAGGTCGGCCTGCTCGCAGTGAAAGATCTCCGCCGCCGCCTGGTTGCAGTCGACGATGATCTGCCCGTGCAGCACGAAGATGCCGTCGCCGGACGCGTCGAACAGCACACGGTAACGCCGTTCGCTGTCGCGCCACGCCGCCTCGGCGCGGACCAGCGCGGTCAGGTCGATATCGAGGCAGAACAGAGTCAGCCCGCTCTGCGGCGACTCCACCATCGCGTGGCTGGAATAGACCTGCACGATATGGCCATCCTTGTGCTGCAGCCCGAGGCGGGCGGCAGGCACGCCGCGCCGCTCGCGGAACATCCACGCCACTTCGGCCTCGACGTGCGTCCTGGCCGGCGGCGGGATGATCAGCTCGAACAGGGTGCGCCCCAGCGCCTCGGCGGCGCTATAGCCGTACAACGCTTCTGAGGCGTGGTTCCAGTACAGCACGGTGCCATCCGGCGCGTAGCCCTGGATCGCCAGCGCGTCGGTGTTTTCGAAAATGGCGCGGAAACGATCCTGGCTGGCGCGCAAGGCCAGATCGCTGAGGTATTGGCGGGTAATGTCGCGCGCGGTGCCGAGCACGCCGAACACGCCGTCCTCGGCCTGCAGCGGCGTGGTCACGATCTCCAGCAGGATCCGCTGTCCGTCTTCCGCGGACACCAGCCACTGCTGGCTGGACAACGGCTCTTCCGCCGCCAGCGCGGCGATGTCGGCCTGGCTCAGTGCCGCCGCCTGTTGCGGCCCCAGCACCATGGTATCGCTCTGGCCGATGATGGCCTGGCGGCTGACGCCGGCAAAGGCCTCGAAGCGGCGGTTGCAGGCCAGGTAACGCCCGGTGGCATCCTTCAGCCAGGCCATGTCCGGCAGCTGTTGCACCAGCCACAGCAGCCCCTGCTGCCGCGACAACAGCAACTGGATGTCCGCCGTGGCCAACTTGTCCGGTATCTGCGTCATAGGTCACCGACAGCGCGGGGTTGATCGACGCGGGCCATGACTGCACAGCAGCATGAGCCGCCATTCAGAATAGGAGGGAAATCGTCATAGTGCCATGCGCCCGAGCGGCGCAAGGTTGGCCGCAAGCAGCCGCAGTGCGACAATCACGCTTTTAGTGGATGCGGAACCAGCATGTCAGCCCCGACCTTCTTCTGGCACGACTACGAAACCTTCGGCGCGGTGCCGCGCAGCGACCGCCCGGCGCAGTTTGCCGGCATCCGCACCGATGCCGAGCTCAACGAAATCGGCGAGCCGGTGATGCTGTACTGCCAGCCGGCCCGCGACTACCTGCCGGCGCCGGAAGCCTGCCTGCTCACCGGCATCACGCCACAGCGCTGTGCCGAACTCGGGGTGCCGGAGCAACAGTTTGCCGCCGCCATCGAGCGCGAGCTGGCCGAGCCCGGCACCATCGGCGTCGGCTACAACTCGATCCGCTTCGACGACGAGGTCACCCGCTTCCTGTTCTGGCGCAACCTGATCGACCCCTACGCCCGCGAGTGGCAAAACCGCTGCGGCCGCTGGGACCTGCTGGACGTGGTGCGCGCCACCTACGCGCTGCGCCCGGAAGGCATCAACTGGCCGCGCCACGACACCGGCCTGCCCAGCTTCAAGCTGGAACACCTGACCGCCGCCAACGGCCTGACTCACGATGCCGCCCACGATGCGCTGTCCGACGTGCGCGCCACCATCGCGCTGGCACGGCTGATCCGTGACAAACAGCCGCGGCTGTTCGCCTTCTGCCTCAGCCTGCGGCAAAAGGATGCGGTGCGCCACCAGCTGCAGTTGCACCAGCCGGTACCGCTGATTCACGTCTCCGGCATGTTCGGCGGCGAGCGCGGCAATCTGGCGCTGGTGTGGCCGCTGGCGGAACACCCGAGCAACAAGAACGAGGTGCTGGTCTGGGATCTGGCACACGATCCGCGCGAACTGCTGGCACTGGATGCGGCCAACGTTCGCCGCCGGCTGTTCACCAAGAGCAGCGAACTGGCGGAGGGGGAAAGCCGGCTGCCGATCAAGAGCATCCACATCAACAAGTCGCCGTTCGTGATCAGCGACCTGCGCGTGCTGCGCGCGGAACGGGCGCAGCAGCTGGGCATCGACATGGACAGCGTGCAGCGCCATGCCGCCCATGCGCAGGCACTGCCCGACCTCGCGGCGCTGTGGCGCGAGGTGTTCCGCCGCGAGCCGGGCGAGACACCGGATGTCGATGAAAACCTGTATGGCGGCTTTGTCTCCAACCAGGACCGGCGCACCCTCAACCGCCTGCGCGGCCTGCCGGCACCGGCGCTGGCCGCGGTGCGCGAAAGCTTCGACGACCCGCAGCTGCAGCGCCTGCTGTACCGCTATCGAGCGCGCAACTTCCCCGACAGCCTCAGCGCGGAAGAGCGCCAGCACTGGCAGCTGTGGTGCGCGCGCAAGCTGCACCTGGGCATGCCGCCGGGGCGCACCTTTGCCGCTTTCCAGCAGGAAATCGCCACCCTGCGCGATGGCGCCGATGCGCAGCAGTTGCTGATTCTGGAACAACTGCAGCAGTGGGGCGAGCAGCTTGGCGCCCAGCTCCCGCCGCCGGCCTGATACGGCGCCCCCAAAGCAAACGCCCCCGCATGCGGGGGCGTTGTCGTGACAGCCGGCGACTCAGGCCAAGGCCGGCTGCAGGCTAGCCACCGGCTCGCTGCCGGCGATGACGCGGTTACGGCCCTGCTGCTTGGCGGCGTACATGCGCTGGTCAGCGATCTCGATCAGCTGGCGCCAGTCGTTGCAGCCCTCCTCCAGCATGTCGGCAACGCCGATGCTGGCGGTCAGCGGTGTCTGGTCCGGCCGCAGGCCGAAGCCGTTGCGGCGCAGGCGCTGCAAGGCGTGCATCGCCTGGCGGCAATCGATGTTCGGCAGCAGCAGCAGGAATTCCTCGCCGCCCCAGCGTACCAGCACGTCGCCCTTGCGCAGGCCCTGGGTCAGCGTCTGCGCAAACTGCTTCAGCATGACATCGCCCTGCTGGTGGCCGAACTGGTCGTTGATCGCCTTGAAATGGTCGATGTCGATGAAGGCCACCGAAAACGGGCTGCCGCTGCGGCTGGCCAGGATGAACTGCAATTCCAGCACCTCCTCGCCGCTGCGGCGCGAAAAGGCACCGGTCAGCGGATCGCGCACCGCCTGCTGCACCAGCGCGATCATGAACGCCAGCTGGCAGACGCCGGCCAGTGCCGCCACGCCGGCGATCAGCCCCTGCAGCCAGAACGCGCCCCAGAACGACGGCCAGTCCACCACCGAGAACTGGAAATAGCCGGCGGTGACGTGCGCCACCAGGATCGGCGCGGCAAAGATCACGCTCTCCAGCAGCGTCAGCGGGAAAATGGCGAAGCCGGCCAGCAGGATGAACGGCAGGAAGGCGTAGCCGGTGCCGACCGCGGCCGAGGCGCCGGTGAGCTGGTAGTGCGTCAGCAGCACGTAGGACACCACGTAGAACAACGTGGGGATGGCAAACAGCATCGCCATGCCGCGCCAGGCGTTGAACAGCGTCACCTCCGGCCGGTAGCAGTAGACGATGAAGGCGAAACAGCCGGTGGCGCCCAGCCGCAGCAGCGCCAGTTGCCACGCCAGCGGATTGGGCAGCACCAGCAGGTCGACGAACATCCACAGCGGGGTCAGCACCGCAAACAGGCTGGCAAACAGGCGCACCCGGTTCAGGATCATCTGCGCGCGACGATTGCTCATCAGCGGCATGTGATGCTGCGGCGTCACCAGCCAGCTGGCTTCGTTCGGGTTCAGCTCGCCGGGCAACAAGCCCAGCAGTTTGACCCAGGTCGTGGAATGGAAAATGGTCATGGGCTCCGCAAGCAGGCAGAAGACGTCGAGAAGCCATTATCATGACACAGGCGGTGCACTCGTTTGCCAAATATCAAGCCGCCGCCAGATTTCCGTTACATTTCGCGACATTGTCGCCAGCAAAAATGCCCGGCACGAAGCCGGGCATTTTTCAGTGCACGCACCGTGTCGGTCGCGCTCAGTCCAGATACTGCAAGTGTGCCCGCTTCACGTTGCACAGCAGCTCGTAGCTGATGGTGCCGGCATGGGCGGCCACGGCATTGACGCTGATCTGCTCGCCCCACAATTCCACCTCGCTGCCGATGCCGGCCTGCGGCAGGTCGGTCAGATCGATGGTGATCATGTCCATCGACACACGGCCGATGATGCGGCTGTGCTGGCCATCGACCGCCACCGGGCTGCCGGTGGACGCCAGCCGCGGATAACCGTCGGCATAACCGCCGGCGATCAGGCCGACGCGGGTCGGCCGCGTGGTGACAAAACTGGCGCCGTAGCCGACCGGCTCGCCGGCGGCCAGCTCGCGCACGCCGAACACACGGCTGGCGAGCCGCATTACCGGCTTGAGGCCAACGTTGGCCGCATGGCCGTCCGGCAGCGGCGTCGAGCCGTACAGCATGATGCCGGGGCGGCCCCAGTCGCGGTGCGCGTGCGGGTGGATCATGATGCCGGCGGAGTTGGCGACACTGCTGTCGCCGGGCAGACCAGCGACTGCGGCATCGAAGGCCGCCAGCTGCAGCGCGGTGGCGTCGCAGCCCGGCTCGTCGGCACGGGCAAAATGCGTCATCTTGACGATGGCGTCGACCTTGCCGCTTGCGGCCAACCTTTGATAGGCGGCGGCGTAGTCGGCGGGGAAGAAACCGGCGCGGTGCATGCCGGAGTCCATCTTCAGCCACACGCGGTACGGTTTGTCTGCCGGTGTCGCCAGCAGCATGTCCAGCTGCTCGCGGTTCTGCACCACCAGCCACAACCCGTGCGCCTGCACCTCGGCCAGCTCGGCCGCTTCGAACACGCCTTCCAGCAGCAGGATCGGGCCGCTAATGCCGCCTGCACGCAGCTGCAGTGCCTCTTCCAGGCAGGCCACGGCAAAGCCGTCGGCGACATCGGCCACCGCCTGCGCACAGCGCACCGCGCCGTGACCGTAGGCATTGGCCTTCACCACCGCCAGCGCGCGGCCGCCGTGCTGCTGGCGCGCCAGCAGGTAATTGTGACGAAAATGATCGAGACGGATGCTTGCAATCAACGGACGCATGATCTTCCTTACACGTTGGCCGCAAGCGGGCGCGACATCGGCACCACCAGCGTCTCGCCGCCCTTGGCGTAACGCTGCATCGACAGGCCGTCGATCAGGATTTCCGGCTGCGTGCCGGTGATCAGGTCGGCCAGCACCTTGCCGGAGCCGGCGCTCATGGTCCAGCCCAGCGTGCCGTGGCCGGTGTTCAGCGACAGGTTGGCAAAGCGGGTGCCGCCGATGATCGGCGTGCCATCCGGCGTCATCGGACGCAGGCCGGTCCAGAATTCGGCACGCGACACGTCGCCGCCGTCCGGATACAGGTCGGTGACCACCATTTCCAGCGTGGCGCGGCGTTTCGGGTTCAGGCTCAGGTCGAAGCCGGCCAGCTCGGCCATGCCGCCGACGCGGATGCGGTCGTCAAAGCGGGTGATGGCGATCTTGTAGGTCTCGTCCAGCACGGTGGACACCGGTGCGCCCTTGGCGTTGGTGATCGGCACCGTCAGCGAGTAGCCCTTCACCGGGTACACCGGGATGTCGATGCCCAGTGCCTTCACCATCTCGCGCGAGTAACTGCCGGTGGCGACCACGTAGTGGTCGGCGGTCAGGCGCTCGCCGTCGACGCGCACGGCGGTGACCTTGTCACCGTAGTGCTCGATGGCCTCGATGCTCTTGCCCCACAGGAACTTGACGCCGATCGCCGCCGCCATCTCCGCCAGGTGCGAGGTGAACAGCTGGCAGTCGCCGGTGTCGTCGTTGGGCAGGCGCAGACCGCCCTTCAGCTTGTGCTTGGTCTTTTTCAGCGCCGGCTCGACACGGGCACAGCCGTCGGCATCCAGCACCTGGTACTCCACGCCGCACTCTTTCAGCACCTCGATGTCCTTGCCCATCGCGTCCACCTGCTGCTGGCTGCGGAACAGCTGCAGCGTGCCACCGGTGCGGCCTTCGAAGTTAAGGCCGGTCTCGGCCGTAAGCTCGCGGATCTTGTCGCGGCTGTACTCGGCCAGGCGCATCATGCGGCCCTTGTTGATGTTGTAATCCTGGTAGTTGCAGTTGGCGAACATGCGCGCCATCCACTCCCACTGGTAGGTGCTGCCGTCAACGCGGATCGCCAGCGGCGCGTGTTTCTGGAACAGCCATTTGGCCGCCTTCAGCGGGATGCCCGGCGCCGCCCACGGTGCGGCATAGCCCGGAGAGATCTGGCCGGCGTTGGCGAAGCTGGTTTCCAGCGCCGGGCCGGGCTGACGCTCGATCACGGTCACCTCCACGCCTGCCTTTGCCAAATACCATGCGGTCGAAATACCGATAACGCCGCCGCCAAGCACGATTACTTTCATGATCTCTCCTGCCAGTTATGCTGTCTCATCAGGCCGGAGCCTGTTTTTCCGGGATCCAAAAGCGCATTTGCACTTTCAGTGAATTTGCGTAGTATATTGATTGCAAGATAGTTTTTTCAACTTAGTTACAGCTAAACGGCAGTCAACTTACCTGTTAATCGGTGGTTATTTAGTGAAAACGCAGCGCAGCAATTTGAACCTGTCCCGCCAGCTGGACCGCATCGACCGCAAGATCCTGTTGCACCTGCAGGAAAACGGCCGCATCGCCATGACCGAGCTGGCGGAAAAAGTCGGCCTCTCCACCACCCCCTGCACCGAGCGCGTGCGCCGGCTGGAGCGCGAAGGGGTCATTGAAGGCTATCACGCGAAACTGAACCCGCAAGCACTGGGCGCCAGCCTGCTGGTATTTGTCGAGATCAAGCTGTCGGCCAAGTCCGGCGACATTTTCGACGCCTTCCGCCGCGAGGTGCAGAAGCTGCCGGACGTACTGGAGTGCCATCTGGTATCCGGCGAATACGACTACCTGCTGAAGGTGCGCCTGCCGGACATGTCGATGTACCGCAACATCCTCGGCGACATCCTGCTGAAGCTGCCGCAGGCCAACGAATCGCGCAGCTATGTGGTGATGGAAGAAGTGAAGGAAACCGGCATCCTGCCGATTACGCCCTAGCCCCGGCGGCGGCCGCAAGGTTGGCCACAAGCGGCTGAGCCATAAAAAAGGCCGCAGCATGCGCTGCGGCCAACCCTAACAACGACCCACTCAAAAAATCAGCGTACTTCGTCTTCCAGCGCGCGCGCGATCACCAGCTTCTGCACATCGGAAGTCCCTTCGTAAATCTGCGCCACGCGCACGTCGCGGTAAATGCGCTCCAGCGGGTAGTCGGACAGATAACCATACCCCCCCAGGGTCTGGATCGACGCCGAGCACACCGCCTCGGCCATTTCGGACGCCACCAGCTTGGCCATGCTCGATTCCTTCAGGCACGGCTTGCCGGCGTCTTTCAGCGCCGCCGCGTGCCGCACCAGCTGCCGTGCCGCCTCCAGCCGCGCCGCCGCGTCTGCCAGGCGAAAACCGACGGCCTGGTGGCGGATGATGGCCTGGCCGAAGGTCTCGCGCTCCGTCGCGTAGCGGGTGGCAAAGTCCAGCGCCGCACGCGCCATGCCCAGGCACTGCGCGGCGATGCCGATGCGGCCGGATTCCAGATTGGCCAGCGCGATGCGGTAACCCTCGCCTTCCTTGCCCAGCAGATGGCTGGCCGGCACGCGCACCTGGTCGAACACCACCTGGCAGGTATCGGACGCGTGCTGCCCCAGCTTGTCTTCCACCTTGGCCACGCTATAGCCGGCGGTGGCAGTCGGCACCAGAAAGGCGCTGATGCCCTTCTTGCCGGCAGCCGGATCGGTGACCGCGAACACGATGGCGACATCGGCGTGCTTGCCGTTGGTGATGAACTGCTTAACGCCGCTGATCACGTAGTCGTCGCCGTCGCGCAGCGCACGGGTCCTAAGGTTGGCCGCATCGGAGCCGGCGTCCGGCTCGGTGAGGCAGAAGGCCGAGATCCACTCGCCGCGCGCGATCGGACGCAGGAAGGTGTCTTTCTGCCAGTCGTCGCCGAAGCGCTCGATCGGGCCGCAGCCCACCGAGTTGATCACCGAGATGATGGTGGACAGCGCGCCGTCACCGGCGGCGATCTCCTCGATCACCGCGGCCAGGGTTACGTAGTCCAGCCCGGCGCCGTCCCACTGCGGCGATACCGTCAGGCCGAAGCAGCCCAGCTCGCCCAGCCCCCGCAGCGCCTGGTGCGGGAAGGCATGCATCTTGTCCCACTCGGCGGCGTGCGGGGCTATTTCGCCCTGTACGAAGTCGCGCACCGCATCGACAACCTGTTCCTGTTCCGTAGTCAGCAGCATGCTCGCCCCTTACACCAGTTCCACCGCCAGCGCGGTGGCTTCGCCGCCGCCGATGCACAGGCTGGCGACGCCGCGCTTCAGCCCGCGCGCCTTGAGCGCCGCGATCAGCGTCACCACGATGCGCGCACCGCTGGCGCCGATCGGGTGCCCCAGCGCGCAGGCGCCACCGTTGACGTTGACCTTGGCGTGCGGCAGGCCCAGATCGTGCATCGCCGCCATGGCCACCACCGCGAAGGCCTCGTTAATCTCGAACAGGTCCACGTCGTCCACCGTCCAGCCGGTCTTGGCCAGCAGCTTCTGCATCGCGCCCACCGGCGCGGTGGAGAACCACGCCGGCTCGTGGGCGTGGGTGCTGTGGCCGACGATGCGTGCCAGCGGCGTCAGCCCGCGGGCGGCGGCGTCGCTCTCGCGCATTAGCACCAGCGCGGCAGCGCCGTCGGAAATGGAACTGGCGTTGGCCGGAGTGACGGTGCCGTCCTTCTTGAACGCCGGCTTCAGCGTCGGGATTTTGTCCAGATTGGCTTTCAGCGGCTGCTCGTCCTCGGCCACCACTTCCTCGCCTTTGCGGCCAACGATGGTCACCGGTGCGATCTCGCTCTTGAACGCACCGCTGGTAATCGCTGCCTGGGCACGGGTCAGCGATGCGATCGCGTACTCGTCTTGCGCCGCACGGCTGAAGCCGTACTTTTCCGCGCACAGCTCGGCGAATACGCCCATCAGCTTGCCCTTGTCGTAGGCGTCTTCCAGGCCGTCGAGAAACATGTGGTCCTTCAGCTCGCCGTGGCCGAGACGCAGGCCGCCGCGCGCTTTCGGGATGATGTACGGCGCGTTGCTCATGCTTTCCATGCCGCCGGCCACCATCACCGTGTTGCTGCCCGCGCGGAGCAGGTCGTGCGCCAGCATCAGCGCCTTCATGCCAGAGCCGCACATCTTGTTGATGGTGGTGGCGCCCGCCGCCAGCGCCAAGCCTCCCTTGATCGCCGCCTGACGTGCCGGTGCCTGGCCTTGGCCGGCCGGCAGCACGCAGCCCATGATCACCTCTTCCACCGCGTCCGGTGCCACACCGGCACGCTCCACCGCGGCCCGGATCGCCACCGCGCCCAGCTCGCTGGCGCTCTGGCCGGACAGGCTGCCCTGGAAGCCGCCCATCGCGGTACGCGCCATTCCGACAATCACAATTGCATCGTTCTGCATCATCCGGTTCCTCTGCGGTGAAATATACGTTTACGTTAACGTAAACTACCCACAAAAAACAAGCCGCATCGCAGCGGCTGTGGCACAAACACAAAAACCGGCCCGCGCCGGCTTACAGATCGGGCAGACCGCCGGTGCGCTTTTCCATCCACTGCTCGCACTGGCTGCGCAGCTGGCCGATTTCCTTCAGCACCAGCTGGATATCGTCCAGCTGCTGCAACAGCTGCCGCTCGCGCCGCGACAGGATGTCGACGAATTTCATCAGCTGCGGCTCGTCGGTATTGGCCGCGTCGTACAGCTCGAACAGCTCGCGGATCTCCTGCAGCGACAGGCCGATGCGCTTGCCGCGCAGCGTCAGCATCAGCCGCACACGGTCGCGCCGCGAATAGATGCGGCGCTGCCCCTTGCGCTCCGGCGTCAGCAGACCCTCGGCCTCGTAAAACCGGATCGCCCGGGTGGTGACGTCGAACTCCTGCGCCAACTCGGAAATGCTGAAAGTACGATCAGCAGTGACAACCACGGCAACCCCCTTGCTTACTATCCAGATAAACGGCTCTTGTCGGCCACCCGCCATTGTAATACGGCCGGCGGACATCCGGCGACGCCCGGCAGCGACGACAAGGCACCACGCGGGCACCACAACCCACCACCTCACACCTTTACTTTAGTTGACGTTAACGTAAACTGGAAATAATTTTAGTGCACCCCAACCAGGAGAACAGCATGGAATTCAAGCAGATTGGCGTGATCGGCGCCGGCACCATGGGCAACGGCATCGCCCAGGTCTTTGCCCAGGCCGGTTTCAGCGTGGTGATGGCCGACGTCAGCGATGCCGCGGTGGAACGCGGCCTCGCCAGCATTGGCAGCAGCCTCGCGCGGCTGGTGAAGAAAGGCGTACAGACCGAAGCCGGCGCCGGCGAGGTGCAGGCCCGCATCCACGGCCGCACCGGCCTGGCCGCACTGGCCGACTGCCAGCTGGTGATCGAGGCCGCCACCGAGAACGCCGCCATCAAGGAGCAGATCTTCCGCGAACTGGCGGGCATCGTCGGCCCCGATTGCATCCTCGCCAGCAACACCTCGTCGATCTCGCTGACCACCATCGCCGCCTGGGTGCCGCAGCCGCAGCGGGTGATCGGCATGCACTTCATGAACCCGGTGCCGGTGATGCAGCTGGTGGAGATCATCCGCGCACTACAAACCGACGACGCCACCCACGCCGCCATCCATGCGCTGAGCCTGCAGCTGGGCAAGACGCCGGTGACGGTGAAGGACGGCCCCGGCTTCGTGTCCAACCGCGTGCTGATGCCGATGATCAACGAGGCCGCCTTCGTGCTGTACGAGAACCTCGCCACCGCCGAGGACATCGACACTGTGATGAAGCTGGGCATGAACCACCCGATCGGCCCGCTGGCGCTGGCCGACCTGATCGGACTGGACACCTGCCTGTCCATCATGGACATCCTGCACCGCGAGTTCCGCGATTCGAAATACCGCGCCTGCCCGCTGCTGGTACAGCTGGTTGCCGCCGGCCGCCTCGGCCGCAAATCCGGCAAGGGCTTCTACGAATACTGATTTTTCTCCTTAAAAATCATCAGTTTCCGTCACGCGGCGCCCGCCGAGGTGACGGAAACACAACATGACGCCACGCAGCAAACCCGCCTTTCATAAAAACCCTTTGCATAAAACCGAGCGCTTGCTTTAGCTTAGTCGCATCAAGTTGACGTTTACGTCAACGCAAAGGTCACAAGCCTTCTGCCGTTCCCCCAAGGCCACAAGCCTGTCCGCTGTTACCCGGTATCACCCCGCCCGCTTCCGGGCCACGCATCACCCGTGGCAGCCCGCTGCCGCCCAAAAAAACACAAGAGGAGACACGAGAATGGCCAAGCCTGAAACTGTCCGCCCCGCCATCGCGCATGGCTATCCGGCAGACACGTTCCCCAAGCTGCTGCTGGCCCACGCCCAGCAACGTGGCGCGCGCCCGGCGATGCGTGAGAAAGACCTCGGCATCTGGCAGACCTGGAGCTGGCAGGAGGTGGCGACCGAAGTGCGCGCCCTCGCCCTCGGCCTCGCCAGCAAGGGCTTCCAGCGCGGCGACCGTCTGGCCGTGATCGGCGACAACCGCCCGCGCCTGTACATGGCGATCATGGCGGCGCAGTGCCTGGGCGGCGTACCGGTGCCGCTGTACCAGGATTCGGCGGCAGAAGAAATGGTGTTCGTGCTGTCCGACGCCGAAGTGGCGATGGCGGTGGTCGAAGACCAGGAACAGGTGGACAAGCTGCTGGAAATCCGCGACCGCCTGCCGACGCTGCAGGCCATCGTCTACGACGACGCGCGCGGCCTGCGCCACTACCAGCACAGCGGCCTCTACGACATCGCCGAAATCCTCGGCGCCGGGCGCGTGCAGCACGACGAGCACCCGCAGCTGTTCCAGAACATGGTTGACCTCGGCCGCGGCAGCGATCCGGCCATCATGCTGTACACCTCCGGCACCACCGGCCACCCCAAGGGCGTGCTGCACACCAACGACAGCATGATCATCACCGCGCGCAATGCGGCCAACCTTGAGGGCCTCACCGAGCACGAGGAAGTGCTGGCCTACCTGCCGATGGCGTGGGTGGGCGACAACCTGTTCTCCTACGCGCAATCGATGGTCACCGGTTTCTGCGTGTCCTGCCCCGAGTCCAGCGACACGGTGATGACCGACATGCGCGAGATCGGGCCGACCTACTACTTCGCCCCGCCACGCGTGTACGAGAACCTGCTGACCCAGGTGATGATCCGCATGGAGGACGCCGGCCGCCTCAAGTACCGGATGTTCCACTACTTCATGGATCACGCCCGCCGCGTCGGCACCGCCATCCTGGAAGGCAAACCGGTCGGTTTCTGGGACCGCGTCGGCTACAAGCTGGGCGAACTGCTGGTCTACGGCCCGGTGAAGAACGTGCTCGGCTTCACCCGCCTCAAGCTCGCCTACACCGCCGGCGAGGCCATCGGCCCCGAGCTGTTCGACTTCTACCGCGCCCTCGGCGTCAACATCAAGCAGCTGTACGGCCAGACCGAAGCCTACGTGATGGTATGCGTGCACCCCAACGACAAGGTCAAGCCCGACACCGTCGGCGTGCCGGTGCCAGGGGTGGAAGTCAAGATCGCCGACAGCGGCGAGGTGCTGTTCCGCGGCCCCGGCACCTTCCACAGCTACTGGAAGCGCGACGACGCCACCGCCGAGACGCGCAACAGCGAAGGCTGGGTGCACAGCGGCGACGCCGGCTTCTTTGACGAAGACGGCCACCTCAAGATCATCGACCGCGCCAAGGACGTTGGCCGCATGAACTGCGGCAGCCTGTTCGCGCCGAAATACCTGGAAAACAAGCTGAAATTCTTCCAGCAGATCAAGGAAGTGGTCGCCTTCGGCGACGGCTGCGACTACGCCACCGCCTTCATCAACATCGACCTGATCGCGGTCGGCAACTGGGCGGAAAAACGCGGCCTCGCCTACACCGGCTACACCGACCTCGCCGGCCAGGAGCCGGTGTACGAGCTGATCCGCGAGTGCATCGAGAAGATGAACGCCGACCTCGCCACCGACCCGCGGCTGGCCGGCAGCCAGATCAGGCGCTTCCTGATCCTGCACAAGGAGCTGGACGCCGACGACGGCGAGCTGACCCGCACCCGCAAGGTACGCCGCAAGTTCATCGCCGAGCGCTACGCGCCGCTGATCGCCGCCCTCAACAGCGACGCGCGCGACTGCACCATCGACGCACAGGTGAAGTTCGAGGACGGCCGCAGCGGCAACATCCGCGCCACGGTGAAAATCCGCGACGCCAAGACCTTCCCCGCCACCGCCAAGGAGGCCGCATGAACCCGCACCGCAAAATCGGCGACGTCATCCTGCAAGCCGAAGCCATCTCGCTGTCCTTCGGCGGCGTCAAGGCGCTGACCAATATCAGCCTGGAAGTGCGCGAGCACGAAGTGCTGTCCATCATCGGCCCCAACGGCGCCGGCAAGAGCTCGATGCTGAACGTGATCAACGGCGTCTACCACCCGCAGCAGGGCCGCGTGATCTACCGCGGCGAGGCCCGCAGCAAGATGCGGCCGCACGAGGCGGCACGCCAGGGCATCGCGCGCACCTTCCAGAACATCGCGCTGTTCAAGGGCATGAGCGTGCTGGACAACATCATGACCGGCCGCAACCTGAAGATGCGTTCCAACTTCATCCAGCAGGCGCTGTACTGGGGCCGCACCCAGCGCGAGGAAATCGCCAACCGCGAGCAGGTAGAAAAGATCATCGACTTCCTCGAGATCCAGCACATCCGCAAGACCCCGGTCGGACGCCTGCCCTACGGTCTGCAAAAACGCGTCGAGCTGGCGCGGGCGCTGGCCGCCGAGCCGACGCTGCTGCTGCTGGACGAGCCGATGGCCGGCATGAACGTGGAGGAAAAGCAGGACATGTGCCGCTTCATCCTCGACGTCAACGACGAGTTCGGCACCACCATCGTGCTGATCGAGCACGACATGGGGGTGGTGATGGACATCTCCGACCGCGTGGTGGTGCTCGACTACGGCAAGAAGATCGGCGACGGCACCCCGGACGAGATCCGCGGCAATGCCGACGTGATCGCCGCCTACCTCGGCACCTCCCACTAATCGCCGTTAGGGCACTTCGAAAAACCGTCGCGAGTCAGTCGAGCGCAAGGCGCAGCGCCCGCAGCGACCGAGTTAGTACAAGGCGTACAGCGAGGGAGCGAGGACGCTGCAACGCAGCAATCGGCTGGCGCAGCAGGTTTTTCGAGGTACCCGTTAACGCCGCGTGCGGCCAACGTTGGCCGCAATATCAGGCAAGGAGCAAGACATGGAATGGCAGTTTTTCCTTGAGGTGCTGGTGGGCGGCCTGCTCGCCGGCGTGATGTATTCGCTGGTGGCGCTGGGTTTCGTGCTGATCTACAAGGCCTCCGGCGTGTTCAACTTTGCGCAGGGCGCGATGGTGCTGTTTGCCGCGCTGTCCTTTGTCTCGATCCAGGCGATGGGTGTGCCGTTCTGGCTGGCGCTGCTGCTGACGCTGGCACTGATGGTGCTGCTCGGCGTCGGCATCGAGCGGGTGGTGCTGCGGCCGCTGGTCAACCAGCCGCCGATCACGCTGTTCATGGCCACCATCGGCCTGTCCTTCTTCCTCGAAGGGCTGGCGCAGATGGTGTGGGGCACCGACGTGCACGGCCTGGAGCTGGGCATCGCCGACGAGCCCTTCGATGTCGGCGGCGTGTTCATCTCCAAGTTCGACCTGTTCGCCGCCGCGGTCGGCGGCACGCTGGTGGCGGCGCTGGCGCTGTTCTTCAGCAAGACCAAGCTGGGGCGCGCACTGCGCGCGGTGGCCGACGACCACCAGGCGGCGATGTCGGTCGGCATTCCGCTGAAGCACATCTGGGCCATCGTGTGGGGCGTCGCCGGTTTCGTGGCGCTGGTCGCCGGCCTGCTGTGGGGCTCGCGTCTCGGCGTGCAGTTCGCGCTGACGCTGGTGGTGCTGAAAGCCTTGCCGGTGCTGATCCTCGGCGGCTTCACCTCGGTGCCGGGTGCCATCATCGGCGGCCTGATCATCGGCGCCGGCGAGAAGCTGGCCGAGGTGTACCTGGGGCCGTTCGTCGGTGGCGGCATCGAGAACTGGTTCCCCTACATGCTGGCACTGCTGTTCCTGCTGGTGCGTCCGGAAGGCCTGTTCGGCGAAAAACATATCGAGAGGGTGTAAACCATGTTCTACCGTGAATCGGGTCAGTTCAAGAGTTCCTACGCGGCGGATTCCGCCATCCTCACCATCGCCCAGGACCGGCTGTTCATCGCCGCCCTGCTCGCGCTCGCCTTCGTGGTGCTGCCGGGCCTTGGCAGCGACTACCTGCTGTCCGGCATCCTGATCCCGTTCCTGATCCTGTCGCTGGCGGCGCTGGGGCTGAACATCCTCACCGGCTACGCCGGGCAGCTGTCGCTGGGCTCGGCGGCCTTCATGGCGGTGGGCGCGTTTGCCACCTACAACTTCATGCTGCGCATGCCGGGCATGCCGCTGCTGCTCGCCATCTTCCTCGGCGGCCTGATGGCGGCACTGGTCGGCGTCGCCTTCGGCCTGCCGTCCTTGCGCATCAAGGGCTTCTACCTGGCGGTGGCGACGCTGGCGGCGCAGTTCTTCATCGAGTGGGTGTTCACCAAGTTCGGCTGGTTCACCAACTACAGCAGTTCCGGCGTGATCTCGGCACCGCCGATGCAGGTGTTCGGCATCGCCATCGACACCCCGGCCAGCAAGTACCTGCTGACGCTGTCCATCGTGGCGCTGATGGCGCTGGCGGCGAAGAACATGGCCCGCGCCAGCATCGGCCGCGCCTGGATGGCGATCCGCGACATGGACGTCGCCGCCGAGGTGATCGGCATCCCGATGCTGCGCACCAAGCTGCTCGCCTTTGCCATCAGCTCGTTCTACTGCGGCGTGGCCGGCGCGCTGTACGCCTTCGTGCTGCTGGGCACGGTCGACGCGCAGGCCTTCGACCTGCACCGCTCCTTCCAGGTGCTGTTCATGATCATCGTCGGTGGCGTCGGCAGCATCCTCGGTTCCTTCCTCGGCGCCGCCTTCATCGTGCTGCTGCCGATCTGCCTCAACCTGCTGGGCCAGGCCTTCCACGACACCATCAGCACCCAGTTCCTCGCCAACCTGGAAATGATGCTGTTCGGCGGCCTGATCATCTTCTTCCTGATCGTCGAGCCGCACGGCCTCGCCCGGCTGTGGCAGATCGCCAAGGAAAAACTGCGCGTGTGGCCGTTCCCGCACTGACGCGCCTGCAACGACCTGAAGGTTGGCCGCAAGGTTGCGGCCAACCGATGCATGACCCCAAGCAGCACCACAACAGAGAAAGACCAGGAGACATCACCATGAACAAAACCGCTGTTGCCGTATCGCTCGCCCTGTTGACCGTTGCCGGTGTGGCTCAGGCCGCCGACCAGTTCATCCCGATCCCCAGCTACCGTGTCGGCGCCTACGCCTCCGGCGGCGCCAAGTTCTACGGCGGCATGATCGACTATCTCAACTACGTCAACATGAAGGAAGGCGGCGTCGGCGGCGTCAAGCTCACCTACGAGGAGTGCGAGACCGAGTACAAGAACGACCGCGGCGTGGAGTGCTACGAACGCCTGAAGGCGAAGAACGGCGGCGCCTCGGCGTTCAACTTCATGTCCACCGGCATCACCTACGCCACCATGGACCGCGCCGAGAAGGACAAAATTCCGCTGATGACCATGGGCTTCGGCCGCGCCGATGCGCAGGACGGCCGCGCCTTCAAGTACGTGTTCCCGCTGATCACCAGCTACTGGAGCCAGGCCACCGCCAAGGTTCAGTTCCTCGGCCAGCGCGTCGGCGGCATGCAGAACCTGAAGGGCAAGAAGATCGTCAACCTGTACCACGGCTCCGCCTACGGCAAGGAAACCATCCCGGTGCTGGACGCGATGGCGAAGAAGTACGGCTTCGAACTGCAGCACGTGGAAGTGCCGGCACCGGGCACCGAGCAGCAGTCGCAGTGGCTGGAAATCCGCCGCGCACGCCCGGACTTCGTGCTGCTGCGCAGCTGGGGGGTGATGACACCGGCGGCGCTGAAATCGGCGCAGAAGGTCGGCTTCCCGCGTGAGAACATCGTCGCCAACTGGTGGGGCGGCTCGGAAGAAGACGCCATCGCCGCCGGCGACGCCGCCAAGGGCTATATCGCCGGCAGCTTCGCGCTGGACGGCAGGCAGTTCCCGGTGATCCAGAACATCGAGAAGACCGTGTACGGCGCCGGCAAGGGCAATCTCTCCGACAAGGGCTTCATCGGCACCGTCAACTACAACCGCGGCGTGGTCAGCGGCATCCTGATGGTGGAGGCGATCCGCGCCGCGCAGAAGAAATACGGCGCCAAGACGCTGGGTGGCGACCAGATCCGCTGGGGCATGGAAAACCTCAACATCGACGCCAAGCGGCAGCAGGAACTGGGCGTGACCGACATGTTCCCGCAGGTGAAAACCAGCTGCCAGAACCACGAAGGCAGCGGCTACACCCGCTTCATGCAGTGGGACGGCAAGGACTGGAAGCCGGTTTCCGGCTGGATCAAGGCCGACACCGGCGTCACCCTGCCGCTGATCAAGGCCTCGGTCGACAAGTACAGCCAGGAAAAGAGCATGAAGCTGCGTGACTGCGCCGCCGAGAAGTAATGCAGCCGGCACCGGCCGCGCCGCCCTGGCGCGCGCCGGCGCCTGCCGACCTCACTGCTGACCCGGCCGGGGTTCCGCCCCGGCCCTCACGGAGCCTACGCCCATGCAAGCCACCGCAACGCCTTACCTGCTGTCGGTCAACAACATCGAAGTGATCTACAACCACGTCATTCTGGTGCTCAAGGGCGTGTCGCTGGACGTGCCGGAAGGCCAGATTGTCGCCCTGCTCGGCGCCAACGGCGCCGGCAAGAGCACCACGCTGAAGGCAATCTCCAGCCTGCTGCGCTCCGAACGCGGCGACATCACCAAGGGCACCATCGAATACCGCGGCCAGCGCATCGACCACGGCACGCCGGACCAGCTGGTGAAACAGGGCGTGATCCAGGTGATGGAAGGCCGCCACTGCTTCGGCCACCTCACCGTCGAGGAAAACCTGCTCACCGGCGCCTACACCCGCGCCATCAGCCGCAGCGAGATCAAGCTGGCGCTGGAGCGCATCTACCACTACTTCCCGCGGCTGAAGACGCGCCGCCAGAGCCAAGCCGGCTACACCAGCGGCGGCGAGCAGCAGATGGTGGCCATCGGCCGCGCGATGATGGCCGACCCGAAGATGATCCTGCTCGACGAGCCGTCGATGGGGCTGGCACCGCAGATCGTCGAGGAGATCTTCGAGATCGTGCGCGAACTGAACCAGCAGGAGAACGTCAGCTTCCTGCTGGCGGAACAGAACACCAACGTCGCGCTGCGCTACGCCCACTACGGCTACATCCTGGAAAACGGCCGCGTGGTGATGGACGGCAGCGCCGATGAGCTGCGCAGCAACGAGGACGTCAAGGAGTTCTACCTCGGCCTCGGCGGCGAAGGCCGCAAGAGCTTCCGCGAGGTGAAACACTACCGCCGCCGCAAACGCTGGCTGGCGTGACTTCTTGGGCCACGGAAGCACACGGGAAACACGGAAAGAACCAAACCATTTGTCACGAATACCACGAACCGGCACCCGCACGACAACAAGTGTACTGCTAGATTTTTCGTGTCCTGTGGTGGGCTTCGTGGCTAGAAATTCGTGTTTGTCCGTATCTTTCCGTGTGCTTCCATGGCTAATAAAGAGAATTACGCGGCCAACAACGACAAGGAAACCGCCACCATGCCCTATCTCGACACACTGGAAACCCGCGCCCCTGCCGCAAGGTTGGCCGCACAGCTGGCCGTGCTGCCGGCGCAGATCGCCCACGCCAAGGCACACAGCGCCGCCTACGCCGCGCTGCTCGCCGACATCGAGCCGGCCGGCATCACCAGCCTGGCCGCGCTGGCCGCCCTGCCGCTGACACGCAAGTCGGCGCTGATCGCCGCGCAGCAGGCGGCGCCGCCGTTCGGCGGCTTCGCCGCACTGGCACCGGGACAGGCGGCACGGCTGTTCGCCTCGCCCGGCCCGATCTACGAACCACAGGGCCACGGCGACGACTTCTGGCGCCTCAGCCGCGCGCTGTACGCCGCCGGGGTGCGCGCCGGCGACTTGGTGCACAACGCCTTTTCCTACCACTTCACCCCCGGCGGCTTCATGCTCGATGCCGGCGCCCGCGCGCTCGGCTGCGCGGTGTTCCCCGCCGGCCCCGGCCAGACCGAGCTGCAGGTGGCGGCACTGCGCGACCTCGGCGCCAGCGCCTACACCGGCACGCCATCGTTCCTGAAGCTGATCCTGGAAAAGGCCGACCAGCTCGGCGTCGCACTGCCGCATCTCAACAAGGCGCTGGTCAGCGGCGAGGCGCTGCCGGCCAGCCTGCGCGCCTGGTTCGCCGCACGCGGCATCGCCGTGCTGCAGTGCTACGCCACCGCCGACCTCGGCCTGATCGCCTACGAAACCGCGCCGGACCAGGGCATGGTCATCGACGAGGGCGTACTGCTGGAGATCGTGCGCCCCGGCAGCGGCGAGCCGCTGCCGGCCGGCGAGATCGGCGAGGTGGTGGTCACCAGCTTCAACCGCGACTACCCGCTGCTGCGCTTTGCCACCGGCGACCTGTCGGCGCTGATCGACACCCCGTCGCCGTGCGGCCGCAGCAACCAGCGCATCCGGGGCTGGCTCGGCCGCGCCGACCAGAGCACCAAGATCAAGGGCATGTTCGTGCACCCGGAACAGGTGCATGCGGTGACGCAGCGACACCCGGCGGTGCAGCGCGCACGGCTGGTGGTCACGCAGCACGAGCAGCTCGACGTGATGACGCTGCACGCCGAAGTCGGCAATCAGCACGACAGCGACCTTGCGGCCAACCTTGCCGCCACCCTGCGCGAGGTGTGCAAGCTGCGCGGCGAGGTGGTGCTGTGTGCGCCCGGCAGCCTGCCCGCCGACGGCAAGGTCATCGCCGACGAGCGCAGCCTGGCCTGAATGCCGTACCGGGCCGGCGGCCGCACTTTCGCCGCCGGCAGCGGTCTATGAGACAGACGACAGGCAATACCAACCGCCGCCTGTACCCGCCACGCAACAGCCTGGCAGCACGGTTTGCGCTGCTTGTAGTGTGCACTTCAAAAAACCAAGCGCTTGCTCTAAATTGAGATTAAATTGACGTTTACGTCAACGTGCACTAATTATCTAACACCACGGCCGCCAGCCGCACGCGCCACGCCGCCCGCAAAGGAGAAACACCATGTCGCACCTGCCCACCGTCAAGCTGCTGATCAACGGCGAATTCGTCGAGTCGACCACCAGCGAATGGCGTGACGTGATCAACCCGGCCACCCAGCAAGTGCTGGCGCGCGTGCCGATGGCCACCGCCGCCGAGGTGGCCGCCGCCGTCGCTGCCGGCAAAGCCGCGTTCAAGAGCTGGAAGAAAACCCCGATCGGCACCCGTGCCCGCATCTTCCTCAAACTGCAGCAGCTGATCCGCGAACACATGAAGGAGCTGGCCGCCATCCTCACCGCCGAGCAGGGCAAGACGCTGGCCGACGCCGAAGGCGACGTGTTCCGCGGCCTGGAAGTGGTCGAGCATGCGGCCAACATCGGCAGCCTGCAGCTGGGCGACTACGCCGAGAACGTCGCCGGCGGCGTCGATACCTACAGCGTGATGCAGCCGCTGGGCGTCTGCGCCGGCATCACCCCGTTCAATTTCCCGGCGATGATCCCGCTGTGGATGTTCCCGATGGCCATCGCCACCGGCAACACCTTCGTGCTGAAGCCGTCGGAGCAGGACCCAATGGTGACCATGCGCCTGGTCGAGCTGGCACTGGAAGCCGGCGTACCGCCGGGCGTGCTCAACGTGGTGCACGGCGGCGCGGAAGTGGTGAACGCCATCTGCGACCACCCCGACATCAAGGCGATCTCCTTCGTCGGCTCCAGCAAGGTCGGCACCCACGTCTACAACCGCGCCAGCCTGAACGGCAAGCGCGTGCAGTGCATGATGGGCGCCAAGAACCACGCCATCGTGCTGCCGGACGCCAACAAGGAACAGGCGCTGAACCAGCTCACCGGTGCCGCCTTCGGTGCCGCCGGCCAGCGCTGCATGGCACTGACGGTGGCGGTACTGGTCGGTGACGCGCAACAGTGGATCCCCGATCTGGTGGCCAAGGCCAAAACGCTGCAGGTCGGCCCCGGCAATACCAACCCCGACATCGGCCCGCTGATTTCCTGCGCCGCCAAGGACCGCGTCGCCACGCTGATCGCCAAGGGCGTCGAGCAAGGCGCCACGCTGGAGCTGGACGGCCGCAGTGTCAGCGTGGCCGGCTTCGAGCACGGCAACTTTGTCGGCCCCACCATCTTCAGCGGCGTCAAGCCGGGGATGGCGATCTACGACCAGGAAATCTTCGGCCCGGTGCTGTGCCTGATGGCCGCCGACAGCCTCGACGAGGCCATAGCCATTATCAACGCCAACCCCAACGGTAACGGCACCGCCATCTTCACCCAGAGCGGCGCCGCGGCGCGCCACTTCCAGGAGGAGATCGACGTCGGCCAGGTCGGCATCAACGTGCCGATCCCGGTGCCGGTGCCGCTGTTCTCGTTCACCGGCTCGCGCGCGTCCAAGCTCGGCGACCTCGGCCCCTACGGCAAGCAGGTGGTGCTGTTCTATACCCAGACCAAGACCGTCACCAGCCGCTGGTTCGACGACGACGCCAGCAGCGGCAAGGTGCATACCACTATCGCACTGAAGTAACCGTAAGGTTGGCCGCAACCATGCCGTGCCCGCAGCACGGCATGACCTGCGGCAGTTCCCGCCAGCCCGCGCCACAAGCGCAGCGGCCGGCGAAGCAGAAAAGGAATCAAGCATGGACTTCGCACTCAGCGACGAACAAGTCGCCTTTCGTGACAGCGCGCGCGCCTTCGCCGACAACGAGCTGGCGCCGCACGCCGCGCATTGGGATGAGGCGGAAATCTTCCCGGTGGACGTGATCCGCCGCGCCGGCGAGATGGGCTTCTGCGGCCTGTACACGCCGGAACAGTACGGAGGGCTGGGCCTGACGCGCCAGGACGCCGCCATCGTGTTCGAGGCGCTGGCCGGCGGCTGCACCTCCACCACCGCCTACCTCACCATCCACAATATGGTCAGCTGGATGATCGGCAGCTTTGCCCGCCCGGAGGTGGCGGCGCAGTGGGTGCCGCAACTGGCCAGCGGCGAGCTGCTCGGCAGCTACTGCCTGACCGAGCCGGGCGCCGGCTCCGATGCGGCCAACCTGCGCACCCGCGCCGAGCGTGACGGCGAGCACTACATCCTCAATGGTAGCAAGGCCTTCATCTCCGGCGCCGGCAGCAGCGACGTGCTGGTGGTGATGGCGCGCACCGGCGGCGCCGGCGCACGCGGCATCTCCGCACTGCTGGTACCGGCCGACCTGCCCGGCATCGTCTACGGCAAGAAGGAAAAGAAGATGGGCTGGAACAGCCAGCCCACGCGCGCCATCACCTTTGATAACGTGGTGGTGCCCGCGGCCAACCTGCTGGGCGAGGAAGGCCAGGGTTTCAGCTTCGCGATGAAGGGACTGGACGGCGGCCGCATCAACATCGCCAGCTGCTCGGTCGGCACCGCGCAGGCGGCGCTGGACGCCGCCACCCGCTACGTGCAGGAACGGCAGCAGTTCGGCCAGCCGCTGGCCGAGTTCCAGAGCGTGCAGTTCCGCCTCGCCGACATGGTCACCGAGTTGGTCGCCGCACGGCAGATGGTGCGCCTCGCCGCCTGGCAGCTGGACAAGGGCAGCGCCGATGCCAGCACCTACTGCGCGATGGCGAAACGCTTCGCCAGCGACGTCGGCTTCAAGGTCGCCAACGAGGCGCTGCAGCTGTTTGGCGGCTACGGTTATATCAAGGAATACCCGCTGGAGCGCTACGTGCGCGACAACCGCGTGCACCAGATCCTGGAAGGCACCAACGAGATCATGCGCGTGATCATCGCGCGCAAGCTGCTGCAGGAAGGCGCGCTGGAAAACCTGCGCTGACCACAATTGAAATAGAGACATTGCCCGCCCCACCCGCCACCTCCGCACCAGGCCGCCGTTGCCAGCCACGCCTGGACTGAGGTGGCAAACACAGGAACCGAACATGCAAGACTACGCCAACCTGATCGTTGAAAAACGCGGCCACACCGCCCTGATCACCATCGCCAACCCGCCGGCCAACACCTGGACCTACGACAGCCTGCAGGCGCTGAAGCGGCTGGTGGCCGATCTCAACGCCGATCGCGACATCTACGCGCTGGTGATCACCGGCGACGGCGACAAATTCTTCTCCGCCGGCGCCGACCTCAAGCTGTTCGCCGACGGCGACAAGGGCGTCGCCGCCAGCATGACCATCCTGTTCGGCGAGGCGTTCGAGGCGCTGTCGGCGTTCCGCGGCGTCAGCATCGCCGCCATCAACGGCTACGCGATGGGCGGCGGGCTGGAGTGCGCGCTGGCCTGCGACATCCGCATCGCCGAGGAACAGGTGGTAATGGCGCTGCCGGAGGCCGCCGTCGGCCTGCTGCCCTGCGCCGGCGGCACGCAGAACCTGCCGCACCTGGTCGGCGAAGGCTGGGCCAAGCGCATGATCCTGTGCGGCGAACGCGTCGATGCCGCCACCGCGCTACGCATCGGGCTGGTGGAAGAAGTGGTGGCCAAAGGCAGCGCGCGCGATAGCGCACTGGCGCTGGCGGAAAAGGTTGGCCGCCAGTCCCCGGTGGCGGTCACCGCCTGCAAGACGCTGGTACAGGCCGCGCGTCACGCTCCGCCGGCGGCCAACCTGATCCACGAGCGCGAACTGTTCATCAAGCTGTTCGACAGCGAGGACCAGCGCGAGGGAGTGCAGGCCTTCCTGCAGAAGCGCACGCCGCAGTGGCAAAACCGCTAAGCCCTGCTAGCCACGGAAATAAAGCGGATAGCCAGCCGGACCAGCACGCTTTCTTGACAAGCCGGTCTGTGTTTTTCCGTGGATTGCGCGGCGACAACAAAGAAGGAAAACCATGAACGACGTCGTACTGTTTGACGAAATCCCCACCGCCAGCGGTCACCGTATTGGCGTGGCGACACTGAATGCGGAAAAGGCGCTCAACGCACTCAACGGCGACATGATCCGCCTGCTCGACGCGCGGCTGTCGATCTGGGACCAGGATGACGGCATCGTTGCCGTGCTGCTGCGCGGCGCCGGCGACAAGGCGTTCTGCGCCGGCGGCGACGTGCGCGCGCTGCGCGACGCACTGGTGAGCGACCCCGAGCAGCAGTGGCCCAACCCGCAGGCCGAGGCGTTCTTCACCGCCGAATACACGCTGGATTACCGCATCCACACCTATTCCAAGCCTATCCTGCTGTGGGGCAGCGGCATCGTGATGGGCGGCGGCCTCGGCCTGATGGCCGGCGCCAGCCACCGCGTCGCCACCGCCAGCACCCGCATCGCGATGCCCGAAATCAGCATCGGCCTGTATCCCGACGTCGCCGGCAGCTGGTTCCTGCAACGGATGCCGGCCAAGGCCGGCCTGTTCCTCGGCCTCACCGGTGCGCCGCTGAACGCGCGCGACGCGCTGCTGTGCAATCTTGCCGACCACATCCTGCCGCAGGACGGCTGGCCGCAGCTGCTGGCCACCCTGGCCGCCAGCGGCTGGCACGCAGACAGTGCGGCCAACCACGGCCAGCTCACCGCGCTGCTGGGCGAGCTGGAGGCCGGCAACGGCGATGCGCTGGCCGACAGCAATGTCTTGCGCTGCCTGCCGCTGATCCACCAGCTGATGAACAAGGGCTCGCTGGCGGCGGTGGACCAGGCACTGCGTCACACCGCCTTCGAAGACGCTTGGCTGGCCGCCGCCGCCAGAAGCTACGCCGCCGGTAGCCCGAGCAGCGCCGCCGTCACCTGGGAGATTTTCCTCCGCGCCAAACACCTGTCACTGGCCGAGGTGCTGCGCATGGAGCTGGTGCTGTCGCTGAATTTCTGCGCCGCGCCGGACTTCCGCGAAGGCGTGCGCGCGCTACTGGTCGACAAGGACCGCAATCCGCAGTGGTCGCACCCGACCCTGGCGACGGTTGACCAGCACTGGGTGGCGCAGCACTTCCGCTCGCCGTGGCGCGAGCAGGATCACCCGCTGGCCACGCTGCACTAAACACACGCAAGAGGAGCAAAGCATGCAACACATTGCCTTTATCGGCCTGGGGAATATGGGCGGCCCGATGGCCATCAATCTGGTGCGCGCCGGTTTCAGCGTCAGCGGGGTCGACCTCTCCGCCGAGGCGCTGCAACACTTCAGCGACAACGGCGGCAAGGCAGCCGCCAGCGTAGCCGAGGCGATCCAGAACGCCGATGCGGTGATCTCGATGCTGCCGACCGGGCGTCATGTCGAGGGCCTGTACCTCGGTGACGACGGCCTGATCGCGCGCCTGCCCGCCGGCACGCTGGTGCTCGACTGCAGCACCATCGCCGCGCACACCGCACGCGGCGTCGGCGGCGTCGCCAGCGACGCCGGCCTGCGCTTTCTCGACGCGCCGGTGTCCGGCGGCACCGCCGGGGCCGCCGCCGGCACGCTGACCTTCATGGTCGGCGGCGATGCGGCCAACGTTGAGGCGGCGCGACCGCTGCTGGCGGCGATGGGCAAGAACATCTTCCATGCCGGCGACATCGGCGCCGGCCAGACGGCCAAGGTGTGCAACAACATGCTGCTCGGCATCCTGATGGCCGGCACCGCCGAGGCGCTGGCACTGGGGGTGAAAAACGGCCTCGATCCGGCGGTGCTGTCCGAGATCATGAGCAAAAGCTCCGGCCGCAACTGGGCGCTGGAGCTGTACAACCCGTGGCCGGGCGTGATGGAGAACAGCCCGGCCAGCCGCGGCTACAGCGGCGGCTTCATGTCGGAGCTGATGCTGAAGGATCTCGGCCTCGCCGAGGAAACCGCACTGCAAAGCCACGCCGCCAACCCGCTGGGCGCGCTGGCGCGCAACCTGTACGAAAGCCACGTCGCCGACGGCAACGGCAAGCTGGATTTCTCCAGCATCGTGAACCACTTCCGCCACTGACAGCGCCGGACGGGGTGTTGCAATGCAGCACCCCGCGCCACCCAAACCGCATACCGGCAATTTATTGTCAATGATTCGCTGCACAACGCCGGCAATCGGAGTACACTAGCGAATCGCGTGCCACCAATCACCGCGACCTTTTCTTCAGACCCGCACTCTCCCGCCGGGTCCTCCATTGAAAACACTATTTTTGTCCGCCCGGATTGGTATTGTCTTTGCAATGGGCAGACATCCTGATTGCACAATAAATGTCCGAACTGACTTTTGCCGCACTAGGCCTTGCCGAGCCACTGTTGCGTGCCGTAGCCGATACCGGCTACACCCAGCCTACCCCTATCCAGGCGCAGGCCATTCCTCAAGTATTGCAAGGCGGCGACCTGCTGGCCGCAGCGCAAACCGGTACCGGTAAAACCGCCGGTTTCACCCTGCCGCTGCTGCACCGCCTGATGGACCAGCCGTCCAAGCAGAAGGGCCGTCCGCGCGCACTGGTGCTGACCCCGACCCGCGAACTGGCCGCCCAGGTAGAAGAATCCGTGCGCGAGTACGGCAAATACCTGCCGCTGAAATCGATGGTGATGTTCGGCGGTGTCGGCATCAACCCGCAGATCGCCCAGCTGCGCAAGCCGGTCGACATCCTGGTGGCGACACCGGGCCGCCTGCTGGACCATGCTGGCCAGAAGACCGTCGACCTGTCCGGCGTCGAAATCCTGGTGCTGGACGAAGCCGACCGCATGCTGGACATGGGCTTCATCCACGACATCAAGAAAGTGCTGGCGATGCTGCCGAAGGAACGCCAGACGCTGCTGTTCTCGGCCACCTTCTCCAGCGAGATCAAGACCCTGGCCGACAAGCTGCTGAACCAGCCGAAGCTGGTGGAAGTGGCACGTCCGAACCAGACCAACGCCCAGATCACCCAGAAAGTGCATCTGGTCGACCGCGACCGCAAGACCGAGCTGCTGATCGAGATGATCAAGGGCGGTGACTGGCACCAGGTACTGGTGTTCACCCGCACCAAGCACGGCGCCAACCGCCTGGCGGAAAAACTGGAAAAAGCCGGCATCGCCTCGATGGCGATCCACGGCAACAAGAGCCAGGGCGCGCGCACCAAGGCGCTAGCCGGCTTCAAGGACGGCAGCCTGCCGGTCCTGGTTGCCACCGACATCGCCGCCCGCGGCCTGGACATCGAAGAACTGCCGCACGTGGTCAACTACGAGCTGCCGAACGTACCGGAAGACTACGTGCACCGCATCGGCCGTACCGGCCGTGCCGGCTGCGTCGGCGAGGCGATCTCGCTGGTTTGCGTGGACGAGCTGGGCTTCCTGCGTGACATCGAAAAACTGACCAAGCAGACCGTGGACCGCTTCACCGTGCCCGGCTTCGAGGCCAACCCCAACGAAGAGCCGCAGGCCATCGAGATCGGCCTTGGCCGCTACATCCACGGCGCGCTGACGCCGACCGCCACGCCGCCGAAAGGCAGCAGCAAGCGTCGCGAAGGCAGTGCTGGCAGCAACCAGCGCCGCCAGCCGGCGGCACAAGCCAAACCGCGCCAGGGCGACAGCAACGGCCGCCGCAACGAGCCGCGTGATGACGCCGCCCGCCCGG
>NZ_LFDT01000003.1:0-165430 GCF_001037925.1 Vogesella sp. EB | reverse complement strand
CCGCGGCGCGGGCGATGCCGCCGGCGGCGCCGACCGCCGCCGCGCTGCCGATAGACTGGAACTTTGCGCGCCAGACCTGGGGCATCGTGCGCCACGCCAAGCAGAGCCGGCCGGTGTGGCTCAGCCTGCTGGGCATTTCCTGGTTCTGGTTCCTCGGCGCCATCTACCTGTCCAAGCTGCCGACCTACGCCTCCGACGTGCTCGGCGGCGACGCCACGGTGTACACGCTGCTGATGACGCTGTTTTCGCTCGGCGTCGGCACCGGCTCGATGCTGTGCGAGCGGCTGTCCGGGCGCAAGGTGGAGCTGGGGCTGGTGCCGTTCGGCTCGCTGGGGTTGTGCCTGTTCGGCATCGACCTCTACTTCGCCACCCCGCCGCAGGCCGCCGCCACGCTGGACTGGCTGGCCTTCATCGCCGACGCCGGCAACTGGCGACTGATGGCCGATTTCGCGCTGATCGGCGTGTTCGGCGGCTTCTACATCGTGCCGCTGTACGCGCTGGTGCAGTCGCGCTCGGCGCCGGAATTCCGCTCGCGCGCCATTGCCGCCAACAACATCCTCAACTCGCTGTTCATGGTGGTGTCGGCAGCGTTTGCCGCGGTGCTGGCGGCGGGCGGTGTCAGCATCTCGACGGTGCTGCTGATCGCGGCGCTGCTCAACCTGGTGGTGGCCGCCTACATCTACAGCCTGCTGCCGGAATTCCTGATGCGCTTCGTGATCTGGCTGCTGACCCACACCCTGTACCGCGTGCGCCACCACGGGCTGGAGCAGATTCCGGAGCACGGCCCCTGCGTACTGGTGTGCAACCACGTCAGCTTCATGGACGCGCTGATCCTCGCCGGCGCGGTACGCCGCCCGATCCGCTTCGTGATGGATCACCACATCTTCCGCACCCCGCTGCTCGGCTTCGTGTTCCGCACCGCGCGCGCCATCCCGATCGCGCCGGCGAAGGAAGACCCGCACGCCAAGGCGCGCGCCTTCGACGAGGTGGCGGCGGCGCTGGCCGCCGGCGAGGTGGTGTGCATCTTCCCGGAGGGCAAGCTCACCCACGATGGCGAGATCAGCCTGTTCAAGCTCGGCATCGAGGAGATCGTGGCGCGCACGCCGGTGCCGGTGGTGCCGATGGCGCTGTGCGGCATGTGGGGCAGTTTCTTCTCGCGCCGCTACGGCAAGGCGATGCTGAGCTGGCCGCGCCGCTTCTGGTCGCGCATCGCGCTGAAGGCGGCGCCGGCGCTGGCGGCGAGCGAGGTCAGCGCCGCGGCGCTGCAACAGACGGTCAGCGAATTGCGTGGCGACTGGCGCTGAGCGCCTGTTCACGATCGGCGACGCTTCGTGCAACGTTGCGCGGTGAGTATGGCTTCGGCATGCGGGCTTATCTTCAGATAAAGGCCGCTTCCCCAGCCGTTTTCGCCTTGTCGCGCGTGAGCGTGCGAAATCGTGAACACGCGGCAAGACACCTAAAAATTTGATCACAATCAGGTGCCGTGGCTTGCCGCCGGCGGCCAGCTGTGCCAAAGTGTCAAACATAATCAACATGTTGTAGAAAATAACACCACAGAGGAGCGTTCAATGTCCAACGCCAACGATATCGTCCTGTTCCATCAGCAGGACATCACCCCGGACTCGTTCTCCGCGCCGCTGGAGCGCCGCCTGGCCGGTGAGTGCCAGCAAACCGTCGAGATGCACTACAGCGATCCGACCGGCCAGTTCCACGCCGGCCTGTGGTCCGGCGGCGTCGGCGCGTGGCGGGTGAAGTACACCGAGTGCGAGTTCTGCACCCTGCTGGAAGGCCGCGTGCGCATGCACGACGACCACGGCGGCATGGTCGAGATCGTCGCCGGCCAGCACTTCGTGATTCCGGAAGGCTTCGAGGGCATCTGGGAAGTGGTGGAGCCGGCGAAGAAGACCTTCGCCGTGTTCGAGGAAGACCGCCTGGCGCGCAAGGACTGAGCCTTATCGCTCATATTCAAGGTTGGCCGCAGCGGCGATGCGGCCAACCTTTGGTGTTTTCGATACTGGCTACCGCGAAGCGCCCAGCAAAAAACCCTGCCATCTGGCAGGGGTTTTTGCTGGGCGGCGCCGCGTGACGCAGTGCCGCTTCAGAGCCCGTTCACGCGCTCAGAACGGGTTCACAATCTCGCGAGCCAACGTCAGACAAGGCGGCATTGGCCCAAAAAGCGCAGTTGACGGGGTGTCAATGAGCATTTTTTGGTCAATGCCAACACAGGATCACGCTGGCGCAGCAGATCGTGAACAGGTGCTCAGAACTTCTCGCTGTCCAGCAGGTAGCGCCACTGCCCCTGCTGCAGCTCGCCCAGCCGCACGCGGCCGATGCGGATGCGGCGCACCGCCTTCACCTGCAGCCCGGCCGCGGCGCACATGCGCTGGATGTGGCGGCGCTGCACTTCGCGCAGCACGAAGCACAGCTGGCTGTCGCTCTGGCGGCTGACGCGCAGCGCGGTCAGCTTGTCGCCGTCGCTGTTGACGCCGGTCTTCAGCGCGGCGAGGCCGGCGTCGTCCAGCGGCCGGTCGATCCACACCAGGAATTCCTGCTCGCAGTCGCCGGACAGCAGTTTGCGCGACACGCGGCCGTCCTGGGTCAGCACCAGCAGGCCGGAGGCATCGACATCCAGGCGCCCGGCGGCGGCGAGGTGCAGCTGGTGCTTGCGCAAAAAGGTGTAGCCGGAGCGGTCGGCCGGCGACAGGGTGTCGGCCTTGATCAGCTGCCACGCCGGGCGTTCGCCGGACATCTCCGCCGCGCCGCTGACATAGCCGACCGGCTTGTGCAGCAGCAGGGTGACGCGCTCGGCCTGCTCGTTGAGCGCGCGCGCTTCCAGTTCGATGCGCTGCTCCGGACGCACGCGGCTGCCGAGCACGTCGACCACCACGCCATCGACCTTCACCAGCCCCTGCTCGATGAATTCGTCGGCCTCGCGGCGGGAGCACAGGCCGAGTTCGGTCATGCGTTTGGAAAGGCGGATGGTGTCGTCGGACATGGCGGCAATCTGAAATGAGGGAATCGGGCAACGATTATCCGCTGTTTTGCCGCCGCTGTGCGGCCAACGTTGGCCGCACCCGACAGAAAACCAGCCGCGCCAGACGGCAAAAAGCCGCGACGGCAACCGTCGCGGCTGGCCGGCCTGCCGGCTCAGGCCTGGGCTATGCTCTGCCGGATCTGCTCGATGCCGGCCGGATCGTCCAGCGTGGTCAGGTCACCCGGATCGCGGCCTTCGGCCAGCGCCTGGATCGAGCGGCGCAGCACCTTGCCGGAGCGGGTCTTGGGCAGCTGGTTCACAAAGTACACCCGCGCCGGGTTGGCAATCGCGCCCAGCTGCGCCGCCACCTGCGCGATCACTTCCTTCTCCAGCCTGGCACGGCTGGCCGGATCATCGAGCAGCGCCGGGTTTTTCACCACCGCGAACGCCTTCGGCACCTGGCCCTTGAGGCTGTCTTCCACGCCCACCACCGCCACTTCGGCGATGGCGCTGTGGCCGGCAACGGCTTCCTCGATCTCGCGGGTGCCGAGACGGTGGCCGGCGACGTTGATCACGTCGTCGGTGCGGCCGAGGATGGTGAAGTAGCCGTCAGCATCCTTGATGCCCCAGTCGAAGCTGGAGTACACCAGCTGGTCCGGAAACAGGCTGAAGTAGGTGTCGACGAAGCGCTGGTCCTGCTGCCAGATGGTGCTCATGCAGCCCGGCGGCAGCGGCGGGATCACCCCGATTACGCCCTTCTCGCCGGGGCCGACCTCCTCGCCGGTGGCCTCGTTGAACAGCTTCACGTTGAAGCCGTACACCGGCAGGCCGGGGCTGCCGAACTTGACCGCCTTGGGCTCCACGCCGTTGCACAGCGTCAGCATTGGCCAGCCGGTTTCGGTCTGCCAGTAGTTGTCCAGCACCGGCACCTGCAATTCGGCGGCGATCCAGCTGGCGGTCGGCTCGTCCAGCGGCTCGCCGGCGAGGAACAGCGCGCGCAGGCTGGAGAGGTCGTACTTGTGCAGCCAGGCCGGATCCTGCTTCTTCAGCACGCGGATGGCGGTCGGCGCGGAGAACATCACCGTGACCTTGTACTTTTCCACCAGCTGCCACCAGATGCCGGCGTCGGGGCGGATCGGCAGCCCTTCGTACACCAGCGTGGTCATGCCGTTCAGCAGCGGGCCGTACACGATGTAGGAGTGGCCGACCACCCAGCCGATGTCGGAGGTGGAGAAGTAGCACTCGCCCGGCTGGCCGCCGTAGATGTAGTCCATGCTCGCCGCCAGCGCCACCGCGTAGCCGCCGGTGTCGCGCTGCACGCCTTTCGGTTTGCCGGTGGTGCCGGAGGTGTAGAGGATGTAGCTGGGGTGGTTGGACTCCACCCACGTCACCTCGGCGCGCTCGTCCCGGTGCGCTTCGCGCAGCGCGGCGTAGTCGAGGTCACGCCCCGGCTTCATCATCGGCGCCTCGGCCAGACCGCGGTTGACCACGATCACCTTGCCCGGCGCGCTGCTGCCGGCCAGCGCCAGCGCCTCGTCCACCAGCGGCTTGTAGGCGATCACCTTGCCGCCGCGCATGCCGGCGTCGGCGGTGACCATCACCTTGGGCGTGGCATCCTCGATGCGGGTGGCGAGACTGGCGGAGGCGAAGCCGCCGAACACCACCGAGTGGATGGCGCCCAGGCGCACCGTGGCCAGCATCGCGAAGATCGCCTCCGGGATCATCGGCATGTAGATCAGCACCCGGTCGCCCTTGCCCACGCCCTGCGCCTGCAGGATGGCGGCGAAACGCGCCACTTCCTCGTACAGCTCGCGGTAGCTGTAGCTGCTTTCGGCGCCGGTCTCGCTGGACACGTACACCAGCGCCGCCTGCTCGCCGCGCGCGGCCAGGTGGCGGTCGACGGCGTTGTAGCAGAGGTTGGTCTCGCCGCCGGCGAACCAGTCGCGGAACGGCGGCTGGTCGTACTGCAGCGCCTTGTCGAAGGGCTTGTGCCAGTGGATGCGTTGCGCCTGCTCTGCCCAGAAGCCGGCCGGGTCGTCGATGGAGCGGCGATGGAAGTCGTGGTACGAGGTCATGTCGGGGTCTCTCTTGTGTCTGCCGCGTCTGGCGCGCGGTCTGGCGTAAAACAACCAAGCGGTTGCTTGTCAGACAAATTAAGCCCTTTGACGGGCAAGGTCAATGCGCACGCCCCCTGCCGGCGACCGCCGCGAAATTGGACGTTGCGGAAATGCCGAGCCGGCGCCGCATTCCGCCCACCATTCGCCGGCGCTGCCGCCGGCTGGCCTTGCACAACACTGGTCGAAAGCGGGGCAGATGCGGTACGCTGTCACGCTAAGAAAACGCCCGCAGGACAGGACAAAGCCATGGACATCAAACACTACATGAACGTCGTCGGCCAGGCCGCGCGCAAGGCCAGCCGCGCCATCGCCCGCGCCGACACCAACCAGAAGAACAAGGCGCTGCTGGCCATCGCCGACGCCATCGAGCGGGATCTGGAACGGCTGGTTGCGGCCAACATGGTGGATCTGGAAAACGCGCGCCAGAACGGACTGGAAGAAGCGCTGATCGACCGCCTGACGCTGTCGGAGAAAACCGTGCGCGGCATGGCCGAGGGCCTGCGCCAGATCGCGGCGCTGCCGGACCCGGTCGGCGAGATGGACGACTTCACCTACCGTCCGTCCGGCATCCAGCTGGGCAAGATGCGCGTGCCGCTGGGCGTGGTCGGCATCATCTACGAGGCGCGTCCGAACGTGACCGCCGACGCCGCCGGCCTGTGCCTGAAATCCGGCAATGCGGTGATCCTGCGCGGCGGCTCGGAGGCGTTCAACAGCAACCAGGCCATCGCCGCCTGCGTGCACGAGGGCCTGCGCGTGGCCGACCTGCCGCTGCACGCGGTGCAGGTACTGGAAACCACCGATCGCGCCGCGGTGGGCGAGCTGATCACCATGAGCGAATTCGTCGACGTGATCGTGCCGCGCGGCGGCAAGGGTCTGATCGAGCGCATCAGCCGCGAGGCGCGGGTGCCGGTGATCAAGCATCTGGACGGCAACTGCCACGTCTACATCGACGACACCGCCAATCCGGACAAGGCGTTCAACATCGCGCTGAACGCCAAGACCCACCGCTACGGCACCTGCAACACCATGGAAACGCTGCTGGTGCACACCGCGTTTGCCGAGTTCATCCTGCCAAGGTTGGCCGCGGCGTACTGGGAGCAAGGCGTCGAGCTGCGCGGCTGCGAGCGCACCCAGGGCATCCTCGGCGACAAGGTCGTCGCCGCCACCGAGGCCGACTGGGAAACCGAATACCTGGCGCCGGTGCTGGCGATCAAGGTGGTCGGCGGCATCGACGACGCCATCGAGCACATCAACCACTACGGCAGCCACCACACCGACGCCATCGTCACCGATGACTACGGCCGTGCGCGCCGCTTCCTGCGCGAGGTGGATTCCGCCAGCGTGATGGTCAACGCCAGCACCCGCTTTGCCGATGGCTTCGAGTACGGCCTCGGCGCCGAGATCGGCATCTCCACCGACAAGATCCACGCCCGCGGCCCGGTCGGCTTGCACGGCCTCACCAGCCAGAAGTGGATCGTGCTCGGCGACGGCCAGATCCGCCAGTAAGTCAGCATCAGCCTCCCCCCCGATGCGCCGCCGGCAGTCCTGCCCGCGGCGCATTGTCTTGTCCGCCAGTTCTTGCCGCGCGTGCCGCTGCCGACTGCGCCACTCTTCCACAGCCGGCTGTGGATAAGCTGTGCACAATACTGGCCACGCCGCGCAATGGTGTGGCCGGTGGCGATGATCACGCGCAAAAACCGCCCGTCACGCGCCAAGAACCGCTTTGCCGACAAGCACTTGCCGACAGCGGCAGGCCGGCGCGGGCGAGCGTGGCCCCTGTCCGTCACAGTGCTACAGTGAAAACAGGGGGCTGTGGACAAGCCGGCAGGACAAACCCCGTTTTTGGCAGCAATGCGCAGTTTATTTCCATTTTTTGAAACAATGTCCCGCCATGCGGAACAAAATACTTGCCCTACATTACCGCACAGGCATAATCGTCTGGCCCGTTGGCACCGCGCTTGCGCCCCGCCATCCCGTTCAGGAGTCGTGCATGTACCCAGTCGTACCCAATACCGAACAGAGCCAGTGGCTGCGCGAGCGCGGCTGTCGTGACGTGGAGCTGTGCTTTGCCGATGTAAGCGGTTTTGCCCGCGGCAAGACGCTGCCGCGCGAGGCCTTTATCAGTGGCCAGACGCTGCGCATCGCGCGCGCGGTGGCGATCCAGAGCTGTGTCGGCGAATTCCCCGACTACCGCTTCTACGGCGAAAACGACCCCGACGCCACGCTGCGCCCGGACATGGCCACGCTACGCCCGGTGCCGTGGGCCGCGACGCCGCGCGCGCTGGTGCTGTGCGACTGTGTCGATCTGGACGGCGCGCTGACCCCGTTCGCGCCGCGCTCGGCACTGAAGCGGGTGCTGGCCGGCTACGCCGCGCGCGGGCTGCAGCCGGTGGTGGCGCCGGAGCTGGAGTTCTACATCTTTGCGGCCAACCCTGATCCGGCGCAGCCGTTCCAGGCACCGCCGCTGCGCAGCGGCCGGCGCGAGGTCGGCTTCGACTCGTTCAGCTTCACCACCCTCAACGATCTGGAGGCGTTCTTCGACGACGTCTACCGCGGCTGCGAGCTGCTCGGCATCGCCACCGATACCTGGGTACACGAGATGGGCCCCAGCCAGTTCGAGATCAATCTCAAGCACGGCGACGCGCTGGCGCTGGCCGACCAGACCTTTTTGTTCAAGACCCTGCTCAAGGAAACCGGCAACCGCCACGGCCTCAATGTGGTGTGCATGGCCAAGCCGCTGGCCGGCCAGCCGGGCAGCTCGATGCACCTGCACCAGAGCCTGGTCGACCGCGACGGCAGCAACGTGTTCAGCGACCACCATGGCCATGAGAGCGCGCTGTTCCACCACTTCATCGGCGGCCTGCAGACGCACCTGCCCAAGCTGATGCCGCTGTTCTGCCCGAGTCCCAATTCCTACCGCCGCTTCGTCAAGGGGCTGGCAGCGCCGGTCAACGTGTCGTGGGGGCTGGACAACCGCTCGGTCGGGCTGCGCATCCCGCAGGGCGGCCCGGAGGCGCGGCGGGTGGAAAACCGCCTGCCCGGCTGCGACGCCAACCCCTACCTGTCGCTGGCGGCCAGCCTCGGCGCCGGCCTGCTCGGCATCGAGGACAGCCTGCAGCCGAGCGCACCGGCGCAGGGCAACGTGTTCAAGCAGGCGGACAGCGAGCTGCTGCCCAACACGCTGGACGCGGCGCTGGCGGCGATGCAGGGCGCCGACAGCGTCAGCCGCCTGTTCGGCGAGGCATTCAGCCTGGCCTATGCCGCGGTGAAGGAAGTGGAGTTGCAGCATTTTCACGGCGAGATCACGCCGTGGGAGCGCCGCTACCTGTCGGTACTGGCCTGAAGCCGGCCCAAAACGGCACAGGCCACGGCAATGCCGTGGCCTGTGCGGATCAAAACGGAATGATGCTTACGCCGTGGCGGCCTGAGGCACCGCGGTGCGCTCGGCCAGCAACGCGATGGCGTCGCTGCGCGTATGGCCCGGCATCTGGCGCTGCACTTCGATGATCCAGAATTCGACCTTCTGCCGGTCGCCGCGCGCCAGCCGCAGCAACGCACCGTAGGCCGGGCCGGTAAGGTGGACATCGTGCTGCAGTGGCTGCGTCTGTGCGTACACCGCCCGACGCGCCGTATCGACACGGGCGGCGGCTTTGGCGCTGGCGCGCTGCTGCGCCGGCTTGACGAAGAACAACCAGTACAGGGCAGCAAACACCAATAATGCAGAGAGAGCGAACCAAGCGAACACGGCATATCCTCCTGTAATAATGACAGGATTCTAGTCTGCAATCGCTGGCGAACCTATCCGTGAAAACACCTATAAATGGCATGAGGGCCGGCCTTGCCAGCACCGCCCAGTCGCCGCGCCAGCCATTCCAATGACATGAACGGCGCGTTACACTGCCGCCTGGATCCGAACTCCCTCACCCGCAAAGGAGAAGTGCATGTACCAGCATCTGACGGTTGCCCTCGACGGCAGCCATAACGCCCGCCCGGCCCTGATCGAGGCGGTTCGTCTTGCCGCCGCCAGCAAGGCCCGCCTGTCCCTGGTGCATGTGGTGTCGCTGCACGATTTCGCCATCGAAAGCGTCGGCTTGCTCGACAGCGGCGCACTGCAGGCGGAGGCCCGCGGTCGCGGCCAGGCCATCCTCGACGAGGCCGCCGACTACGCGCAGAAGATGGGGGTGGCCCAGCCGGACTGCTTCCTGCTGGAGGCGCCGGAAGGTGGCAGCAGCATGACGCAGGCGCTGGTCGACTGCGCCACCCAGGTCGCCAGCGACCTGCTGGTGATCGGCACCCACGGCCACCGTGGCTGGCGTCACCTGCTGATGGGCAGCTTTGCCGAGGAAATCATGCGCAAGACCACGCTGCCGCTGCTGGTGGTGCGCAATCCGGAAGACGACGACAACCCGCTGCCGAGCATAGGCTGAGGGTTCAGTACCGGTTCACCATTGCCTGCGGCGGGTCGCAACGGGGCGATCCGGCGTTGAAAACGGCGGCGGCATGCAAGTTGACCGCAAGGTAAACGCCGCTTGCTCGGCCGTTTGCGCCTTGTCTCGCGTGAGTTCGCGAGAGCGTGGGCACGCGCTCAGGCAGAGGCGTGGCGCTGCGCGAAGATGAAGAACTCGCGGTTGCCGTCGCCGCCCTTGATCGGGCTGTCGAACCAGCCCAAGCGCTGGAAGCCCAGCTCGGCCACCAGCGCGCTGATCTTCTGCTCCACCCCGGCGTACAGCTGCGCGTCGCGCACGATACCGCCATGACCCAGCCCTTCGCGGCCAACCTCGAACTGCGGCTTGACCAGGCTCAGCAGGTAGCCGCTCGGCCGGATCAGCGGCAGCGCCGACGGGTACACCAGCGCCAGCGAGATGAACGACACGTCGCACACCATCAGGTCGAACGGCGCACCGTCATTGGCGGCCAGCAGCCCCGCGTAGTCCAGCGCGCGGGCGTTGATACCCTCGAAGGCGACGATGCGCGGATCGGCGGCCAACCTTGGCGCCAGCTGGTCATGGCCGACATCGACCCCCACCACCCGCCGTGCACCGGCCTGCAGCAGGCAATCGGAAAAACCGCCGGTGGACTGGCCGACATCCAGCGCCGTCCAGCCGTCGATCTGCAAGCCGGCCTGCGCCAGCGCGCCGGCCATCTTCAGCCCGCCGCGCGACACGTAGCGGTCGGCCTCGTCCGGCACGATCACGAAGCGGCTGTCGGCCGGCAGCTTCTGGCTGGCCTTGCCGATGTCGCGCAACTGGCCGCCGTCGTCGACACTGACCCGCCCGGCGGCAATCAGCGCCTGCGCCGCGGTGCGCGATGGCGCCAGACCCAGCTCGACCAGTAACAAATCAACACGTTGCATCAGGCGCACTCCACAAACAGGCAATCGGGCGGCAAGGGTGCGCAATGCGCCGCGGGCTGTCAAGACTGCCGCAGTGCCACCATAAGATGCGATGATGGCCGCAACCATGGCCACAAGGAGAACAAAATGGACACCCTGACACTGGAACCGCACGCGGTACGCGTCCTCGGCGCACTGATCGAGAAACAGGCGCTGACCCCGGACAGCTATCCGCTGACCCTCAACGCGCTGCTGGCCGCCTGCAACCAGCTGACCAGCCGCGAGCCGGTGCTGCAACTGAGCGAGGCCGATCTCAGCGCCACGCTGGACAGCCTGCTCGCCGCCAAACTGGTCAACGAACGGCTGCCGGCCGGCAGCCGCGTCGCCAAGTACGAACACCGCCTCAACTACGCGTGGAACATTGACGGCGCAAGGTTGGCCGCACTGGCGCTGCTGATGCTGCGTGGCGCGCAGACCGCGGCCGAGCTGCGCACCCGCGCCGGACGCCTGTACAGCTTCGGCAGCGTCGAGGAGGTCGATACCGCGCTGAATGCGCTGGCCGACAAGTACCCGCCACTGGTACTGAAGCTGCCACGCCAGCCGGGCGAACGCGAGGCGCGCTGGGTGCACACCCTGCATCCGGTGGCCGTGGCCGCCGCCCCTGCCACGGCGAGCGCCAGCGACGACAGTCTCGCCGAACGGGTCAGCGCGCTGGAACAGACCGTCGCCAGCCTGCTGCAACGCGTCGCCGAGCTGGAAGCCGGCGCCGGACAGGCGTAACATCGCCCCCCTTTTTCCGGAGAACATCATGCTGAAACCTGTCCTGCTGGCGCTGGCCGCCTGCCTGCCGCTGTCCGCCGTTGCCGGCGACACCACCCTCGCCCGCGGCAGTGACTACGACTTCCTCACCCGCATGCCGACCGGCCTCGGCCCCGGCATCAGCATCGACCACATCGTGGCGCGCAAGGCCACGCCGCAGGGCGACAAGCCGCAGGCCAGCGCCGTCGGCGTGCTGTTCGGCCTGCCGGTACCGGCGCTGTTGCGCCTGGACCTGGGCGGCAAGCTCGCCTATCTGGAATCGGACGGCTACGCCAGCGCCGCCATGGTCGGCGGCCGCCTGACCATCGACCTGCCAGCCAGCACCGAGCTGTTCGCGCAGGGCTTCTACGCGCCGTCGTCGGCCGCCAGCGGCAGCGTGAAGTCGGTCAGCGACAGCATGGTCGGCCTGCGCTGGAGCCCGCTGAAGCTGGTCGGCGTCGAGGCCGGCTACCGCGTGTTCGAAGTGAAGCGCAACGACAGCCAGCGTGACCGCAGCATCGCCGATGGTGCCTACGCCGGGGTCAGCGTCGCGTTCTGATCACGCAGCGCCCGATAACAAACCGGCCCGACAGCATGCTGTCGGGCCGGTTTGCATTGCGGCCAACCTTGGCGCCCAGAACAAGTCCACGATCTGGCGCGTTCACGCGAGGGCAGGCGCCAACAGCTGGGCAAGCGGTGTTTACCTGATGGAAACCGCCATGCCGCAGCCCTTTCTAATGCCATCGCCCCTGCTGCAATCCGTGGCCGCAGAGATGCTCAGTGCAGCACGGTGCGCTTCAGCCGCCGCATGCCCCACCACACCGCCAGCGCCACCAGCGGCACCGACAGCCCGGTGGCCAGCTCGGCATTGATCGGCGCGCCCAGCGCCTTGCCGGCCTTGAACAGATAGGACAGCAGGCCGATGGCGTAGTAGGTCAGCACGCCGACCGACAGCCCTTCCACCGTCTCCTGCAGCCGCAGCTGCAGTGCGGCGCGCTTGTTCATGCTCGCCAGCAGCGCGCGGTTCTGCGCCTCGTGCATCACCTCCACCCGCGTGCGCAGCAAGGCGGTGCTGCGCTGCAGCCGCGCCATCAGCCGCTCCTGGCGCTTGGCCGCGGTGTCACAGGTCTCCATCGCCGGCACCAGCCGCCGCTCCATGAATTCGCGGAACGGCTGCAGCCCCGGCAGCCGGCTTTCGCGCAGTTCGGTGATGCGCCGCTCCACCAGCTTGTAGTAGGCGCGCGCGGCGGCGAAGCGGTACTGGCTTTCGGCGATCAGCTGTTCGCCCTGCGCCGCCAGATCGGTCAGCTCGTCCAGCAGCAAGGCGTCGGTGTCGCTCTGCTCCGCCATACGCTGGGTGACGCTGCGCAGCTGGGTACCGAGGCGGCTCAATTCCGGTGCCTGCCGCTTCGCCTCCGGCAGCGCCAGCAGCGCCAGCAGGCGGTAGGTCTCGATCTCGAACAGGCGCTGCAGCATGCGGCCGGACTGCGACGGCCCCATGTCGCGGTCGATCACCACGTAGCGGCTGAAGCCTTCGGTCAGCCGTGCGTCCGGGTGCAGGCGCAGGTCGGTGTAGGCGACGCCGTTGTTGTCGCCGATCTCGGCGCCGATCAGGTCGTGGCCGCCGAACCAGCGCTGCGAGATCTCGCTGGCCGGCGCCTCCTGCGACGCCGGCAGCAGCACGGCATGGATCGCCACCATCAGCTCGCCGGGCAGGCTGGCCAGCCAGTCCTTCGGCAGCCGGTCCAGCGCGGTGCGCTCGAACGGGTCGACGCAATCGCCGGACAAGACAAAGGTGTAGCGCACGAATTCGGTATGCAGCGCCCAGCGCACGGTAAGGTCGCCGGCGATGCCGGTATGGTGCGCACCGCGCGGATCGGGCAGCGGCAGGCCGAGGCGGCGGAACAGCTCGATGAAGGCGGCGCGCTGCGCGCTGTCGTCGTCGTCGAACAGCAGGGTCAGCGTGGAGAGCCGCGCCGGCGACGGAATGGCGATCGGGGGACGAGCATGGGCTTCGTCATTGAGCACCCGTCGTAACGGGTGGCTGGTGAGGGTTGTCATGATCTAGGCAGTGTCCAGTTGACGATGCTCTGTCGGCATCTGCACCGCAGCATAAACGGCGGCACCGGCCACCGCCAGCTTGCCAGCCGTGGCGGCACGGCAATCGCTCAGGAATACCACACCCGCTGGTACATTCTGTGCCCGGCACGCCGTCAGAACCTGTTCACGGTCTGCCGCGACTCCATCTCAAATGAGGCGATGCCGCGTTAAAAACGCCTTCGGAAGGCTTGTTCATATCTGGATAAACGCCGCGTCCCCGGCCGTTTTCGCCTTGTCCCGCGTGAGCGCGCGTGATCGTGGACACGTACTCAGCGCGGCTTGTGGTGGGCCAGCAGTGCCAGCATCGCCTCGCGCACCACCGGGTTGCGGATCTGGCGCGCGGCGTCGTCGAAGGCGCTGACGCCGGCCTCGGACAGGGCAAAGGATTTCGGCTTGCGCAGCTTGGGCGGTGTCGGCAGCACCTTGACGCGCAGGCTGCGCAGCGGGTGGCCCTGGCGTTGCAGCGGCGCCAGCAGGCTGTTGCCGAGCAGTTTCAGCCGCGCGGCCACGGTGCTGTTGTGGGCATAGACCACCAGTTCGCCGTCGCGCACGCAGGCCACCTGGCAGAACTGGCCAAGTTGCCCCGGCAGCAGGCGCTTGAACGCGCGATCCAGCGCCAGGATGGCGTGGGCGGCGGCGGTCAGGTCGGCCAGCTGCTTGTCGCGGCGGCTGAAGGCGGTGAGGTGCAGGCTGCTCATGATGAAGTCGGGCAAAGGGATAGCCGCAGTTTAGCGCTAAACCGCCCTGCCTGCCGTGCCATCCGCGCCGCCACGCAGCGGGTACAAGGTTGGCCGCAACGGCGGCCAGCCGGCCGGCAATTCATCGCCATGCATCTTGATTCCGCGCAGAATCGGCCCCATCTATGCCGCTTATTCGTGTGCTACACTTTAAGCCATTTTTTTCGGCCCGCTGGCCGCTGGATGTTCAGACAATGATTTCGACGCTCCTTAAGAAAGTATTCGGCAGCCGCAACGAACGCCTGCTGAAGGAATACCGACAGGTTGTGGCGCGCATCAACGCCATGGAAAGCACCATGACCGCGCTGTCCGACGCAGCGCTGGCGGCCAAGACCACCGAATTCCGGGAGCGTCATGCCAAGGGCGAAACGCTGGACGCGCTGCTACCGGAGGCGTTCGCCGTCTGCCGCGAAGCCTCCCGCCGCGTGCTGAACATGCGCCACTTCGACGTGCAGCTGATCGGCGGCATGGTGCTGCACCAGGGCAAGATCGCCGAGATGCGTACCGGCGAGGGCAAGACCCTGGTCGGCACCCTGCCGGTGTACCTCAATGCGCTGTCCGGCAACGGCGTGCACGTGATCACCGTCAACGACTACCTGGCCAGCCGCGACGCCGGCATCATGGCCAAGCTGTACAACTTCCTCGGCCTGTCGGTCGGCGTCAACCTCAGCCAGATGGCGCACGACGCCAAGAAGGCCGCCTACGGCAGCGACATCACCTACGGCACCAACAACGAATTCGGCTTCGACTACCTGCGCGACAACATGGTGTTCTCGCTGGGCGAGAAGGTGCAGCGCAAGCTGAACTTCGCCGTGGTCGACGAAGTGGACTCCATCCTGATCGACGAGGCGCGCACGCCGCTGATCATCTCCGGTCCGGCCGACGACAACGTCGCCATGTACCAGCTGATCAACCAGGTACCGCCGCGCCTGCAGAAGCAGGAAACCGAAGACGGCGAAGGCGACTACTGGGTCGACGAAAAAGCACACAGCGTGCTGCTGTCCGAAGCCGGCCACGAGCGCGCGGAACAGATCATGGCCGAGATGGGCCTGCTGCAGGACGGCGACAGCCTGTACTCGGCGGCCAACATCTCGCTGATGCATCACCTGGGCGCCGCGCTGAAGGCGCACGCACTGTTCATGCGCGACCAGCACTACGTGGTGCAGGACGGCGAGGTGATCATCGTCGACGAATTCACCGGTCGCCTGATGTCCGGCCGCCGCTGGTCCGACGGCCTGCACCAGGCGGTGGAAGCCAAGGAAGGCGTGCAGATCAACCGCGAGAACCAGACGCTGGCGTCGATCACCTTCCAGAACTACTTCCGCCTGTACGGCAAACTGTCCGGCATGACCGGCACCGCCGACACCGAAGCCTTCGAATTCCAGAGCATCTACGGCCTGGAAACGGTGGTGATCCCGACCAACCGTCCGATGGTGCGTATCGACAGCCAGGACAAGATCTACCGCTCCAGCCGCGAGAAATACGCAGCCATCCTCGCCGACATCGGCGACTGCCAGCAACGCGGCCAGCCGGTGCTGGTCGGTACCACCAGCATCGAAAACTCGGAAATCGTCGCCAAGCTGCTCGGCGACGCCGGCCTGGTACACAACGTGCTCAACGCCAAGGAACACGCGCGTGAAGCCGACATCATCGTGCAGGCCGGCCGTCCCGGCGTGATCACCGTCGCCACCAACATGGCCGGCCGCGGTACCGACATCGTGCTCGGCGGCAACCCGGAGCCGGAAATCAAGGCGGTGGAAGCCGACGACACCCTGTCCGACGCCGACAAGGCGGCGCGCATCGACGCCATCCGCGCCGACTGGAAACAGCGCCACGAACAGGTGCTGGCCGCCGGCGGCCTGCACATCATCGGTACCGAACGCCACGAATCGCGCCGTATCGACAACCAGTTGCGTGGCCGTGCCGGTCGCCAGGGCGATCCCGGCTCCAGCCGCTTCTATCTGTCGCTGGAAGACCCGCTGCTGCGCATCTTCGCCGGCGACCGCGTGGCGATGATCATGGACAAGCTGAAAATGCCGGACGGCGAGGCGATCGAGCACAGCTGGGTAACCCGCTCCATCGAGAACGCGCAGCGCAAGGTGGAAGGCCGCAACTTCGACATCCGCAAGCAGCTGCTGGAGTACGACGACGTCGCCAACGACCAGCGCAAGGTGATCTACCAGCAGCGCAACGAGATCCTGGAAGACCAGGACGTGTCCGCCATCGTCGCCAACATGCGCGACGACGTGTTGTCCGATCTCATCGACCAGCACATGCCGCCGGAATCGCTGGAAGAACAGTGGGACCTGCCGGGGCTGGAAAAGGCGCTGGACAGCGAATTCCAGCTCGCCGCACCGGTGGCGCAGTGGATCCAGGAACAGCCAACGCTGGACATTCCCGACATCAAGCAGCGCATCCTGGAGCTGGCCGCGGCCGCCTACCAGGACAAGATCAGCCAGGCCGGCGAAGCGGCGATGCGCCAGTTCGAACACGGTCTGGTGCTGCAGATGCTGGACAACAACTGGCGCGAACACCTCGCCGCCATGGACCACCTGCGCCAGGGTATCCACCTGCGCGGCTACGCGCAGAAGAACCCGAAGCAGGAATACAAGCGCGAGGCGTTCGAACTGTTCGCCGGCATGCTGGACCGCATCAAGCGCAGCGTGGTCGGCGTGCTGATGACGGTACAGGTACGCAGCGAAGCCGACATGGAAGCGGTCGCCCCGCACGAAGTGGCCGGCATGGAACTGCACCACGACGAGCTGCCATCGGCAGTCTCCGGCGAGGACAATCCATTCTCCGCCACCGCGCTGGCGGCACAGGGCCTGCGTGTCGGTCGCAACGATGCCTGCCCGTGCGGCAGCGGCAAACGCTACAAGCAGTGCCATGGCCAGCTGAGCTGAGCCGTAGCTGCCCCCACCACGCCGCCGTGACCCCGTCACGGCGGCGTTTTTCATGGTGCCGTGCCGGCGTTCAGCGCACGCGGCCGGAGGTTGGCCGCAGCGCGCCCGCAGCCTGTCCGTCACCGTCCTGAGCGTGACAGCCCGGTCACGAGCAAGCCGAACGGCGGCAACGTCACCGCTGCCGGCGGTCATCGCCAGCGGCAGCAAGCTTGCGGCCAACCCTGGCCCGCTGCAGACCGCCTGCGGCGCACGACCATCTCGCACGCCCTGCCCCACCGTAACGGGCTTGCCGTCCGCACGGCACGACAATGGCACCAAGCTTTGCGCCGTAGCGCACGCCACCGTGCGACACAGGCCTGGCCGCCCCCGCAAACGCCGCCGCCAGCGCTGGCCGGCCGTCGCATCTCCCATGAAAAAACCCTGCCACCGCGGATGCGGCGACAGGGTGATGTTAAGGTTGGCCGCAGGCTTGCGGCCAAGCTTGTGTCAGGCCAGCAGGCAGGACGACTGGGTGTCGGCGCTCAACCGGCGCAATTCCGGACGTTCGCCGGCGCACTGCGCCTCCGCCAGCGGGCAGCGGGTGCGGAACACGCAGCCGGACGGCGGGTTGATCGGACTGGGCAGGTCGCCCTGCAGGATCTGGATCACCTTGCTGCGCTCCAGTTTCGGGTCCGGGATCGGGATCGCCGACAGCAGCGCACGGGTATACGGGTGCGACGGTTTGTCGTACAGCGCATGCTTCTCCGCCAGCTCCATCTCGCGACCGAGATACATCACCAGGATGCGGTCGGAAATGTGCTTCACCACCGCCAGGTCGTGGGCGATGAAGATCAGCGCCAGCCCCATCTCGCGCTGCAGTTCCTTCAGCAGGTTGATGATCTGCGCCTGGATCGACACGTCCAGCGCCGACACCGGCTCGTCGCAGATGATCAGCTTCGGCTCCAGGATCAGCGCGCGGGCGATACCGATGCGCTGGCACTGGCCGCCGGAGAACTCGTGCGGATAGCGGTTGATCATCTGCTCGCGCAGGCCGACCTTGACCATCATCGCGCGCACGCGCTTCATCACCTCCTCGGACGACAGCTCCGGGCGGTGCACGCGCAGCGGTTCGCCGATGATCTGGGCGATGGTCATGCGCGGGTTGAGCGAGGCCAGCGGGTCCTGGAAGATCATCTGGATGTCGCGGCGCACCGCCAGCCAGTCTTTTTCGCTGCCCTGGCGCAGGTCCTTGCCCATCCACACGATCTCGCCGGCGGTGGCCGGGATCAGGTTGAGGATGGAGCGCGCCAGCGTCGACTTGCCGCAGCCGGACTCGCCGACCACGCCCAGCGTCTCGCCTTCGTACAGGTCGAAGCTGACGCCGTCGACCGCCTTCAGCGTTTTCTTCGGCGTCCACGGCCAGTCGTTGCCGCCCTTGACCTTGAAGTGCACCTTGACGTCGCGCACCGAGAGAATCAGTTTCTTGTCAGACATGGGCCACTACCTCGACGGACGGTTTCAGCTCCTGCGGTGCCTTGTGACAGGCGCGCAGCACGGCAGGGTTGGCCGCAGAGGCAGCCAGTGGCGGCAGCGTGCTGATGCACAGCTCGCTGACATGGGTGCAGCGTTCGGAGAACGGACAGCCCTTCGGCATGTTGGCCATGTTCGGCGGATTGCCGGGGATGCTGACCAGCTCGCTGCCGTCGTGGTCCAGCCGCGGCAGCGCGCCGAGCAGGCCGATGGTGTACGGGTGCGACGGCTGGTAGAAGATGTCGTTGGCGCTACCGTATTCCATCACCCGGCCGCCATACATCACCATCACTTTTTCGCACAGCCCGGCCACCACGCCCAGATCGTGGGTAATCATCACGATGGCGGTGCCGAAGTCGCGCTGCAGGTCCTTCAGCAGGCTGAGGATCTGTGCCTGCACCGTCACGTCCAGCGCGGTGGTCGGCTCGTCGGCGATCAGGATTTCCGGCTCGCACAGCAACGCCATCGCGATCATCACGCGCTGGCGCATGCCGCCGGAGAACTCGTGCGGGTACATGTCGACGCGGCGGGCCGCCTCGGGAATGCGCACCGCTTCCAGCAGGCTGATGGCGCGCTTTTTCGCCTCGCGCCGGGTCATGCCCTTGTGCAGCTCCAGCACCTCGGTCATCTGCCGCTCCACCGTCAGGTAGGGGTTCAGCGAGGTCATCGGGTCCTGGAAGATCATCGACACGCGGTCGCCGCGGATCGCGTTCAGCTGGCGCGGGCTCATGGTCAGCAGGTTCTGGCCGTTGTACAGCGCTTCGCCACTGGCTTTGCCGTTCTTGGCCAACAGGCCCATCATCGCCAGCACGCTCTGGCTCTTGCCGGAGCCGGATTCGCCGACGATGCCCAGCGTCTGGCCGGCCTGCAGGTCGAAGCTGACACCGTTGACGGCGCTGACCAGACCGTCAGGGGTCTGGAACTGTACGCCGAGATTGTTTACTTGTAACAGGCTCATGCTGTTCTCCTCTTATCGGTCTTTCGGGTCCAGCGCGTCACGCATGCCGTCGCCGATATAGTTGGCGCAGTACAGGGTGAGCGACAGCATGGCCGCAGGGAACAGCAGCATCCACGGTGTGGTTTCCATCACCCCGGTGCCGTCTTCGATCAGGACGCCCCAGCTGGTCATCGGCTCCTGTACGCCGAGGCCCAGGAAGGACAGCACCGATTCGGTGAGGATCACGCCCGGCACCGTCACCGTGGTGTAGATCACCACGATGCCCAGCAGGTTGGGCACCACGTGGCGGAAGATGATGCTGCCGGTGGACACGCCGATGGCACGCGCCGCTTCGACGAACTCCTTCGACTTCACCGACAGCGTCTGGCCGCGCACCACGCGCGCCATGTCCATCCACGAGAACACGGTGATGGTCAGCACCACCAGGTAGAACTCGCGACCGAGCAGGGTCACCATCAGGATGGCGATCAGCAGGTAGGGCACCGCGTACATCATGTCGACGATGCGCATCATCACGGTATCGACCTTGCCGCCGAGGAAGCCGGCGGTGGCGCCCCACACGATGCCGATGGTGACCGAGGCGATGGTGGCCATCAGGCCGACCATCAGCGAGATGCGGCCGCCGATCAGGGTGCGCACCAGCAGGTCGCGGCCCAGATCATCGGTGCCGAACAGGTGCAGGTTGTGCCAGGTCGGCGCCATCGCCATCGCATCCCAGTCGGTGTCCTCGTAGCTATGCGGCAGCAGCATCGGCCCGAAGACACAGGCCAGCACCACCAGCGACAGCAGGATCAGGCTGACCACGGCCGCCTTGTTACGCAGGAAACGTTCGCGGGCATCGGCCCACGGGCTGCGGCCTTCGACCGCGGCCATGCTCAGGTTGGCCGCCATGGCCTCGGCCACCGCCTTTTGTTTACTTCTGAACAACATGTGCAAGCCCTCGCTCAGTAGCGGATTTTCGGGTCGAGATACGCGTAGGCGAGGTCAACCAGCAGATTGAGAATCACCGCAAACACGGTCACCAGTACCACCAGCCCCAGCACCAGCGTGTAGTCGCGGTTGGAGGCGCCGTTGATGATCAGCTTGCCCAGCCCCGGCAGCGAAAATACCGACTCGGTGACCACCGCCGAGGTGATCGACGAGATCGCCAGCGGGCCGAGCACCGACACCACCGGCATCAGCGCCGGCTTCAGCGCGTGGCGGAACACGATGGTCCGCAGCGGCAGGCCCTTGGCGCGCGCGGTGCGGATGAAGTTGCTGTTCAGCACCTCGATCAGGCTGCCGCGCATCACGCGGCCGATGGTGGACACGTTGATAAAGGTCAGCAGTGCGATGGGCAGCACCATGTAGCGCGGGTCGAAGTCGTTCCAGCCGCCGGCCGGCAGCACGCTCAGCCAGATGGCGAACAGCAGGATCAGCACCGGGCCGATCACGAAGGAGGGGAAGGCGCTGCCGAGGTTGCCGACCAGCATCACGAAGTAGTCGATCAGGCTGTTCTGGCGCAGCGCGGCGATGATGCCCAGCGCCACGCCGATGATCACCGACAGCAGCAGTGCACCGCCGCCGATGGCCAGCGATACCGGCAGCGCATTGCCCACCAGTTCGTTGACGCTCCAGTCGGCGTAACGGAAAGAAGCCCCCAGGTCGCCTTGCAGCAGGCTCTTGAGGTAGAGGAGATATTGTTGCCACAGCGGCAGGTCCAGATGGTACTTGGCCTGCAGGTTGGCCATCACCGCCGCGGAAACCTTGCGTTCGGTGTCAAACGGGCCACCGGGGGTGGCGTGCAGCATCAGGTAACAGACGGTGATGACGAGCAACAACGTGGGAATCGTCATCAGCACGCGTCGTAAAGCGTAAGACCACATGGGAGTACTCCAGGACGGATAGCGCTTTGCATTGCAGCAATGCAGGTAGGCAAGCGGCAGCAACACCGCAGGTCGCGGCAGTGCAGCAATCGCCATCACTTCAAACCAGACCGGGTGGCCCCGTCAGGAGCACACCCGGTCTGCGCACATCAGGGGCAAGCCCCGTCAGACTGCCATCAACTCAGCTTAGTGCTTGATGATGTACAGGTCCTTGCTGCGATAGCGGTCCATCGGATTCTTGGTGGTGTAGCCGCCGACGTAGGATTTCACCAGCCGCGGTACGGTGTACTGCAGCAGCGGGATCATCGGGTAGTCATCCATGATCAGCTTGGTGGCCTGGGTCAGCAGCTGCTTGCGCTGGGCCGGGTTCTGCGCCAGGTTGCCCTGCTTGATCAGTGCTTCGGCCTTCGGATTGCAGTTGAAGTTGTCGTTCTGCTCGGAGCCGCACTGCACCAGGGTCAGGAAGGTGGTGGCGTCGTTGTAGTCGGCCACCCAGCCGTTGCGGCCGATCTGGTATTCGCCGTCATGGCGCTTCTTCAGCAGCACCTTGAATTCCATGTTTTCCAGCTCGGTGTTGAGGCCGAGCTTGGTCTTCCATTCCGAAGCGGCGAAGATCGCCATCTTCTTGTGGTATTCACTGGTGTTGTAGCTGAACTTGACCTTGCTGCCCGGCTTCACGCCGGCAGCGGCCAGCAGCTTCTTGGCTTCGGCCACGCGCTGCGCCATCGGCCACTTGGCCCAGTCGTAGCTGGTCACATCGGCGCCGTTGGTGCCGCGCACGATGGCGCTATAGGCAGGTACCTGGCCGTCGGCGGTGATCTTGGTGGCGAGGATGTCACGGTCGATGACCATGTTCAGCGCCTTGCGCACGCGCACGTCCTTCATCACCGGGTCCTTGTGGTTCAGACCGTAGTAACGCAGGCCCAGCATCGGCGCGTTGCGGATGTCTTTCGGCAGCTCGGCCTTGTACTTCTCGTAGGTGCCTGGTGGAAGCTGGTAGACCCAGTCGTTTTCACCGGACAGGAACATCTTCACATCGGCAAAACCGTCTTCGATCGGCAGGTAGGTGACGCGGGTCAGCTGCACGTTCTTGTTGTCCCAGTACTGAGGGTTCTTGGCCAGCACTACCTTGCTGTTGACCTGCCACTCCTTCAGCACGAAGGCGCCGTTGCTGACCATATTGCCCGGCTTGACCCAGTCCTTGCCGAACTTGTCGATGGCCGCTTTCGGTACCGGGCCCAGCTGGCCGTTGGATACCACTTCCGGCAGGAAGGCCACCGGGTACGGGGTCTTGATTTCGAGGGTGAACTTGTCGAGCGCCTTGACGCCGACATCGCTTACCGGCTTCTTGCCTTCGGCGGCTTCAACACCGTTGAGCAGGAAGGTGCCGTAGGTGGTGGCGTAGGTGGAAGCGGTCTTCGGATCGAGGAAACGACGAATACCATAGACAAAATCATCAGCGGTCACGCTGGAGCCGTCCGACCATTTCGCGTTCTTGCGCAGGGTGAATACCCAGGTGGTCGGATCTTTCTGCTTCCAGGACTCGGCCACACCCGGCACGACACGGCCTTCGTTGTCGGTGGCGGTCAGGCCTTCGAACAGGTCACGGACGAGGTTGTTGGCACCCACCGACTCGGCGATGGCCGGATCCAGCGATTCCGCTTCGGAACCGTTGTTGCGCACGATTTCCTGCTTGGCGGCCAGCGGGGTACCGGCCGGTACCTTGGCGGCAAACGCGGCGCCGGATACGCCCAGGCCCAGGGCAACGGAAGCTGCCAACACACTGATTGTCATGGTTTTTTTCATATTCTCCTGCTCTCCTTGAAACGACGAGGGCCAACCCCAGGCTGGCCCTCAGCACGATATGGATACAATACGCAAAGGCGAGGCAATTATGCCCAGCCATAAAGTGCGCCACAAGCACTAAAACATGAACTAGCCACCACGACAAGCAAAAAGCGTGGCATTTCTTTCACAGAATTCGAGTAGAAACACCACATTTATGCCAAGGCATGAGCCTTACTCATGCCAGGCATTTCCAAAACACATGCTCGCCGGCGCGCAGCGGCACCAGCGTGTCGTTGCCGTAGGCGATTTCCGCCGGCACCTGCCAGCTTTCCTTCACCAGGGTGATGGTGTCGCTGTTGCGTGGCAGGCCGTAGAACGCCGGGCCGTTGAAGCTGGCGAACGCCTCCAGCTTGTCCAGCGCGCCGGCGGCCTCGAACGCTTCGGCGTACAGTTCGATGGCCGCATTGGCGGTGTACATGCCGGCGCAGCCGCAGGCGTTTTCCTTGGTGTGGCGCGCGTGCGGCGCACTGTCGGTACCGAGGAAGAACTTGTCGCTGCCGCTGGTCGCCGCCTTAAGCAGCGCTTCGCGGTGCCGCTCGCGCTTGAGCACCGGCAGGCAGTAGTGGTGCGGACGGATGCCGCCGGTAAACAGCGCATTGCGGTTCATCAGCAGGTGATGGGCGGTGATGGTGGCGGCAACGTTGGCCGCAGCGCCGGCGACGTACTCCGCCGCCTGTTGCGTGGTGATGTGCTCGAACACCACGCGCAGTTGCGGCAGGCGCGCCATCAGCGGCTCGAACACGGTGTCGATGAACACCGCCTCGCGGTCGAACACGTCCACGGCAGGGTCGGTGACTTCGCCGTGCACCAGCAGCGGCATGCCGACTTCGGCCATCGCTTCCAGCGCCGCCATCGCGTTGTTCACGTCACGCACGCCGGCGTCGGAGTTGGTGGTGGCGCCCGCCGGGTACAGCTTGATGCCGTGCACGAAGCCGCTTTCCTTGGCCTTGCGTACTTCGTCGGCGCTGGTGGTTTCGGTCAGGTACAGCGTCATCAGCGGCTCGAAGTGGCTACCGGCCGGACGCGCGGCCAGGATGCGCTCGCGGTAGGCGGCGGCGGCCTCGACGGTGGTCACCGGCGGTTTCAGGTTGGGCATGATGATGGCGCGGCCCATCTGGCGACAGGTATCGGGCAGCACCGCCGCCAGCGCCTCGCCATCACGGATGTGCAGGTGCCAGTCGTCGGGGCGGGTAATGGTCAGTTGCATGGCAAAACCTTTCTTGAATAAAAAGCGGGCGCCGCCGTGGCAACGCCGGTGGTGTCTTATTTGCGGCGGATCACCAGCAGGAAGCGGCCGTCGTCGGTGGTGGACGACTCCAGCAGCGCATTGCCGGTCTGGCGGCAAAAGGCCTCGAAATCCTTCGGCGCACCGGGGTCGGTGGCGATGGCGGACAGCACCTGGCCGCTGGTCAGGCCGGCCAGCGCCTTTTTCGCGCGCAGGATCGGCAGCGGACAATTGAGACCGGACAGGTCGAGGTGAAGATCTGGCTGCATGAAAACTATCCCCTGCCATTACACGTTACAATGAAGCGATCTATTTTAAGGTGCGCCGGCAGATTGCCCAAGTGCGCAATACCATTATATGTGTGTGATTGCCCTCGCCTACCAGACCGCCGCCTGCGGACCGCTGCTGGTGGCGGCCAACCGTGACGAGTATTACGCCCGCCCCACCGCGGCGCTGGATTTCTGGCGCCCGGAACATCCGGACGTGCTCGGCGGCCGCGACCTGCAGGCCGGCGGCAGCTGGTTGGCGATGGACGTACGCGGCCGCTTTGCCGCCGTCACCCACATCCGCGAAGGCCACGCCCGCAGCGCGGCGCGCTCGCGCGGCGAGCTGGTCAAGCGCTTTGTCAGCGGCGATGAATCGGCGCTGGAGTTCGCCGCCTGGCTCAAGGCCGAGCACCGCCAGTTCGCCCCGTTCAACCTGCTGTTCGGCGAGATCCGCAACCTGTTGCACTTCAACAGCCGCAGCGGCATGCTCAACCGCGTGCCGCCGGGCATCCACGTGCTGTCCAATGCCGACATGAACAGCCGCTGGTTCAAGTGCGAACAGCTGCGCGCCAAGCTGCAGCAGCAGACACGGCCGCCGGCGGAAAACGACATCCTGCGCTGGCTGAGCGACCCGACCCCGGCACCGGTGGAACAATTGCCCAATACCGGCGTCGGTCTGGCATTGGAAAAGATGCTGTCGCCGGTGTTCATCAACGGCCGCGACTACGGCACCCGCGCCTCGTCGGTGCTGACGCTGAACGCGCGCAGCGAATTAAGCTTTACCGAAGTCAGCTGGGGACTGGGTGGCCGTGAAAGCGGTCGCCGTCGCCAGACCATGCGCCTCACTCCCAACAGGAACTCATGATCGTGAAATACCTTGCCCCTGCCCTTCTCATCGCCGTTGCGGCCAACCTTGCCGTGGCCGGCGCCCTGGGTAAAGACCGCCCGGTCCACAGCAAGCAGAACTGGTACGAGGAAGAAGCCCCGTGGCAGGAAGCCAGCGTGCCGCTGATCGACTATCCGGCCAGCTTCGACTGGCGCGAGATCGAGATGCCCGGCGAGGTCAAGCAGCGCGTGTTCATCGACGCCGGCTCGATCCAGATCGGCAGCGATGGCGTCACCCGTTTCAGCCTGCGCCAGCTGAGCAGCAAGGGCGCGGAGAACATCAGCCGTGAAGGCGTGCACTGCAACGAGCGCAGCCTGCGCAGCTACGGCTTTGCCGACCCCGAGGGCAAGCGCTGGATCGAGTCGACCAAGGCCAAATGGCAGAAGGCCAGCTTTGGCGATCCTTTCCGCCAGACCATGCTGAAGAACCTGTGCCCGGACGGCCTGGCGCCACGCAATGCCGAAGCGCTACTGGCCAACCTGAACAAGCCGGACGCCAGACCGCGCAAAAAGTAAACGGATGCCGCCATGACCGCCTCAGCCACCACCCTGTCGCCCGGCCACAGCCTGCTCGGCCCCGTCCAGATCCTGCTCTCCGCGGTAGCCTTTGGCGCGATGGCGATCTTTGCCAAGCAGGCTTACGCCGACGGCGTCAGTACCGGCAGCCTGCTGTTCCTGCGCTTCCTGGTGGCCGGGCTGCTGTTGCTGCCGTGGGTGCTGTGGCGGCGGCTGCCGTGGCCGCGCGGCCGTAGCCTGCTGACGCTGATCGCGATGGGCGCAGTCGGCTACGCCGGCATGTCGGCCTGTTATTTCAATGCGCTGCACTACGCCTCGGCCGGCACCGTGGCGCTGCTGCTGTACCTGTTTCCGGTGATCGTGATCCTGCTCTCCAGCCTGCTCGGCGAGCCGCTGACCCGGCGCCGCCTGCTGGCGCTGCTGCTGGCGCTGGGGGGGCTGGCGGTCACCATCGGGCTGGAGTGGTCGACCTCGCTGCGCGGCCTGCTGCTGGGGCTGGGCGCGGCGCTGATCTACGCGCTGTACATCCTGGCCGGCAGCCGCCTGCGCGAGCGCGGCCACCCGCTCGCTGCCGCCTGCGTGGTGACGCTGTCGGCGGCACTGTGCAATGGCATCGTGGTCAGCCTGCAGGGGCTGCAGCCGCCGGCGAGCGGCAGTGGCGTGCTGGCCATTGCGCTGATCGCGCTGATTTCCACCGTAATTGCCATCACGCTGTTCCTGGCCGGACTGGAAAAAACCGACGCCACCCAGGCCTCGCTGCTATCGACGGTGGAGCCGGTAGTCACCGTGCTGCTGGCGGCGGTGTTCCTGCACGAAGCCGTCACCCTGTCGCAGCTGGCCGGCGGCGCGCTGATCCTGGCGGCGGTGGTGGTGATCAGCCGCGAACGCAAGCCGGCGGAGCTGACACTCACCGAGTGACAGGCGGCCAGTCGACACGGTTTTTCCCGACAGAGACAGCGGCACCGGTATAATCTGCCGCTGTTTTTTCGAATTAGGGTGTCATCGTGTCCGATCGTCTTGCCGTATTGCCGCAATACCTGCTGCCCAAGCAGGCGCTGACCGCCTTTGCCGGCCGGGTTGCCAATGCCCGTGGCGGCGAGCGCACCACGCGGCTGATCCGCTGGTTCGTGCGCCGTTACCAGGTCAACATGGCGGAAGCCGCCAATCCGGACATCGCCAGCTACGACACCTTCAATGCCTTCTTCACCCGCGCGCTGCGCGACGGCGTGCGGCCGCAGGCGGACGCGGCGCTGACCTGCCCGGTGGACGGCGCCATCAGCCAGTTCGGCCACATCGCGCAGGACCAGATCTTCCAGGCCAAGGGCCACCACTACTCCACCACCGCGCTGCTCGGCGGCGACGCCAGCCTGGCGGCACAGTTCGCCGACGGCCAGTTCGCCACCATCTACCTCAGCCCGCGCGACTACCACCGCATCCACATGCCGTGCGACGGCACGCTGCGGCGCATGATCTACGTGCCCGGCGCGCTGTTCTCGGTCAACCCGACCACCGCACGCGGCGTGCCCGGCCTGTTCGCGCGCAACGAGCGCGTGGTATGCGTGTTCGACACTGAGTTCGGCACTATGGTGCTGACCCTGGTCGGCGCCACCGTGGTCGGCAGCATGGCCACCAGCTGGCACGGCGTGGTCAATCCGCCGCGCCGCAGCGAGGTCACCGAGTGGTCCTATACCGGCCAGCACATCACCCTCAAGCAGGGCGAGGAAATGGGCCGCTTCCTGCTCGGCTCCACCGTGGTGCTGCTGTTCCCGCAGCACAGCATGACGTTCAACCCGGCCTGGCTGCCGACCAAGCCGGTGCGCCTGGGCGAAGCGATGAGCACACCGCGCTAAGACGGCTCCGTCCCAATGCAAAACCGCGCGGCGATCACTCGCAGCGCGGTTTTTTCATGCGGCCAACCTTCAGGCCACGTCGGGCAGGCGGTGGAAGCTGGACGGTACGTCGTGCTCGTCGCTGAAGCTGACGAACTCCCACGCCTCCGGCGTATCCAGCAGCACGCGCAGCAGCTTGTTGTTGAGCGCATGGCCGGACTTGTGGCCGCTGAAGGCTGCGATCAGCGGATGGCCGACGATGTACAGGTCGCCGATGGCGTCAAGGATCTTGTGGCGCACGAACTCGTCCGGAAAGCGCAACCCTTCCGGATTGAGCACGTACTCGTCGTCGATCACGATGGCGTTGTTGAGGTTGCCGCCGCGGCCGAGACCGTGGCTACGCATGTACTCGACCTCGTGCATGAAGCCGAAAGTGCGCGCGCGGCTGATCTCGTCGATGTAGGAACGGTTGGCGAAATCGATGTGCACCGTCTGCGGCGCGCGGTTGAATGCCGGATGGTTGAACTCGATCGACAGCTCGACACTGAAGCCGTCGTGCGGCGCCAGCCGCACCCACTTGTCGCCTTCCACCACCTCGACCACCTGCTTGACGCGGATGAAGCGCTTCGGCTGTGCCTGATCGACGATGCCGGCGCTTTGCAGCAGGAAGATGAACGGCGCGGCGGAGCCATCCATGATGGGCATCTCCGCCGCGGTGACGTCGATCAGCAGGTTATCGATGCCCAGCCCTGCAAAAGCGGACATCAGGTGTTCGATGGTGCCGATACGCACGCCGGTCTCGGAGACCAGCGTCGAGGAGAGGCGCGTATCGTTCACCAGCGAAGGATGCACTTTGACACTGACCGGCTCGGGCAGGTCGGTACGGCGAAACACGATGCCGGTATCGGGCGCCGCCGGGTTCAGGGTCAGTTTCACCCTTTCTCCCGAATGCAGGCCTACGCCGGTCGCGCTGATCGCTTTTTTCAAGGTGCGCTGCAAAATCATCACATGCTTTCAAGCCGTTACAGTGACACCGATTCTAGCACAGCTCACGCTAGTGCTTTATTGATTGACCGGATACCGACTATAGGTCTGCGCTATCAGTCCGCCTGCTTGCGCAGGAAGGCCGGAATGTCGAACGACTCGCTGACCGACGGATCGGAGAAGTCGGCGGCACCGGTGGCACGGCGGTTGCGGCTACGCATCACGGCCGGGGTGTTGCCCAGCTCGTTGTAGTCCACTTCCATCGCGATATTGTCGGTACCGGTCTTCACGATCTTGATGTATTCCGGACGCTCGTCGCGGCTGGTCTGCGGCTTCTGGCCGAGGCCGGTCGCGATCAGCGTCACGCGGATGGTGTCTTCCGGCATGTCTTCCACTTCGGCGGTACCGAACTTCACCTGCGCATCATCGTCGGCGTACTGGCGGATGATGGACATGATTTCGCGGTATTCGCTCATCTTCAGGCAGCCCGGCGCGGTGGAGATGTTCACCAGTACGCCACGGGCACCTTCCAGCGTGATGTTGTCCAGCAGCGGGCTGGCCACGGCCTGTTCGGCGGCGACGCGGGCACGGTCGATGCCGGAGGCAAACGCCGACCCCATCATCGCCAGACCCATCTCGCCCATCACCGCGCGCACGTCGGCAAAGTCGACGTTGATCAGGCCCGGGCAGGTAATCACCTCCGAGATCCCGGCCACGGCGCCCTTGAGCACGTCGTCGGCGGCGCGGAAGGCGTCGCGCATCGACACGTCGTCACCCAGCACGTCCATCAGCTTCTCGTTCGGGATCACGATCAGCGAATCGACGTGCTTCTTCAGCAGCTCGATGCCGTCGTTGGCGACGCGCATGCGCTTGCCTTCGTGGTCGAACGGACGCGTCACCACGCCGACGGTGAGGATGCCCATTTCCTTGGCCACTTCCGCCACCACCGGTGCGGCGCCAGTACCAGTACCGCCGCCCATGCCGGCGGTCACGAACACCATGTTGGCGCCGCGCAGCATCTCGGCGATGCGTTCGCGGTCTTCCAGCGCGGCGCTGCGGCCAACTTCCGGATTGGCACCGGCACCCAGACCACGGGTCAGGTTGTTACCCAGCTGCAGCTTCTGCGCGGCCTTGTTGCGCTTCAGCGCCTGGGCATCGGTGTTGGCGCAGATGAATTCCACGCCGTTCACCAGATTGTCGATCATGTTGTCGATGGCGTTGCAGCCGCCACCACCAACACCGATCACCTTGATCACCGCCTCGGAGGCGGTTTCCTGCATTACTTCGAATACCATGCTCATTTTTTCTCTCCTGTTAAAAGATGAGCGAACCCGAGACCCTGGTCATGCTCAGAAATTTCCGGCAAACCAGGCTTTCATTTTTTGAAACATTTGTCCTACGCCGCCATCGTCCACCTTGTGGTGGGCGCGCGGATTCATCTGGTCCTTGCCGTACTGCAACAGGCCGACGCCGGTCGAGAAGCGCGGATTCTTCACCACCTCCGACAAACCGCCGACATACTTCGGCACGCCGATACGCACCGGCATGTGGAACACTTCCTCGGCCAGCTCGACCATGCCCGGCATCAGGCTGGCGCCGCCGGTAATCACCATGCCGGACGACAACACTTCCTCGAAACCGCTGCGGCGCAGCTCCTGCTGCACCAGCTGGAACAGTTCTTCCACCCGCGGCTCGATCACTTCGGCCAGCGTGGCGCGCGACATCTGGCGCGGACCGCGCTCGCCGACGCCCGGCACCTCGATCATCTGCGAGGCATCGGCCAGAGACACCAGCGCCACGCCGTGCTGGATCTTGATGTCTTCCGCTTCCTTGGTCGGGGTGCGCAGCGCCATGGCGATGTCGTTGGTGATCTGGTCACCGGCAATCGGGATCACCGCGGTATGGCGGATGGCGCCGTTGGTGTACACCGCGATGTCGGTGGTGCCGCCACCGATGTCGATCAGGCAGACACCGAGTTCCTTCTCGTCCTCGGACAGCACCGCCATCGCCGACGCCATCGGCTGCAGCACCAGGTCGGACACTTCCAGCCCGCAGCGGCGCACGCACTTGGCCACGTTCTGCGCGGCGGACACCGCGCCGGTGACGATGTGCACCTTGGCCTCCAGCCGCACGCCGCTCATACCCAGCGGCTCGCGCACGCCTTCCTGGCCGTCGATGCTGTATTCCTGGGTCAGGATGTGCAGCACCTGGTGATCCGGCGGAATGGTCACCGCGCGCGCGGTTTCGATCACGCGCTCGATGTCCATCGGCGTCACCTCGCGGTCCTTGATCGCCACCATGCCGTGCGAATTGACGCTCTTGATGTGGCTGCCGGCGATGCCGGTAAACACCTGGTGGATCTTGCAGTCGGCCATCAGCTCGGCCTCTTCCAGCGCGCGCTGGATCGCCTGCACCGTGGACTCGATGTTGACCACCATGCCGCGCTTCAAGCCGCGCGACGGCACCTGGCCCATGCCGATGATGTTGATCTGGCCCTCTTCCAGCACCTCGGCAACGATCGCGACGATCTTCGAGGTCCCGATATCCAGACCGACCAGCATGTTCTTGCTTTCTTTAGGTTTGCTCACCTGTCGCTCCAACACTCAAAGCTTGTTTGCTGTTGCCGTGCTTGCCTGGTATTCCGGCATCTTCACGGCAAATCCATTGGGGTAACGCAGGTCGATGTACTCGATGCGATACGGCATGGTGGCCAGGCTGCGCGGCCAGTACTCGACAAACCGCGCCAACCGCTCCTTCACCGGGCCACGTCCCAGCTCCAGCATTACCCCGTTATCCAGTTCCATCTTCCAGGCGCGGCGCTCGCTCAACCACAATTGCCGCACTTTCAGCCTGGCCTGAGCCAGTACCGGCCCGAACGTGTGCAGGGCCTGTACCATTTCCTTTTCACTGCCCGCCGGCCCGAACAGCACCGGCAGCGGCTGGTCACTGGCCGCATCGAACCAGCGGCCTTCCTTGCTGATCAACCCGCTTTCGCCCCAGCGCGCCACCGCGACGTGTTCCGCGATGGTGATCTGCAGGCGGTCCGGCCACGTCCGCCTCACCTGCGCCTCGCGCACCCACGGCAGCTTCTCGAACGCACCGCGCGTCTTGTTGATGTCCAGCGTGAAGAAGGTGCCGGACAGCTCGTGCTGCGCGATGTACTTCAACTGCACCGGTGTCACCTTCACGAACTGGCCGCCAATCGCGATCCGCTTGACCGGAAACAGCGGCGAGTGCGTCAACCACACCCCGGCGCTGTACAGCAACATCAGCAGCGCGGCCAGCAACAGCATGTTCGCCAGCGCGCGCAGTACCGCATGGTTATCCCACATGAGCTGCCGCCAGCACCTGTACGCACAGATCTTCGTAGGACAGCCCCTCGACCCGCGCCGCCATCGGCACCAGGCTATGGCTGGTCATGCCCGGATTGGTGTTGGCCTCCAGCAGGTAGATGCCACCGGCTTCGTCCATCAGGAAGTCGATGCGCGCCCAGCCGCGGCAACCCAGCACGCGGAACGCCTGCAGCGCCAGCTCGCGCGCACGCTGCTCCACCTCCGGCGCGAGGCCGGACGGGCAGCGGTAGACGGTGTCGTCGCGGAAATACTTGGCCTGGTAGTCGTAGTACTCGGTGGCCGGCTCGATCTTGATGGTCGGATAGGCCTTGCCGTCGATGATGGCGCAGGTGTACTCGCCGCCGCCGATGAACTGCTCGGCGATCACGATCTCGTCGTACTGGCGCGCCTCGGCGTACGCCGCCTTCAGGCCGCCGTGTTCCTTCACCTTGGTGACCCCGATGCTGGAGCCTTCGGTGGACGGCTTCACGAAGATCGGCAGGCCGAGGCGGGCCTCGATGGCGTCAAAATCGCTGTCGTCGCTCAGCAGCTCGAAGTCCGGGATCGGCAGGCCGGCACCCTTCCACAGCAGCTTGGTGCGCCACTTGTCCATGCAGATGGCCGACGCCATCACGCCGCAGCCGGTATAGGGAATGGCCATGCTCTCCAGCGCGCCCTGCAGCGTGCCGTCCTCGCCGAACGGGCCGTGCAGGATGTTGAACACGCGGGCAAAGCCCTCTTCCTGCAGCGCTGTCAGCGGTTTTTCCGACGGGTCGAACTTGTGCGCATCGACGCCCTTGCTCTGCAGCGCGGCTAGCACGCCGTTGCCGCTCATCAGCGACACTTCGCGCTCGGCGGAGCTGCCGCCCATGATCACTGCCACCTTGCCAAATTGCTTCATCATGTTTCCTTGCTGCCGCGTGAGCTGCACGCGGCCAACCTTGTCCTGGGTTATGCCTTGCTCGCCGCGACCAGCTTGGCCGGGATGCCACCGATGGAACCGGCGCCCATGGTGATCACCACGTCACCGTCACGCACCATGTCGCTGATCACCTGCGGCATGTCGGCAATCTGCTCGACGAATACCGGCTCCACCTTGCCGCCGACCCGTACCGCCCGCGTCAGCGCGCGGCCGTCGGCGGCCACGATCGGCGCCTCGCCGGCGGCATACACTTCCGCCAGCAACAGGCAGTCGACACCGTTCAATACCTTGACGAAGTCCTCGAACAGGTCGCGGGTGCGGCTGTAACGGTGCGGCTGGAACGCCAGCACCAGCCGCTTCTGCGGGAAGGCGCCGCGCACCGCGGCCAGCGTCGCCGCCATTTCCACCGGATGGTGGCCGTAGTCGTCGATCAGGGTGTAGCTACCGCCATCCTTGGCCGGCAGTTCGCCGTAGCGCTGGAAGCGGCGGCCGACACCGGCGAACTCGGCAAGACCACGCTGGATCGCTTCCACCTCGGCGCCGCACTCCAGGCCGATGGCGGTGGCCGCCAGCGCGTTGAGCACGTTGTGGCGGCCCGGCATGTTCAGCGTCACCGGGAAGCGCAGGCCGTCGGCCTTCACCACCACGTCGAAGTGCATCTGGCCGGCATCGGCGACCACGTTTTCGGCGTAGACATCGGCGCTGTCGTCCAGACCGTAGGTGGTCACCGGTTTTTTCAGCTGCGGCACGATGCTGCGCACGTGCTCGTCGTCGACGCACAGCACAGCCCGGCCGTAGAACGGCAGGTGGTGGATGAAGTCGACGAAGGCCTGCTTCAGCTTGTCGAAGCTGTGGTCGTAGGTGTCCATGTGGTCGGCGTCGATATTGGTCACCACCGACATCACCGGCTGCAAATAGAGGAAGGACGCGTCCGATTCGTCGGCCTCGGCCACCAGGTAGTCGCCGCTGCCGAGGCGGGCATTGGTACCGGCCGCGGTCAGCTTGCCGCCGATCACGAAGGTCGGGTCAAGGTTGGCCGCACCCAGCACCGACGCGGTCAGACTGGTGGTGGTGGTCTTGCCGTGGGTACCGGCGATGGCAATGCCCTGCTTGAAGCGCATCAGCTCGGCCAGCATCATCGCGCGCGGGATTACCGGCACGTGCTTGGCCTGCGCTTCCTGCACTTCCGGGTTGTCGGCCTTCACCGCGGTGGAGGTCACCACCACGTCGGCGCCCTTGATGTAGGTGGCGTCATGACCAAAGAAGATGCGCGCGCCCTGCTCGGTCAGGCGCTTGGTGGCGGCGTTGTCGGCCATGTCGGAACCGGACACGGTGTAGCCCAGGTTCAGCAGCACCTCGGCGATGCCGCACATGCCGACGCCGCCGATGCCGACAAAGTGTATGTGTTTGACGCGATGTTTCATGGTGTCTTCTCTTGCTCGGGCCCGGTCCGGGCCCAGTCCTATTCGGTATCCGCCAGCGCCTGGCACAGGTCGGCCACTTTGGCCGCCGCGGCCGGCTTGGCCAGCGTTCGCGCCTGTTCGGCCATCTGCAGCAGCTGCGGGCGGGTCAGCCCTGCCAGCAGCGCCGCCAGTTGCTGCGGATTCATGTCTTGTTGCGGCAGATGGATGGCCGCGCCATGGGCCGCCATCCACGCCGCGTTGTCGCGCTGGTGCGAGGTGGTGGACACCACCAGCGGCACCAGGATGCTGGGCACGCCGGCGGCGCACAGTTCGCTGATGGTGATCGCGCCGGCACGGCACAGGATCACGTCGCAGTCGGCCAGCAGCGCCGCCATATTGTCGATGAAGGGCAGCAGGGTGACGTCGCGGCCAACCTTGAGCCCGGCGCTGGCGTAAGCCGCCTGCACCGCGTCGAAATTCTTGTCGCCGGTCTGGTGCGTCAGCAGCGGCCGCGCCTCGGCCGGCAGTAGTGCCAGCGCCTGCGGCAGCGTGTCGTTCAGCACCTTGGCGCCGAGGCTGCCACCGACCACCAGCACCCGCAGCGGACCGGTACGGCCGGCAAAGCGTGCGGCCGGCGGCGTCATCTGCTCGATCTCGGCGCGCACCGGGTTGCCGGTGACCACCGCCTTGTTCAGCCTGGCGGCCTCGCCGTCAAAGCCGCAGGCCAGATGGTCGGCAAACGGCAACAGCGCCTTGTTGCTCAGCAGCAGGCCGGCGTCGGCATTGACCATCACCAGCGGCTTCCACAGCAGGGCGCCGGCAAGGCCGGTCGGCAGGCACACGTAGCCGCCCATGCCCAGAATCACGTCCGGGCGGTGTTCGAACATCAGCTTCAGGCTGCGCACAAAGGCGGCCCCCAGCTGCAGCACGCCTTTTACCGAACCCAGCAGTCCCTTGCCACGCACACCGTGGAACGCCAGCCGGATCAGCGGGATGCCGGTCGGCGGCACCAGCTTGTTTTCCATGCCACGCTCGGTGCCGACCCACAGCACTTGCCAGCCGCGCCGTTGCAGCTCGCGGGCAACGGCGATGCCGGGGACGATGTGTCCACCCGTGCCTGCCGCCATTACCATCACCGTGCGTTTAGTCATCTCTTGCTTTCTCTTGCTCCGGCCCTGCCGGTTATTCATTGCCGTTGCGGCCAACGTTGGCCGCAACGTGATTCCTTAAACCTTGAAACCGCGCATCAGCCGGCGATTTTTCCTTCGCCGCTACGCGGCTCGGACAAACAGGCGCTTGCTCGCTGCGCTCGTGCTCCTTGCGGAGCAATGCGGTGCTTCAAACTTTGAAGCCCCGCATCAAACGCCTGTTTTCATAATCCACCCGCAACAGCACCGCCAGCGAGGCGAGGTTGCACAGCATGGCCGAGCCGCCGAACGACATCAGCGGCAGGGTCAGGCCCTTGGTCGGCAGCAAGCCCATGTTGACGCCGACATTGAAGAAGGTCTGGATCCCCAGCCAGATGCCGATGCCCTGCGCCACCAGCGACGGGTAGTAGCGTTCCAGCTTCTTCGCCTCGGTGCCGATGTGGAAGGCACGCCGCACGATCCACGCATACAGCCCCAGCACCACGCAGATGCCGATGAAACCGAATTCCTCCGAGATCACCGCCATGATGAAGTCGGTGTGCGCCTCCGGCAGGTAGAACAGCTTCTCGATGCTGCCGCCGAGGCCGACGCCCAGCCACTCGCCACGGCCGATGGCGATCAGCGAGTGCGACAGCTGGTAGCCCTTGCCGTACGGGTCTTCCCACGGATCGAGGAAACCCAGCACCCGCTTCACCCGGTACGGCGAGGTCACGATCAGCAAGCCGATCGCCGCCACCGCCATCAGCGCCAGCCCGGCAAAGATGCGCAGGTTGATGCCGCCGAGGAACACGATGCCCATGGTGATGCTCATCACCACCATCAGCGCGCCGAAGTCCGGCTCCGCCAGCAACAGGAAGGCCACCACCACGATCGCCATCAGGATCGGCAGGAAGCCCTGGCTGAAACTGTGCAGCTTGGCCGCCTTGCGCACGGTGTAGTCGGCGGCGTAGATCACCGCCGCCAGCTTCATCACTTCCGACGGCTGGAAATTCAGCACGATCAGGTTGATCCAGCGCCGCGAACCGTTCACCACCCGGCCGATGCCGGGAATCAGCACCAGCACCAGCAGGAAGCCGGCGAACAGGAAAAACTTGCCCGCGTACTGCTGCCACCACGCCATCGGGATCATGAAGGTCAGCGCCGCCGCCGACAGCCCGATCACCATGAACACCATGTGGCGCATCAGGTAGAAGTACGGGCTGTTGGTCGCCGGATCGGCCTCGGCGTTGGCAATCGACGCCGAGAACACCATCACCAGGCTGACTGACAGCAACAGCGCAATCGCCCACATCAGCGCCTCGTCCATCACGGTGATGGCGGTGCTGTGGTGGTAGCGGCTGCGCGCGGCGTGCATCACGATAGACGCTCCGCTTGCAGCTGCGCGACGGTGTCGACAAACACCTGGGCGCGATGCGCGTAATTCTTGAACATGTCGAGGCTGGCGCAGGCCGGCGACAGCAGCACCACGTCACCGGGCTGCGCCAGGCTGGCCGCCTCGCGGGTGGCGTCCTCCAGCGTCTGGCACGCCACCAGCGGCACACCGCTGTCGGCCAGTGCGGCGCCGATCTGCGGGCCGTCGCGGCCGATCAGCACCACCGCGCGGGCGATACGGGCACAGGCCGGCGCCAGCGACGCAAAATCCTGGCCCTTGCCGTCGCCGCCGGCGATCAGCACCACTTTGCGGGTCATGCCGTTCAGCGCCGCCTCGGTGGCGCCGACGTTGGTGCCCTTGGAGTCGTCGATGTACATCACGTCGTCGAACTCGGCGACGAACTCGACGCGGTGCGCGAGGCCACGGAAGGTTTTCAGTGCCGGCAGCAGCTGTTCGCGCGCGAGGCCGATCGCCTCGCACAGCGCCAGTGCCGCCAAGGCGTTGGCCGCGTTGTGCAGGCCCTGCAGCGGCATGTCGGCACAGTCGAACACCGCCTGTCCGGCGATGGCCAGCTGGTAACGGCTATCCGTCTGTTGCAATGCGTAATCGGCGTCTTCACGCAGCGAGAACCACGCCACCCGTCGTCCGGCGCGCACCATCGCACGGCAGAACACGTCGTCGCGGTTCAGCACCTGTACGCCGTCACCGTTGAAGATGGCGGTCTTGCTGTGCGCGTAATCGAGCAGGTCGTGGTAGCGATCCAGATGGTCTTCGGAAATGTTCAGCACCGTGGCCGCGTCCGCCTGCAGGCTGCGCGTGGTTTCCAGCTGGAAGCTGGACAGCTCCACCACCCACACCTCCGGCGCCCGCCCGGCGGCTTCGCGCGCGGCCAGTGCGTCCAGCACCGGCAGGCCGATATTGCCGCATACCACGGTGTCCAGCCCGGCGGCCTCGCACAGGTGGCCGACCAGGCTGGTGACGGTGCTCTTGCCGTTGGAGCCGGTGATGGCGATCACCCGCGCGCCGCTGCCGGCAATGGCGCGTGCCCACAATTCCACATCGCCGACCACCTCGCCGCCGGCGGCAGCAAAGGCGGCGATGGCCGGGCTGCGGACACTGACGCCGGGGCTGACCATCAGCATGTCGGCATCGGCAAAGGTAGCATCGCTGAACGCGCCCAGACGCAGCGACACCGAGCCAAGGTTGGCCGCAACGGCGGCCGCATTCGGCGGATTGTCGCGGCTGTCCGCCATCGTCACGCGCGCACCGTGCGCCAGCAGCCAGCGGGCGGCGGACACGCCGGTGTCACCGAGGCCGATAACGATGATGTGACGGTTAGCCAGATCCATGGTCAGCTTTCCTTAGCGCAGTTTCAGCGTGGCAAGACCTGCCAGCACCAGCATCATGGTGATGATCCAGAAGCGGACCACGACCTGGGTCTCTTTCCAGCCTTTGAGTTCGTAGTGGTGATGCAGCGGTGCCATGCGGAACACGCGCTTGCCGGTGAGCTTGAACGACGCCACCTGGATCATCACCGACAGCGCCTCGACCACGAACAGGCCGCCCATGATCAGCAGCACGATTTCCTGGCGCACGATCACCGCCACGGTGCCCAGCGCGGCACCCAGCGCCAGCGCGCCGACGTCGCCCATGAACACCTGTGCCGGGTAGGCGTTGAACCACAAGAAGCCGAGGCAGGCACCGCAGATGGCGGCGCAGAACACCACCACCTCGTGCGCACCGGGCACGAACGGCATGCCCAGGTATTTGGAGAACAGCGCGTGACCGGCGACGTAGGCGAAGATCGCCAGACCGGCGGCCACCATCACCACCGGCAGCGCGGCGAGGCCGTCGAGGCCGTCGGTGAGGTTCACCGAGTTGGAGGTGCCGACGATGACGAAGTAGGTCAGCACGCAGAAGCCGATGCCGCCCAGCGGATAGATCACGTTCTTGAAGAACGGGATGATGAATTCGGTGGATGCCGGCAGCTTGGCGGTGGTGATCAGGAACACGCCGGCGGCAATGGCGATGGTCGATTGCCACGCCATTTTGAAACGGGCGGAGACCCCGTTCGGGTCCTTGTACACCACCTTGCGCCAGTCATCGTAGAAACCCAGCGCGCCGGTGCCCAGCGTTACCGCCAGCAGCAGCCACACGTACTGGTTGGACAGGTCGGCCCATAGCAGGGTGGTGACACTCATCGCCAGCAGGATCAGCGTGCCGCCCATGGTCGGGGTGCCGGTCTTCACCAGATGCGTCTGCGGGCCGTCGCTGCGTACCGCCTGGCCGACCTTGAGTTCGGTCAGCTTGGCGATCACCCACGGCCCCAGCCACAGCGAGATCACCAGCGACGTCAGCGCCGCCATCACCGCGCGCAGCGTGACGTAGTTGAGGACGTTGAAAGCCCGGATGTGGTCCTTTAGCAGTTCAGCCAGTAACAGCAGCACGTTTAGCCCTTCCCGTTTTCTTGTTGTTGTGGGGTTACCAGATGGGCAACGACCCGTTCCATGCGCATGAAGCGCGAACCCTTGACCAGCACCGTGCTGGCCGGGGTGACCACGGCATCCAGCCGCGCCAGCAGCGCGGCGATGTCGTCGAAATACTCGGCGCCGGCACCGTAGGCGGCGGCGGCATGCTGCGCCAGCTCGCCCAGGCACAGCAGCGCTTCGATGCCGCGCGCGCGGGCATGCGCGCCCACTTCGGCGTGCAGTTGCGGCGCGGTGTCGCCCAGCTCGCCGATCTGGCCCATCACGAAGATGCGCGGCGCCGGATAGGCGGCCAGCACGTCGATGCCGGCCTTCATCGAATCCGGGTTGGCGTTGTAGCTGTCGTCGATCACGGTGGCACCGCAGGCGGCCGGCTTCAGCTGCAGGCGGCCCTTGACGCCGGCAAAGGCGGCCAGACCGGTGGCGATGGCGGCCAGCGGCACCTCCAGTGCCAGCGCCACCGCAGCGGCGGCCAGCGCGTTGCGCACATTGTGTTCGCCGGCGGCCGGCAGTTCGATCGCCTGCTCGCCTAGCGGGCAGCACAGCACGAAGCGGCTGCCGGTGGCGCTGGCGACGATGTCGCGGGCGTAGACGTTGGCCGCAGCGGACAAACCAAAGCGCAGTTGGCGATGCTGGCCGGCGGCGGCGGCGAAGATCGCCTGCTGCGCGTCGTCGGCATTGATGATGGCGACACCGTCGGCGCTCAGGCCTTCGAAGATCTCGCTCTTGGCGCGGGCGATGTCGGCGGTGCTGTCAAAGCCGCCGCCCAGGTGCGCACGCATGGCGTTGTTGACCAGCGCCACCTGCGGCCGCGCGAGGCCGGTAAGGTAGCGGATCTCGCCGAAATGGTTCATGCCCATCTCAATCACCGCGTAGCGGTGCGCCGGGCGCAGCGCCAGCAGCGTCAGCGGCAGGCCGATGTCGTTGTTGAAGTTGCCGGCGGTGGCGTGCACGGCATCAGCACCGACATGGGCGCGCAGGATGGCGGCCACCATTTCCTTGACCGTGGTCTTGCCGTTGGAGCCGGTGATGCCGATGCGCTTCACCTGCAACCGTGCGCACCAGGCGGCGGCCAAGGTGCCCAGCGCCAGCCGAGTATCGGCGACGCGGATCACGCTGCCGCTCGCCGGCTCGAAGTCATGGCGCACCAGCGCAAACGCGCCCTTGGCCAGTACCTCGGCCACGAAGTCGTGCGCGTCGAAGTTGTCACCCTTCAGCGCCACGAACAGGTCGCCGGCCTGCACCGCGCGGCTGTCGGTGACCACGCGCTGGAACACGGCATCGCTGCCGGCCAGTTCGCCGGACAACAGGCGGGCGGCGTCAGACAGCGGCAGCATCGTTGGCCCCCCAGGCGGTGAGCGCGTCTTCGGCAACACGGAAATCGGAGAACGGCTGCTTCACGCCGGCGATGTCCTGGTATTCCTCGTGGCCCTTGCCGGCGATCAGGATCACGTCGCCGACGCGGGCATTGGCCACCGCCCAGTGGATGGCAGCGGCGCGGTCGATTTCGACATGGCCCGGTGCCTGCATGCCGGCGACGATGTCGGCGACGATGGCCGCCGGTGCTTCGCTGCGCGGGTTGTCGCTGGTCACCACCGCCACGTCGGCGATGCGCTCGGCGATCTCGCCCATGATCGGGCGCTTGCCCTTGTCGCGATCACCGCCGCAGCCGAACACGCAGAACAGCTTGCCGCCGACGGGGCGAATCTCGGCCAGGGTGGCCAGCGCCTTTTCCAGCGCGTCCGGCGTGTGTGCGTAGTCGACCACCACCAGCGGCTCCAGGCTGCTGCCGATGCGCTGCATGCGGCCGCGTGCCGGCTGGATCTTGCCCAGCACGCGCACCGCGTCGTCGAGGGTCACGCCGTTGGCGCACAGCACCGCCAGGCAGGCCAGCATGTTGGCCGCATTGAAGCGGCCCAGCAGCGGGCTCTTGATCTCGGCATTGCCCCAAGGCGTGGTGACGGAGAGCTGCAGGCCATCAAGGTTGGCCGCAAGGCTCAGCGGGCGCACGTCGCCCTGCTCCAGGCCGTAGCTGATGACACGGGTGCGGCTTTGGTCAATTTCGCTCGCCAGCTGGCGACCGAAGGCGTCGTCGACATTGATCACCGCGTGCTGCAGCCCCTGCCAGTGGAACAGCTTGGCCTTGGAGGCGCCGTACTCGGCCATGGTGCCGTGGTAGTCGAGGTGGTCGCGGGTCAGGTTGGTGAACACCGCGCTGCGGAAGCTGACGCCGTTGACGCGGAACTGGTCGAGGCCGTGGCTGGACACCTCCATCGACACCATGTGCGCGCCCTGGCGGCGGTATTCCGCCAGCTTCTGCTGCACGGTGATCGGGTCGGGAGTGGTGTGGGTGGTTTCGGTCAGCGCGCCGTAAAAGCCGTTGCCGACAGTGCCGATCAGCGCCGCCTTCTCGCCCAGCAGCGCGTAGGCCTGCGCCAGCCAGTGCGAGATCGAGGTCTTGCCGTTGGTGCCGGTGATGCCGATCACCGCCATGTCACGGCTGGGGTAGCCGTAGACGTGGGCGGCGACGATGCCGGCGCGCTCGCGCAGCTGCGGCACCGCCAGATTGGGTACCTGCCACGCCGGATTCCAGACGAAGCCGTCGGCGTCATCCCACAGCACCGCGGCGGCGCCCTTTTCCAGCGCGGCGGCGATGAAGTCGCGGCCGTCGCTGTACTCGCCACGGCAGGCGAGGAACACGTCACCGGGGAACACGCGGCGGCTGTCCGCCTCGACGCGGGAAATGGCGACGCCCAAACCCTGCAACACGGCAGGGTCCCAGTCAGGCAAGTCGATCAAGCTTGTTTTCATGTTTCTTCCCGCACTTCCGAAATCTGGTGTTCCGGAATCAATGTATTGTTGGAGGGAGCATCCGGCTCGACCCCCAGAATTCGCAAACTGCCGGCCATGATGTTGGAAAACGCCGGCCCGGCCACCGCACCACCGTAGTAGGCACCGGCACCCGGTTCATCAATCATCATCGCCACGATCAGCCGTGGCGTGGTCGCCGGCGCAAAGCCGACAAACAGGCCGATGTGCTTGTTGGCCGCATAGGCGCCACCGACCAGCTTGCGCGCGGTACCGGACTTGCCGCCAACGTGGTAGCCCAGCACCTGGGCGCGCACCGCAGTACCGCCTTCTTCCGTCACCGTCACCATCATGTCGCGCATCTTTTTCGCGGTGTCCGGCTTGATCAGGCTCTTGCCCGGCAACGGTGCGCCGAGACGGGTAAACGACACCGGCAGCAGCGCGCCACGGTTGGTAAACACCGTGTACGAACGCGCCAGCTGCAACAGGCTGACCGAGACGCCATAACCGAACGACATGGTGGCCTGCTCGATCGGGCGCCAGTTCTGCCAGTCGCGCAGGCGGCCGGCGCTTTCACCCGGAAACCCGGTTTGCGGGCTTTGCCCGAAGCCGGCCTGCCGGTAAAACGTCCACATATCCTCCGGCGAGAACATCGCCGCCATCTTCGACGAACCGACGTTCGACGACTTCTGGATGATCTGCGTCACCGTCATCGCCGGCTTCGGATGCGTATCGCGCACCGTGGCCGGACCGATGCGGTAGGTCTGGGTGTCGAACACCGTGTCCGGCGTCACCTTGCCGGCATCCAGCGCCATCGCGATCGGGAACGGCTTCATGGTCGAGCCGGGCTCGAACATGTCCACCACCGCGCGGTTGCGCCGCATTTCCGGCTCCAGCACCGCACGGTTGTTCGGGTTGTACGACGGGGTGTTGGCCAGCGCCAGCACCTCGCCGGTGCGGGCATCCAGTACCACCACCCCGCCGGCTTTCGCCTTGTTTACTTCCATCGCCGCCTTCAGCTCGCGGTAGGCGAGGTACTGAATGCGCTTGTCGATCGACAGCTGCAGCGTCTGGCCGTCACGCGGCGGCTCGATCACCGCCAGGTCTTCCACGATGTGGCCGCGGCGGTCCTTCAGCACCGTGCGGCTGCCGTGTTTGCCGGCAAGCATCTTTTCGCGCGTCAGCTCAAAACCTTCCTGCCCCTTGCCGTCCACGCCGGTAAAGCCGACCACGTGGGCCAGCATCTCGCCGGCCGGGTAGTAGCGGCGGAATTCCTGCTGCTTCGCCACCCCCGGAATCTCCAGCGCCATCACCTGCTGCGCCAGCGCCGGACTGATCTGGCGCTTGAGGTAGACGAACTCGCGCTTGTTGTCCGACAGCTTGCGTTTCACTTCATCCAGTGGCATTTCCAGCAGCCGCGCCAGCTGCTGCAGCTTGGCAGCCGGCACCGTGCCCAGTTCCATGTCCACCGGGCTTGCCCAGATCGACTGCACCGGGGTGCTGATCGCCAGCGGCTCGCCGTTGCGGTCGGTAATCTCGCCGCGGTTGGCCTCCAGCAGCAGCGTGCGGCGGAAGCGCGCATCGCCCTGGTTTTGCAGGAAGTCCTGCTGCACCACCTGCAGGTAGATTGCCCGTGCCAGCAAGGCCAGCAGCAGCGCGCCCAGCAGCAGCAGCACCACGGTGACCCGTCCCGGCGCCAGCCGCATCGCCGGCTTCAGGTTCTGCTGGTAGCGCGGCGTGTACACCCGGCTCATCGCACACCCTCAGGCGTGATCACGTGCACCTGGCGCTGGCTCGGCGTCAGCATCTGCAGCCGCGCGGCGGCAGTCTTCTCGATCAGCGCATGCGCGCCCCAGGTGCTCTGTTCCAGCGTCAACTGCCCGTACTCCACATCCAGCTGGCGTGCCAGCTTTTGTTCTTTTTCCAGCTCGTAGTACAGCTTGCGTGCCACGTGGGTGGAACTCACTACCGACATCGCACACAGGATCAACAGCAGCAGCAGTACCGCATTCAGCTTGTTAAGGCTCACTCTGTGCCCTGCCACTGCCCGCCGATACGCTGCGCCACACGCATGATCGCGCTACGCGAACGCGGGTTGGCGGCCACTTCCGCCTCGCTGCAGCGGATCGCCTTGCCCACCGGCTTGATCGCCGCCTCGGGAATGTCGCAGGCACGCACCGGCACCCACGACGGCAACTTGTCGGTGGTGCTGGCATCGCGAATGAAGTTCTTCACGATGCGGTCTTCCAGCGAATGGAAGCTAATCACCGCCAGGCGGCCGCCTGCGGCCAACCTTGCCACCGTTTGCGGCAGGATTTCCTTCAGCTCGTCCAGCTCGCGGTTGATGTAGATCCGGATCGCCTGGAAGGTTCGCGTCGCGGGGTCCTGACCTTGTTCGCGAGTACGGACGTTTTTCCCAACGAGCACAGCGAGCTCACGCGTCGTTTCGAGGGGACGTTCAGCCCTGTGCGCAACAATGGCTGCTGCGATCTTGCGAGCAAACCGCTCTTCACCATAAGTCTTGATAACCTCTGCAATATCCGCCTCGTCAGCCGCGGCCAGCCACTGCGCGGCCGTCTGGCCGCGGGTGGTGTCCATGCGCATGTCCAGCGGCGCGTCAAAACGGAAGCTGAAACCGCGGCGTCCGTCGTCAATTTGCGGGGACGAAATCCCCAGATCCATCAGCACGCCGTCGACCTGGGCCACACCCAGCGCGTCCAGCTCGGCGGCAAAGGCGGCAAAGCCGTTGTGCACGATGGTAAAGCGGGCATCGCTGGCCGCCAGTGCGGTGGCGACCGCAATCGCCTCCGGGTCCTTGTCGAAGGCGATCAGCCGGCCCGTCGGGCCCAGCTGCGACAAAATCAAGCGACTGTGGCCGCCGCGCCCGAAGGTGCAATCAACGTAAACGCCATCCTTGCGGATGGCGAGCGCCTCTACGGCTTCGTCGAGCAGCACCGTGCGGTGAACAAAAACTGCGTCGGTCAAAGTGTAAAATCTCCAAGGTGCTGCGCCAGGTCGGCCGGATCCAGCGCCAGGGCAGCATTGGTCTGCGCATCCCACTCGACGGCATCCCACAATTCAAATCGGTTACCCATGCCCACCAGCGCCACTTCCTTGTCCAGCTTGACCAGCTCACGCAGCCGCGCCGGCAGCAGGATGCGGCCGGCGGCATCCATCTCCAGCAGGTCGGCGTGGCCGAGCATCAGGCGCTGGTAGCGCTTCAGGGCCGGATTGGCGGCCGGCAGCTTCAGCAAGCGCTCTTCCACCGGTTTCCAGTTGGCTTCGGGGTACAACAGCAGGTGCTCGGACGATTCCAGCGTGATTACCAGGCGATGACCGAACGCGGACAACAGTGTCTCCCGGTGCTTGGCCGGAATGGCCAGACGCCCCTTGCTGTCGAGAGAGACAAGACTTACGCCGCCGATCATTTTGTTGTCACATCACCTGAAATTAATGCGCTGACACTCCACAATTACCCACATTGCCCCACTTTTCGCCACTATAGGGAAACGACATCAGCCGGTCAATATTGATTTGTGGCATTTCGCCTTTCGCGACAAAGACTTAGGGCAGGCCAAAGCGGAGGGAAAACAAGAGAAATCAGCGGCTTACAGCATCCTCTGCAGGCAGAGTGTCAAGTCATGCCATTGACAAGCAGCACCACAAAACAAAAAACAGCGGCCGCCCTGCCAAATACAGGGCGGCCGCTGTTTTTGCAGGCTTACGCCAGCTTCTGCTTCAGGATTTCCTGCACCTGCGCCGGGTTGGCCTTGCCTTTGGACGCCTTCATCACCTGTCCGGCCAGCGCGTTGAGCGCCTTTTCCTTGCCAGCGCGGAATTCTTCCACCGCTTTCGGGTTGGCGGCCAGCACCTCTTCCACCATCTTCTCGATGGCGCCGACATCGGACACCTGCTTCAGGCCGTCGCGCTCGATGATGACATCGGCAGACAGCCTGCTGTCCCACATCGCATCAAACACCTGCTTGGCCAGCTTGTTGGACAAGGTACCGTCGGCAATGCGCACCAGCAGACCGGACAAGCGTTCGGCATCGATCGGCAGCTCGGCGATGTCCTTGCCTTCGCGGTTGAGACGCGCGGCGACGTCGCCACCCAGCCAGTTGGCGGCCAGCTTGCCCTGGCCGGAGGCCGTCGCCACCGCCTCGAAATAGGTGGCCAGCGCGCGACTGCCGGTCAGTACCGCCGCGTCGTACGCGGTAACGCCGAAGGCGTCGACAAAGCGCGCCTTCATCTGCGCCGGCAATTCCGGCATCTCGCTGCGGACGCGCGCGATCTGCTCGTCGCTGATGCGCACCGGCAGCAGGTCCGGGTCCGGGAAGTAGCGATAGTCGTGCGCGTCTTCTTTGCTGCGCATCATCCGCGTTTCGCCGGAATCCGGATCGAACAGCACCGTTGCCTGCTGCACCTTGCCGCCGTCCTCGATGGTTTCGATCTGCCACTGCGTCTCGTACTTGATCGCCTGCTCGAGGAAACGGAACGAGTTCAGGTTCTTCACCTCGCGGCGGGTACCGAATTCGGCCTGGCCGAACGGGCGCACCGACACGTTGGCATCGACGCGGAAGCTGCCTTCCTGCATGTTGCCGTCGCAGATGCCCAGCCAGGTCACCAGCGTGTGCAGCGCCTTGGCGTAGGCGACCGCCTCTTCCGCCGAGCGCATGTCCGGCTCGGACACCACTTCCAGCAGCGGCGTGCCGGCGCGGTTGAGGTCGATACCGGTCATGCCGTGAAAGTCTTCATGCAGCGACTTGCCGGCATCTTCTTCCATGTGCGCGCGGGTGACGCGGATGGATTTCTCCTCGTCGCCGACCAGGATGTTCAGCTTGCCGTGTTCGACGATCGGCAGCTCCATCTGGCTGATCTGGTAGCCCTTGGGCAGGTCGGGATAGAAGTAGTTTTTGCGGGCAAACACGTTCTTCTGGTTGATGGTGGCGTCCAGCGCCAGACCAAGGCGAATCGCCTTCTCCACCACCGCCTTGTTCAGCACCGGCAGCACGCCCGGCAGCGCCAGCTCCACCAGCGAGGCCTGGGTGTTCGGTTCGGCGCCGAAAGCGGTGCTGGCGCCGGAGAAAATCTTGGAAACGGTGTTGAGCTGCACGTGCACCTCAAGACCGATAACGACTTCCCATTTCATGTTTGGAAAATCCTTCTTGTTTTAAAGCTTGGCCGCAGGCTGCGGCCAAGCTTTGTTGATCGCGTAATTACAGGGCCGGGGCCTTGCTGTGCCAGTCGGTGACCTGCTGGAACTGGTGCGCCACGTTCAGCATCTTCGCTTCGCTGAAGTAGTTGCCGATGATCTGCAGCCCGACCGGACGGCCGTTGTCGCTGAAGCCGGCTGGCACGCTCATCGCCGGCAGGCCGGCGAGGTTGACCGACAGCGTGTAGATGTCGGACAGGTACATCTGCACCGGATCGCCGGACTTCTCGCCCAGATTGAAGGCGGCGGTCGGCGCCACCGGGCCGAGGATCACGTCGCAGCCGGCAAAGGCGGCCTTGAAGTCGTCGGCGATCAGGCGGCGGATCTTCTGCGCCTTGATGTAGTAGGCGTCGTAGTAGCCGTGACTCAGCACATAGGTGCCGACCATGATGCGGCGCTTCACCTCGCTGCCGAAGCCTTCGGCGCGCGACTTCTCGTACATGTCGACCAGGTCCTTGTACTCGCTGGCGCGGTGGCCGTAGCGCACACCGTCAAAGCGCGACAGGTTGGCCGAGGCCTCGGCCGGCGCGATCACGTAGTAGGCCGGAATCGACAGCTGGGTGTTCGGCAGGCTGATGTCCACCACCTCGGCGCCCAGCTTTTTCAGTTCGCTCACCGCGTTGTCGATGATGCGGCCAACGTCGGCGGCGAGGCCGTCGGCGAAGTACTCGCGCGGCAGACCGACGCGCAGGCCGGCCAGCGGCTGCGCCAGATCGCGGCTGTAGTCTTCCTTGGCACGCTCCAGGCTGGTGGAATCACGCTCGTCGAAGCCGGCGATCACGTTCAGCATCAGCGCGCAGTCTTCGGCGGTCTGTGCCATCACCCCGCCCTGATCCAGCGAGCTGGCGTAGGCGACCATGCCGAAGCGCGACACCACGCCGTAGGTCGGCTTGATGCCGGTCACGCCGCAGTGGCTGGCCGGCTGGCGGATGGAGCCGCCGGTATCGGTGGCGGTGGCCACCGGCGCCAGGCGCGCGGCCACCGCGGCGGCGGAACCGCCGGAGGAGCCGCCGGGAATGGCGTTCAGGTCCCACGGGTTTTTCACCGCGCCGTAGTAGCTGTTCTCGTTGGACGAGCCCATCGCGAATTCGTCCATGTTGGCGCGGCCCAGCGTCACCAGACCGGCGGCCTGGCACTGCTCGATCACGTGCGCGTCGTACGGCGAAATAAAGTTGTCCAGCATCTTCGAGCCGCAGCTGGTCTTCCAGCCCTGCTGGCAGAAAATGTCCTTGTGCGCGATCGGCGCCCCGGTCAGCAACCCGGCGCTGCCGGCGGCGCGGCGCGCATCGGCGGCGGCGGCCTCGAGCAGGGTCTTGTCGCGGTCAACGGTGATGAAGGCATTGAGCTGCGGGTTGAGCGCGTCGATGCGCTGCAGGTATTCGGTGGCCAGCTCGACGGCAGAAACCTGCTTGTCGGCCAGCTGTTGCGACAATTGTTTTAGCGTAGCGTGAATCATCGTGTAGAGAGCTTCCGTAGAGAAGGCCCGCCTCGGCGGCAGGGCAGATACGGCAAAGGTTGGCCGCAGCGGCTTATTCGATGACTTTCGGCACCAGGAACAGGCCTTTTTCCACCTGTGGCGCCACCGCCTGGCAGGCCTCGCGCCGGTTAGGCTCGGTGACAACGTCTTCGCGCAGGCGCAGCGATACATCCTGCGGGTGCGCCATCGGCTCGATACCGTCGGTATTGACCGCCTGCATCTGCTCGATCAGGCCGAGAATACTGTTCAACTGGCGGTTTACCGCGTCGATTTCGGCGTCTGTTACCGCGATGCGGGACAGGCGCGCAATACGTGCAACATCCTGATGGCTCAACGACATGGCGTCCTCGTCAAAATCTTTAATATTTCAAGCGTTGTAGGGTATCATAATTGGTTACATTAGCCCAAGAACCAAGGGGCCAGACCTGCTTGGCAAACGGGACCGCTGCGGACAGTGAATCTTTACCTGTCCGCCCTGTCCCAAACACGATTTAATTACGCGTGCCGTCGTTTTCGATAAGGCAACGTTCAAAAAACATTTCAGGACCGACCCCCATGCTCCGCTCGCTCACCGGATACTTCTCCAATGACTTGGCTATCGACCTCGGTACTGCCAACACCCTGATCTACATGCGCAACAAGGGCATCGTGCTGGACGAACCGTCGGTGGTCGCCATTCACAACGATATCCCCAGCAACAAGAAATCGATCCTGGCCGTCGGCCTCGAAGCCAAGAAAATGCTGGGACGCACCCCGGGCAGCATCCAGGCCATCCGTCCGATGAAGGACGGCGTGATCGCCGACTTCACCGTCACCGAGCAGATGCTGAAGCAGTTCATCAAGAAGGTCACCCCCAACCGCTTCTTCGCCGCCAGCCCGCGCATCGTGATCTGCGTGCCGTGCGGCTCGACCCAGGTCGAGCGTCGTGCGATCAAGGACTCGGCGCTGGCCGCCGGCGCCCGCCGCGTCGAGCTGATCGAGGAAACCATGGCCGCCGCCATCGGCGCCGGCCTGCCGGTGGAAGAGCCGACCGGCTCGATGGTGGTCGACATCGGCGGCGGCACCACCGAAGTCGGCGTGATCTCGCTGGGCGGTGTGGTGTACTCCAATTCCGTACGCGTCGGCGGCGACAAGTTTGATGAAGCCATCATCAACTACATCCGCCGCAACTACGGCATGCTGATCGGCGAAGCCACCGCCGAAGAAATCAAGAAAACCATCGGTTCCGCCTTCCCCGGCGCCGAAGTGAAGGAAATGGAAGTCAAGGGCCGCAACCTGGCCGAAGGCATCCCGCGCGCCTTTACCGTGTCCAGCAACGAGATCCTGGAAGCGCTGACCGAGCCGCTGAATCAGATCGTGTCGGCGGTGAAGATCGCGCTGGAACAGGCCCCGCCGGAACTGGGCGCCGACATCGCCGACAAGGGCATGGTGCTGACCGGCGGCGGCGCGCTGCTGAAGGACATCGACCGCCTGCTGGCCGAGGAAACCGGCCTGCCGGTATTCATCGCAGAAGAGCCACTGACCTGCGTGGTACGCGGCTCCGGCAAGTCGCTGGAAAAAATGGACAAGGTCGGCACCATTTTCACCAGCGTTCCCTGATTTCCTGACCAGACGTCACCTCGCAAGAGGTGACGTTGTGCTGCATGAACTTTGCCAACACTCCCAGCTTTGCCAATCAGGGCCTGCAGCCCGGCGGCCGCCTGTTCCTGTGCGTGCTCACCTCGCTGGCGCTGCTGATCGGCGACAGCCAGTACGGCCTGATGGAAAAGGCGCGCGACGCCATTTCCGTGGTGCTGTACCCGTTGCAGCGTGCGGCCAACGCGCCGCTCAACCTCACCATGCAGGTCGGCGACTTCTTTACCGCGCAGGCGGCACTGAAGCGCGAGAACGACGCACTGCGCGAACGCGACCTGATCCAGTCCTCGCACCTGATGCGCATGTCGTCGCTGGAGAAGGAGCTGCAACAGCTGCGCCGGCTCAATGCGCTGGCGGCGCAGCCATCGCATGCGGGCGTGGTGGCCGAGGTGCTGTACACCGGACGCGATCCGTTCTCCTATCGCCTGATCATCGACAAGGGCAGCAGCAGCGGCATCGCCAGCGGCCAGGCGGTGATCGACGAGAACGGCCTCATCGGCCAGGTCACCCGCGTGCAGCCGCTGAGCGCCGAGGTCACCCAGGTGATCAACCGCCACTACATCGTGCCGGTAATGATCGAGCGTACCGGCCATCGCGCGCTGCTGTACGGCTTTGGCGGCGGCGTGGAAGTGCGCTACCTGCCGATCAGCACCGACATCCGCGACAATGACCTACTGGTCACCTCCGGTGTCGACGGCGTCTACCTGCAGGGCATTCCGGTGGCGCGGGTGAAACAGATCGACCGCCTTGGCGGTGCCGCCTTTGCCCGTGTGCGCAGCGAGGTGATCGCCGGCGTGCAGTCCAGCCGCTTTGTGGTGATCATGCCCAACCGCCGCCTGCCGGCCGCGCCGCCGGTGCCGCCTCCGACCGACGCGGCCAACACCGACAAGAAATCGCCATGATGCGTGATGCCTTCCACCCCGGCAGCGGCCGTGCCCAGCTGCGCCATTGCCGTCAGTCCCGACCGTCATGAACTACGATCGCCCGCAAGAACTGCTCAAGCCGGTCAAGCGCCGCTTCATCACGCTGACCTTTGTCGTCGCGCTGGCGCTGGAGCTGCTGCCCTTGCCGCAAGGCTCCAACCGCTGGCTACCCGACTTCGTCGCGCTGCTGATCCTGTACTGGAGCGTAAACCAGCCGCGGCGCATCGGCATCGGCATGGCCTTCGGCATCGGCCTCTTGGCCGACGTGGTGTCGACCAGCATGTTCGGCCAGCACGCGCTGGCCTACTCCGTCGGCGCCTACCTGATCCTGCTGCGCCAGCAGCAGCTGGTGATGTTCAACCTCGGCCAGCAGACGCTGGTGATCCTGGTGCTGATGATGCTGATCCAGCTGCTGATGGCGGTCGCACGCTGGAGCGTCGGCGCCTCGCTGCCCGGCCTCGGCTACTTCCTGCCGGCCCTGATCGGCGCACTGCTGTGGCCGCTGCTGACCAAGCTGATGCTGCTGCCCTACCGTAGCGAACGGCACTAAGCGCCATGAAGCAAGCCGCACGCCTGAAAGACCCGCACACCGAAGAACGCCAGCTGTACTGGCGGCTGCTGGTCGCCTACCTGTTCATGGTGCTGATGCTGTTGCTGCTGGTGGCGCGTTTCGTCTGGCTGCAGGTGTTCCAGTACGAACACTTCGCCACCCTCGCCCAGAACAACAGCATTTCGCTCGTGCCGGTGCAGCCCAACCGCGGCCTGATCGTCGACCGCAACGGCATCGAGCTGGCGCGCAACTACGCCTCCTACACCCTGGAGCTGACGCCGGACAAGATCGACAACCTCGACGCCACCATCAAGGCGCTGGGCCAGGTGGTGCCGATCACGCCGCGCGACCTGAAGCGCTTCCAAAAATTCCTGTCGGAGTCGAAGGACTTCGAGCCGGTGCCGCTGCGGCTGAAGATGGACGACATTGAGGCGGCGCGGCTGGCGGCCAACCTGTGGCGCTTCCCCGGTGTCGAGGTCAAGGCGCGGCTGTACCGCGACTACCCGTACAAGGAGCTGACCAGCCACGTGCTCGGCTACATCGGCCGCATCGGGCCGCGCGACAAGGAACGCATGGCCGAAGACGAGAATGCGGCCAACTACCGCGGCGCCACCCACATCGGCAAGCTGGGGCTGGAAGCGGTGTACGAGGACGACCTGCACGGCCAGAACGGCTTCGAGGAAATCGAGACCGACTCCGCCGGCCGCGCGGTGCGCTCGCTGCGCCGTACCGCGCCGGTACACGGCAACACGCTGCAACTGGCGCTGGACATCCACCTGCAGGATGTCGCCGACAAGCTGTTCGGCGCCCGCCGTGGCGCGCTGGTCGCCATCGATCCGCAAAGCGGCGGCGTGCTGGCGCTGCTGTCCAAGCCCAGCTTCGACCCCAACCTGTTCATCGACGGCATCGACAGCCAGAGCTGGCAGAGCCTGAACAGCGACTGGCAGCGGCCGCTGATCAACCGCGCCATCCGCGGCATGTATCCGCCAGGCTCCACCTTCAAGCCATTCATGGGCATGGCGGCGCTGGAAGCCGGCGCCATCACCCCGAACGAGATCCGCCCGGCGCCGGGCTACTTCACCCTGCCCGGCTCCAGCCACCAGTTCCGCGACTCCAATCCGCGCGGCAACGGCTCCGCCAACCTGGCCAAGGCCATCGCGGTATCCAGCGACACCTTCTTCTACAAGCTGGCGTGGGACATGGGCATCGACCGCATCCACCCACTGCTGGCGCAGTTCGGCCTCGGCAGCCGCACCGGCATCGACCTCGACGGCGAGGCGGTCGGCGTGCTGCCGTCCAAGGAGTGGAAGGCGCGCCGCTTTGCCGGCACGCGCTACCGCGACGAGCACCGCCGCTGGCTGCCGGCCGACGTGGTCAGCATCGGCATCGGCCAGGGCTTCAACACCTACACCCCGCTGCAGATGGCCAATGCCACTGCCATGCTGGCCAACGACGGCAAGGCCTTCCACCCGCACCTGGTGCAGAAGGTCACCGACGCCCGCAACGGCAAGACGCGCCTGATCGAGGCGGCGCCGTACAAGCAGCTGCCGTTCAAGCAGCAGCACTACGATTACATCAAGCAGGGCATGCGCGCGGTGATGCTGCCAGGCGGCACCGGCTGGCGTCTCGGCCAGGGCCTGCAGTACTCGATGGCCGGCAAGACCGGCACCGCGCAGGTGGTGCAGATCAAACAGGGCGCCAAGTACAACGCCGGCGCGCTGGCCGAGCAGCACCGCGACCACTCCTGGTTCATCGCCTTCGCCCCGGTGGAGCAGCCGAAGATCGCGGTGGCGGTGATCGTGGAAAACGCCGGCTTCGGCGCCACCGCCGCGGCGCCGATCGCGCGCGCGCTGTTCGACTACTACCTGACCGGCAAGCTGCCCGACGACATCCGCGGCCAGCTGGAAACCTTCCCGCCCTCGGCAACAGGAAAGCAAGATGCAAGTGTCGCTCGCTAAGCGCCTCACCCGCGCCATCATGGACCCGCTGGACGGCTGGCTGCTGGCGCTGCTCGCCGGCGTGTTCGTGCTGAGCATGATCGCGCTGTTTTCCGCCTCCAACCAGAGCTGGGCCAAGATCGACAACAAACTGGTCTACACCGCACTGTCGCTGCTCATCATGTGGCTGCTGGCGCGGCTGAGTCCGCAGACGGTGATGCACCTGGCACTGCCGCTGTATGTTGCCGGCGTGCTGTTGCTGGTCGGCGTCGAGCTGTTCGGCATCACCGTCAACGGCTCCACCCGCTGGTTGAACGTCGGCATCGCCCGCATCCAGCCGTCCGAAATCATGAAGATCGCGCTGCCGATGATGCTGGCGTGGTACTTCCAGAAATACGAAACCACCCTCAACTGGCGCCACTACGTGGTGGCGGCGGTGCTGATCGTGATTCCCGGCCTGCTGATCCTGAAGCAGCCCGACCTCGGCACCGCCACGCTGGTGATGGGCGCCGGCTTTTTTGCGCTGTTCTTTGCCGGGCTGTCGTGGAAGATCATCATCGGCGGCGGCGTCGCCTTCCTCGCCAGCCTGCCGGTGGTGTGGAACCTGATGCACGACTACCAGCGCAAGCGGGTGCTGACCCTGATCGACCCGATGGAAGATCCGCTCGGCGCCGGCTACCACATCATCCAGTCGATGATCGCCATCGGCTCCGGCGGAGTGTGGGGCAAGGGCTGGCTGGCCGGCAGCCAGACCCACCTCGACTACATTCCGGAGCGCACCACCGACTTCATCTTCGCGGTGTACTCCGAGGAGTTCGGTCTCGCCGGCAACCTGCTGCTGCTGGCGCTATACCTCGGCATCATCAGCCGCTGCCTGCTGATCACCGCGCGCGCGCCGACGCTGTACGGCCGGCTGCTGGCCGGCGCCATCACGCTATCGTTCTTCGTCTACGTGTTCGTCAACATGGGCATGGTCGCCGGCATCCTGCCGGTGGTCGGTGTGCCGCTGCCGTTCATGTCCTACGGCGGTACCGCCACCGTGTCGCTGGCCATCGGCCTCGGCATGCTGATGGGCATCGGCAAACTGCAACGCCGCTAGCGCGCGACGCAAGGTTGGCCGCAAGCCGGCCATCCGGCCTAGACCATGCGGCTGATGGCGCGCCCACGGCCGGCGCGCTAGGCTGCACGCCATGAAACCCGATCCCTCGCTGCCCCTGGTCTACGCCTGCTCCGGCTGCTCCAGCGCCGCGCAACTGGCCAACCACTTTGCACTGCGCCTCACCCGCGCCGGCCACGCCGAGATGTCCTGCATCGCCGGCGTCGGCGGCCAGGTGCCCGCCCTGTTGCGTATCGCACGCAGCGGCCGCCGCATCCTGGCGCTGGACGGCTGTCCGCTGCGCTGCGTGCAGGGTTGCCTGCAGCAGGCCGGACTGCACGCCGATCTGAGTATCGAGCTGTCCGACCACGGCGTGATCAAGCGCAAGCACGCCGATTTCGACAGCGCCGACGCCGAGCGGCTGTGGCCGCAGCTGGTGGCGGCGGCGCAGGCGCTGCAGCCGCCACGCTAGGGCGGCTGCCACTCGCGGCCATCCCGCGCCGCTACCGGTCAAGTCGCGGCGCAGCCCGAAACAGAATCACATCGGATAGAAGATAAAAAGGCGCTCGTTCGCAGCGGCCGCCATCAGCGCCGCCGCGCAGGCGGCTTACCTCACAGCAGCCAGCGCCACAGGCCGTACACCACGAAACCGCTGACGATGGCCGCCAGCGTATGACGGCTGAAGAACGCCACCGCCGCCGCGGCGAGGGTGCCGGGCAGGTAGGCATTGCCCGGCGACAGGTCGATGGCCCCCTGCGGCGCCAGCGCCATCGGCACGATCAGCGCGGTCAGCACCGCCGCCGGCACGTAGTGCAAGGCACGCGACAGCCAGGCCGGAAAGCTCAGCTTGTGGCCGAACACCAGAAAACTCAGCCGGATGCCGTAGGTGACCACGATCATGCCGGCAATGGTCAGTAGCAGTTGCAGGCTCATGTCGTCTCCTTCATCTCTGGTTTGCCGGTCGCCGCCAGCCGCTCGGCCAGCACGCCGCCGGCCACCCCGGCCAGCGCCGCCAGCATCAATCCCAGCTTGAACGGCAGCTCGCGCGCCAGCAGCGCCACCACCCCGGCCAGCAGCGCCGCCACCAGCACCGGCCGCTTTTTCAGCTGCGGCGCGACGATGGCGGCAAAGGTGGCCACCATCGCGAAATCCAGCCCCAGATCGGCGAGACCAGGCACGCTCTGTCCCAGCAACACGCCGATGATGGTCCACAACTGCCAGTTGCCGTACATCGCCAGCGACGAGCCCAGCCAGTACCAGGCGCCGTCGAACTCGTTGTCCTGCTGCCGCAGCTGGTGCTCGACCACGGCGAAGGTCTCGTCGGTGAGCCAGAACGCCAGCGACCAGCGCCAGCGCGCCGGCAGGTGGCGGGCGTAGGGCAGCAAGGTGGCGCTGTACAGCGCGTGGCGCAGGTTGACGACAAAGGTGGTCAGCCAGATCACCGGCAGCGCCGCGCCGCTGCCGATCAGGCTGACGGCGACAAACTGCGACGAACCGGCGAACACCAGCGCCGACAGCGCCAGCGTCGCCCACGCCGGAATGCCGGTGGCGATCGCCAGCGTGCCGAAGATGACGCCGAACGGCGCGGCGCCGACCAGCATCGGCAGCGAATCGCGGGCACCGGCCCAAAGCGGGGTAAGTCGTGGTGACATGCTTGCTCCACAGTAAAAGGTTGGCCGCAGCATAGATTGCCACCGGCGCCGGGTCTTGAACGATCTTGCGCCGGCTAGCTGCGCACCGCGCGCTGGTACGCCGCCGGCGTCACCCCCAGCGCGGCACGGAAGGCGCGCGTCAGGTGCGGCTGGTCGGCAAAGCCCAGCTGCGCCGCCACCTGGCCGGGCGCCACGCCCTGCGCCAGCAGCTGGCGCGCACGCGCCACGCGCAGCTGGTTGCGCCACGCCACCGGCGGCAGGCCGAATTCGGCGCGGAAGCTGCGGTTGAGGTGCCACGGCGACAGCCCGGCGCTGTCGGCCAGCTGCTGCAGCGACAGGTTGTCGGCGAGGCGGTCGGCCAGCAGGGCGCGTACCTGCTGCAGCCGCGGCTGGTCACGCGCCAGCACCTGCTCGCGCACGCCCATGTGCCGCTGCAACACGTCGGCAAACACCGCGTACAGCGCGCTCTCGCGCTGCAGCCGGTCGTGGCTCTGCGCCAGCAGCGGCTGCAGCAGCGCCAGCCGCCGCGCCAGATCGACATCGTAGATCACCGTCTGGCGGAAGAACGGCTCCACCGGGCGCCCGGCCAGCTGGCTGGCGAGGCCGCGGATCAGCGTCGCCGACGGGTAGAAACCGCGATAGCCCCAGCCGGCGGCATCGGCCGATTCGCCGGTGTGCACCTCGCCCGGATTGATCAGCACCAGCGCCCCGACGCCGGCGACGTGCGAACTGCCGTGGTAGCGGTAGGACTGCGCGCCCAGCGTCAGAGCGTTGACCACGTACTCCTCGTGGAAGTGCGGGGTGAACACCTGCCGGGTGTAGAACGCGTCCAGACACTCCAGCGGCGCGATATCGTCGGCGCGGAAGTAGCGGGCGTATTCGGCTGGAACGGCGGACATGGTGGCGGCTCGGCAGGGGATGGCAGCATTCTGGCACAGCCGCCGCGGCGGGGGCTTGAACGATCTTGCGGCCAACCCTGCCGCCGGCCGTTTACGAACCGGCCATGAAGGTGCGGATGCCGGAGCCGATGAACTGCACCCCGACGCAGATCAGCAAAAAGCCCATCAGCCGGCCCAGCACCTCGGTACCGGCGCGCCCCATGCGCGCCGCGATCAGCGTCGACGAGCGCAGCACCAGCCAGGTCACCAGCGCGGTGCTGACGATGGCGAGCATGGTCATGCCGAAGGCGAGCAGTTTCTCGGTGCGGCTGTGCAGTTCGGCAATCTCGGTGGCGATGCCGATCACCACCGCGATGGTGCCGGGGCCGCTGATACCCGGCATCGCCAGCGGGAAGAAGGAATAGTCCTCGCGACGGTTGGTCTTCGGCGCCATGCCCGGATCCTGCGACAGGAACAGCATGCGGTAGCCCAGCACCGCCACCACGAAGCCGCCGGCGATACGCAGCGCGCCGAAGGAAATGCCGAACGCGGCCAGGATCAGGTTGCCGGCCAGCAGGCACACCAGCATGATCGCGGCGGCGTAGACGCAGGCCATGCGCGCCTGCTGCGCGCGGCGCAGCTCGCTCATGCCCTGCGTCAGCGACACGAACAGCGGGATCTTGGACAGCGGATTGGTGATCACCAGCAGGCTCACCAGCCCGCCAAACAGGAACTGCAGATACAGGGTCTTGAACATCGTTCTTCTTGATCTGGAAGTAAGGATCCGGAAATAAGGCCAGCTGCCACCAGCAGCGGCAGCAGCGCGGGCAGGCATTGTAGCCAGCCGTCGTCGTGGGCGAAACCGGCGGCACGGTAATCGTGACCATGGGGCCAGCTGCGACATTATGCCGCAGCTGGCGGCGGAGGCTGCGTGCTATGCTCTTCGCCACTGCAACCTGCCCCCGCACACCATGAAAAAACTCGCCCTTGCCGCGCTCGCCGGCCTGCTGTCGCTGCCCGCCCTTGCCCATGACTACAGCGCCGGCGCGCTGAAGATCGACCACCCGTGGAGCCGCGCAATGCCGGCCAGCAGCCCGACCGCGGCGGTGTTCATGACCATCAGCAACAGCGGCGGCACCGACCGGCTGCTGGCCGCCAGCACGCCACAGGCGGCGCGCGCCGAGCTGCACCAGCACCTCAACGACAACGGCGTGATGCGCATGCGCGAAGTCAGCGGCGGCATCGTGCTGCCGGCCGCCGGCCAGGTAAAGCTGGCTCCCGGCGGCCTGCACCTGATGCTGCTGCAGGTTCCGAAACAGGCGGTCAGCGGCGAGCGCTTCCCGCTGCAGCTGCAATTTGAAAAAGCCGGCAAGGTCACCGTTGAGGTCACCGTGGAAAGCGGCATGGCGCCCGTCCACCCCGCCGGCCACTAAACCCGCCCATCCCCGCCCGGCACCACGCCGGGCGGCGCCTGCCATCGCGCTGTTGCGGCCAACGTTGGCCGCAAACCACGCCCCACCCGTAACTATTCACCAATCGCCGCTTCGCCAACAACATAATCGTTTTTCATATTATTTCTCCGCTACACTCGAGCAACGACTCTAGCCTGCGGAACAACACCATGAAAATATCGCAACGATTGGGCCTGTTGATTGCACTGGCCATCAGCGGCCTGCTGATCCTCGCCGTCACCAGCTTCCTGCAGCTCAACCGCGTCTACAACGAGCTGGAACACATCAGCGACAACGTGATGCCGAGCATGCAGACCCTGGCCGCCTTCGACAGCGCGATGCTGGAGCAGCGCAACTCGCTGCTGGCGCACATTCTCAGCAGCGACGACAGCAAGATGGGCGAGATCGCGCAGTCCTTCGCCGAGCACAGCCAGCATGCGGCCGCCGCGCTGGACCAGTACGCACCGATGATCGTCAACGAGCAGGACCGCGACTACCACAGCAAGCTGAAGGAGGGTCTCGCCGAGCTGAACCGCGTCTACGCGCCGATCCTGGACGCCTCGCGCAGCAACCGCAAGGAAGAGGCCCAGGTGATGGCCAACAGTGCGCGGGTGATCTTCCAGCGCATCAACGGCATCTCCAAGCAGCACACCCAGTTCAACCAGCAGCTGGCCGACAGCGCCAAGCTGCACGCCATCGACGTCAACCTGCAGGCGAAACTGATTGCCGCCACGGTGGCCGCGGGCGCCATCCTGCTGCTCTGTTTCAGCGGCTGGCGCACCTACCGCCAGGTGGTGGGCAGCGTCAGCCGTGCGCAGCAGAGCATCCGCCAGCTGGCCGAGACGCTGGACTTCACCACCCGCTGCGAGGTGCAGGGCAAGGATGAGATCGCCCTGATGCTGGGCGCCTTCAACCAGCTGATCGCCAAGATGCAGGACAGCCTGCGCACCATGATCACCGCCGCGCGCGACGTGTCGCAGTCGGCCACCGAGCTGGCCGGCTCCGCCAGGCAGGTCGCCGCCGGCTCCTCCGCGCAGAGCGAATCCGCCGCCACCATGGCGGCGGCGCTGGAACAGATCACCGTCAGCATCAACCATGTCGCCGACCGTGCCCTCGAGGCCAACCACCTGGCGCAGGACACCGGCGCGCGCGCGCAGCAGGGCGAGCAGGTGATCGGCGACACCACGCAGTCGATCGAGAGCATCGCCGGCGCCGTCGGCAGCGCCTCCAGCGAGATGGCACAGCTGGTGGACCGCACCCGCGACATCGCCACCGTGGTCAGCGTGATCAAGGATGTCGCCGAGCAGACCAACCTGCTGGCGCTGAACGCGGCGATCGAGGCCGCCCGTGCCGGTGAGACCGGGCGCGGCTTTGCCGTGGTCGCCGACGAGGTACGCAAGCTGGCCGAGCGCACCGCGCTGTCGACACAGGAGATCGCGCAGATCATCAACGCGATCCAGAGCGTGTCCGGCTCCGCCGCCGAACGGATGCAGGGCGCGGTCCACAACGTGGAAAACGGTGTCGGCGAGGCGGCCAAGGCGCGCAGCACCATGCAGTCGATTTCCGATGTCGCCGGCCAGAGCCGGCATCTGGTCGGCGAGATCAGCAGCGCCATCCGCGAGCAGGGCAGCGCCGCCAACAGCATCGCGCAGCAGGTGGAAACCGTGGCGCAGATGGCGGAGGAGAATTCCGCCGCCGCCGGCCACGTCACCGAGCTGGCCAACCGCCTGCAGGGCCTGTCGCAGGGCATGGAACAGGAAGTGTCGGTATACCGCGTCTGAGGCGCTCGCACCCACGCAAAAGGGCCGCCCGGTGGGCGGCCCTTGTCATTGCCGGCAGCGGGCTTACTGGCCTTGCTGCATCAGGCGGCGGGTGGCCAGTGCGGTGTCGGTGTAGTCGGTGAACACACCGTCGACACCGGCGGCGAAGAACAGGCGGTACTCTTCCGCCGGCCGCTCCATGAAGTTGGCCGCCAGGTGCTTGGCCTCGTTGCGGAAGGTGTAGGGGTGCACCACCAGCCCCAGCTTGTGTGCGTCGCGGATCACGCTGTTCGGCTCCAGCAGCGTCATGTCGCGCTGGTCGACCACCTTGTCGCCGTTGACGTCCATCGCCTTGCCGGCCTTGTCGGTCATCGCCTGCCAGCTGATCAGGTACGGTTTCCACGGGCCGATGCCGTCGGCGAAGCGGCGGATCTCCTTCAGCCCGGCCGGGGTCAGCATGTCGGCGTAGGTGCGCGCGTCGCCGGCCACCACGTGGTCATAAGGGCGCAGGGTATCGATGCTACCGTCGGGGCGCACGTCGTTGGCATCGAGCAGGTACACCAGCTTGTTCGGGGTCAGCTTGCGCAGCGTCTTGAGGTTGGCCGCCTCGAACGACTGGATGAACACCGGCGCCGCCTTGCGGTTCAGCCGGTACTTGGTAAGCAGCGCCACCAGCGGTTTTTCCAGCGCCAGGCCCTGCTGCTGGTGCCAGGTCGGGTGCTTGGTTTCCGGATAGATACCGATGTCGCGCCCCAGCGCCTGCGATTGCTGCGCGCGCAGCGCCAGCACCTCGTCGAAAGTCGGGATCAGGAACTGGCCGTCGTAGGCCTTGCTGCGATCGCCACGCGGCTGCAGCGCGCGCAGGGTCTTGATCTCGGCGAGGGTGAAGTCGCTGGCAAACCAGCCCTCTTCCTCGACGCCGTCCACCTTCAGCGTGCGCTTGCGGGCGGCAAATTCCGGGTGCCGGGCGACGTCGGTGGTGTCCTTCAGGTTCGGCTCGTGGCGCGCGATCAGCACGCCGTCCTTGGTGCTGACCAGATCCGGCTCGATATAATCCGCGCCCAGCTCGATCGCCTTCGCGTATCCTTCCAGGGTATGGTCCGGCAGGTAGCCGGACGCGCCGCGGTGCGCCACCACCAGCGGCGGCTTGCCGTCCAGCGTCGGAAACGGGGATGGGCCGGCGGCCAGCACTGGCCCCGACAGCAGGATGGCCAGCAACGGCAGGCGCAAAGGCATGGTTTTCATTGGGTACACTCCCTGAACAGCGTCAATGTGAAATCGCTGCCGCAGCGTGACAGAACAACATGACATTTTATTGACCGCAACATGTAACGGCGATGACAGCGCCCCGCCCTGTCCGCGCCGCACCCCGAATACTGCCGAGACATGCGTCCATTTTCGATGACATTCCGCCTGCGCCCGGGCCTGCTGCTGGCGGTGATCCTGCTGGTCGGCCTGGCCGGGCTGTGGCAGCTGGCCAACAACGCCGCCGACAAGGTCGACGAGGAAGTTGCCGCCCTCACCCGCAAGACCCTGCAACAGGAGCTGCTGCGCCAGCGCAAGACGCTGGGCCAGTCGCTCAACGACTACGCGGTGTGGGACGAGATGTACCGCCAGAGTCAGGCACCACAAATGGACAAGGCCTGGCTTGCGGCCAACCTGACCGGCTCGGTGTACCAGAATCTGGATGTCGACATCGCACTGCTGCTCGATCCCGCCGCCGGCGTGCTGTACGCGCTGGACCGCGGCGTGGTCAGCCCGCAGCCGCAACGACTGCTGCAGCTGGAGCCGCGGCAGTGGCAGAACCTGCTGCGCCAGGCCGACCGCTACGACCCGCAGCAAGCCAGTGCCGGCCCCAGCCTGCTGCTGCGCCAGCAGCACGGCAACAGCCTGACCGGCCAGCCGCAGACCGCCATCTATCTGGTGGCGATCCAGCGTATCGCGCTGGAATCCGGCGCCTCGCCCGATGGCCGCGCGCGCTATCTGCTGTTCGCGCGCGCGCTGGACCAGCGCCTGCTGCAGGAGATGGCGGCCAGCAACTCGCTGCGCCGGCTGTCGCTGAACTTCTCCGCCACGCCGCAGCACAGCGCGGCGCTGGCGCTGGAAAACAGCCAGGGCCAGATCCTGGGACTGCTGGAATGGGACAACGAGCGCCCCGGCGACGCGGTACTGCAGCGGCTGCTGCCGCAGAGCCTGCTGCTGCTGGCCTTCATGCTGCTGCTGTCCGGGCTGATCGTGCGCGCTGGCTACCTGCAGCAACAGGCCAATGTGCGCCGCTCGCAGCGGCTGGAACAGCAGGGCCGCGCGCTGCAGCAGCTGGTGGCGGCGCGCCATAGCGAAACGCAGGTGCTGCAGGAGTACATCGACGAGATCCTGCCGCTGCTGGCGCAGACCCTCGGCGTCAGCCGCGTCAGCGTGTGGCAGTTCAGCGCCGACCAGCAGAGCCTGCACTGCCTCGCCGGTGTCGATACCGGCGACAGCCTGCGCTTCAGCGGCGACGTGCTGCTGCTGGAGCAGCACCCCGACTACTTCGACGCGCTGCGCGAACAGCGCTACCTCAGCAGCGTGCAGCCGCTGCAGGACGAACGGCTGCTGTCGCTGCGCGCCCATCTGGCGGAGCGCGACATCAAGGCGATGCTCGACGCCAGCATCATGGTCGGCGGCCTGCAGCACGGCATCATCTGCGCCGAAAGTCGCACCCTGCGCCGCGCCTGGCGCCAGGAAGACGTCAACTTCATCTGCTCCGCCGCCGACATCATCGCGCTGGTGATGGAGTCCTCCGCCCGGCTGCAGGCCGAGGGCGAACTGTACCGCCAGTTCTACTACGACCGCTTCACCGGCCTGCCCAACCGCTCGCGACTGCAGATGCAGCTGGGCGAACTGATCCAGCAGCGCGAAAACAGCCAGGCGCGCGACAAGCGCCCGATCGGCTGCATGATGCTGTCGCTGGAAGGCCTCGCCAACATCAACGAGCTGTACGGCCGCGACAGCGGCGACCAGCTGATACGCCTGCTCGGCGAACGGCTGGAAAAGCTGGCGCGCAACGGCGAGATGGTGGCGCGCCACGCCGACAACCGCTTTGCCATGCTGCTGCTGGACGAGGACGAGCTGAGCATCAGCCAGCGTACCGACGCCCTGTGCGACCAGCTGCGGCAGCCGCTGTTCCTGCAGGAGCAGCAGCTGTTCCTGCGCCTGAGCACCGGCCTCAGCATCTACCCGCACGACACCATCCACGCCGACGGCCTGCTGGAACACGCCGAGCTGGCGCTGCAGATCTCGCGCAACGACCCGGCCGGCAACTGGGTGCGCTTCCGCCCGGAGATGAACGACAACTGGCGCCGCCGCCACCACATCCAGAACGACCTGCGCCAGGCGGTGGCGCGCGGCGAGCTGAGCCTGCACTACCAGCCCTACGTGTCGCTGAAGAACGGCCGTGTCGCCGGCGCCGAGGCGCTGGTGCGCTGGGAACACCCCAACCTTGGCCGCATCCCGCCGACCGACTTCATCCCGCTGGCGGAGGAAACCGGGCTGATCAAGGACATCGGCGAGTGGGTGCTGGGCGAAGCCATCCGCCAGGCGGTGCAGTGGCGCGCGCGCTATCTCAGCCAGTTCGTGATTTCGGTCAACGTGTCGCTGGTGCAGCTGGAGGACGCGCGCTTTGCCGAGGTGGTCGCCAGCCAGCTGGCCACCCACCACCTGCCCGGCGACGCGCTGGAGCTGGAAGTAACCGAGGGGCTGGCGCTGCGCAACACGCCGACCATCGACAGCAACCTGCACAAGCTGCGCGCTCAGGGAATCGGCATCGCCATCGACGACTTCGGCACCGGCTACGCCTCGTTCAGCTACCTGCGCCGCTTCCCCACCGAGAAGCTGAAGATCGACAAGCAGTTCCTCGACCAGGTGCCGGACAGCGTCGGCGGCAGCAACCTGGTGCGCATGATCGTGGCGATGGGGCACACCCTCGGTGCCTCGGTCACCGGCGAGGGCATCGAGAACATCCGCCAGGCGCGCTTTCTGGCCGAGCATGGCGGCGATTACGCGCAGGGCTACCTGATCAGCCGGCCGCTGCCAGCCGGCGACATGGAGCGCTTCCTGATCGACAATCCGACGCTGGCACTGTAGCCGCAGGCGGCACTATCGATAAATGTAAGCAAACGTTGCAAAGATGTAACATGGTGCAAAGCAACATTGTCGGACAATCGCGCAGCGTGCTTCCCCAATGCACCGGCTTGATGCACACTGGCCCTGCGTTTGCACCGCTGCCTCCACGCACAGCGCCAGGTTTACACAGATAGCCGGGTGATGGAGGAGAAAATACAGCTCTTCAAAGAGCCACGACACAACAACACAGAGATATTGCGAAGCAAGGTAGCGGTGCAGCGTCCCTTCGGGTTTCCCCCTCTCGTATTCGGCATTACCATGGCCTTTTTGCTTGCGGCCAACCTTCATGAGCTCTGACACTTCCCCGCTGTTGCCCGTTGTCGCCATCCGCTATTGCACCGGCTGTCGCTGGCTATTGCGTGCCGCCTGGATGGCACAGGAACTGCTGACCACCTTTGAAAAGGAACTCGGCGAAGTCGCGCTGCAACCCGGCAGTGGCGGCGTGTTCCAGGTACGCGTCGACGGCGAACTGCTGTGGGACCGCGCACGCGACGGCGGCTTTCCCGACATCAAGCAGCTGAAACAGCTGCTGCGCGACCGCATCGCGCCGGACAAGGATCTCGGCCACAGCGAGCGCGGCGGCTGACACCGGGTTGGCGGCAAGGTGAGCATCCAGCGCAAGATCATCCACATCGATTGCGACTGCTTTTTCGCCGCGGTGGAGATGCGCGACAACCCGGCGTGGCGCGACATCCCGCTCGCCGTCGGCGGCCAGCCGGGGCAGCGCGGCGTGATCGCCACCTGCAACTACGAGGCGCGCCGCTACGGCGTGCACTCGGCGATGCCGTCGTCGCTGGCGCTGCGCCGCTGCCCGGCGCTCTTGATCGTGCCGCCGGACTTTGCCCGCTACAAGCAGGCCAGCCTCGCGGTGCAGGCGATCTACCACCGCTACAGCGAGCTGATCGAGCCGCTGTCGCTGGACGAAGCCTACCTCGATGTCAGCGGCCAGCCGCACTGCCACGGCAGCGCCAGCCTGATGGCGGCAGAGATCCGCGCCGCCATCCGCGACGAGGTCGGCATCACCGCCTCCGCCGGCATCGCCCCCAACAAGTTTCTCGCCAAGATCGCCAGCGACTGGAACAAGCCGGACGGGCAATGGCTCATCCGGCCGCAGGATGTCGCCGCCTTCGTCGAGACCCTGCCGGTGGAAAAGATCTGGGGCGTCGGCGCCGTCACCGCCGCCAAACTGAAGGCTCAGGGGCTGCACAGCTGCGGCGACCTGCAGCGGCTGCCGCTGCTGGAAATGCTGCAGCGCTTCGGCAAGTTCGGCAAAACCCTGTATGACCTGTCGCGCGGCATCGACCACCGCGCGGTGGAGCCGGCGCGCGAGCGTAAATCGGTGAGCGTGGAGGAAACCTACAGTCGCGACCTGCCCGATCTCGCCAGCTGCGAGGCCGAGCTGGCGCCGCTGCTGACGCGGCTGGCACAGCGGCTGCAGCGCATCGGCACGCCGGCGTTTCGCGGCCTCAGCGTCAAGATCAAGTTTGCCGACTTCAGCCAGACCACGGTCGAGCTGGCCGGGCAAACGTTGGCCGCAGACGTATTCCAGCAGCTGCTGCACACCGGCTTCGCCCGCGGCAACAAGCCGGTGCGCCTGCTCGGCGTCGGCGTGCGCCTGCGCGAGGACAGCCCGGCGGCGCAGCAGTTGCCGCTGTTCGAGGAAGGACTGCCGTAGACGGCAAAACAGCCATCCGCCGCGAGGCTGGATGGCTGTCGTGGGACACCGCGGTCGCTCAGTGCGGCAGGAACTTGCGCAGCGCCTGCTCGCGGTCGTGCCACATGCGTGCCACGCTGGCGCGCTGTGCCAGCCGCTCGTGGTACTGCGGTGGCAACGGCAGGCTGGCCAGCGGGTCGTGACCCAGCAACGTGCTGCCGAGATAGCCCAGATGCGGCAGCGCCACCGCCAGCGCGATGTCGGCGACGGTGAAATCGTCACCGCACAACCAGTTGCCCTCCGGCACCATGCGCCGCGCCAGCGCGGCGGCACCTCGTTCGAGGTTGGCCGCCACCTCGGCCTTGTCCTGCTCCGACAGCGGCGCGCCGAACAGCGCGTGGCGCACCAGCGGTGCGCTGGCGGCGATCAGGTAGTGCTCGATCAGCAGCGCCAGTTCACGGGCGCGGGCGCGGCCGTTGGTCGAAGGTGGCAGCAGCGACAGCGTCGGGTAGGCATCCTCCAGCCACTCCACGATGGCGCCGGATTCGGCCAGCTTGAAGCCGTTGATGTCGACGTAGGGAATCTTGCCTATCGGGCTGGCCGCCAGCACCGCCTCGTCCTGCGACGGGCGCTGCAGCCGTTCCTCGAAGTTGACGCCCTTTTCGAGCAGGGCCACCTTGGCCTTGTTGTACCAGGGCGACAGCGCGGAACCGTACAGGATGATCATGCGGAAACTCCAATAATTGCTGGTGGGGGCATTATGGCATCACTTGGCCGCGCTGCGCGCCGTCGCCCAGCGCTCGATGGCCTGGCGGATCACCGGCAGCCCTTCGCGCGCCACCTTCTCGCCTTCCAGCATCGCCGCGCCGCGCTCGTCAAAATCGGCGGAGCCGATGTGCAATACCCGCGGCCGCAGCGTGACGTTGGCCTGCTTCAGCTCCTGCGTCAGCGCCGCCTGGCTCATGATGTTGAGGCTCTGGTCGAGCAGGCTGAGGAAGCCGAGCGCGCTCTTGCCGGTGGGCTTGGCCGAGATGTCGACCGCGATCACGATGTCGGCGCCCATCTCGCGGGCGGCGATCACCGGCACCGGGCTGGTCAGCCCGCCGTCGACGTATCGGCGGCCATTGATGGTCACCGGCTGGAACACGTTGGGAATCGCCGCCGAGGCGCGCACCGCGGTGCCGGTGTCGCCGCTCTTCAGCACCACCCGCGCGCCGCTGTCCAGATCGGTGACCACCGCGCCGAAGCGGCGCGACAGCTGCTCGATCTTCTTGCCGTCCACCTGCTGGTTGACCATCGCCGCCAGCTTCTCGCCCTTCAGGAAGCCGGAGGTGGAGAAGGTGAAGTCGCGCAGGTCGCTCTCGTTGATGCGCAGCGCGCGGTAGCGCAGCGCCTCGCCGTCGACGCCGGAGGCATAGATGGCGCCGACGATGCTGCCGGCACTGGTGCCGGTGATGATGTCGGGCACGATGCCGTTCTGCTCCAGCACGCGGATCACGCCGACATGGGCGAAGCCCTTGGCCGCGCCACCGCCCAGCGCCAGCGCGACTTTCGGTTTCAGCACCGGTTTCGGGACCACTACCACCGGTGGGGTCGGCGTGGTGCACGCCGCCAATAAAAAAATTGCAGCACTGGCTGCAATTCTGGACACAGACCACATGGGCAAGGCTCTCACTGCTTGGGTGGGGAACGACTGAATTCGATCACCTGGCTGCCGTCAGCCAGAATGGTCGGCTTTTTCTTCGGCTGCGCCTTCCAGGCGTGGCCGTACAGCACTTCGTAGGTTGCCGGCAGCTGGCCGTCGCGGCGCCGTGTTTCGTAGGCGTCGCAGATCCGCTGCCAGGTGTGCTTGCCCATCAGACCACGATTGCGGCCGGCAGTTGCATTGTGGGCACCGATCGCCTTCAGGTCGTGCATCACCTCGCGCACGCTGTCGTAGGTCATCACGATCTTTTCCATGTCCATCACCGGTTCGGAGAAGCCGCAGTGCATCAGCGCATCGCCCAGATCGTGCATGTCGATGAACTGGTTGACGTGGGTGGCGCCGTCCACCGCGCCGAAGGCGGCGCGCAGCTCGGTCAGCGTGTCCGGCCCCAGCGTCGAGAACATCACCATGCCCTCCGGCTTCAGCACGCGCTGGAATTCGGCAAACACGCTGTCCGGCACGTTGACCCACTGGATCGCCAGATTGGACCAGATCATGTCGACGCTGTTGTCGGCCAGCGGCAGGCGCTCGACGTCGGCACACAGCTGCCACGGCGCCGGGCGGCGGAACAGACGGCCGAGCATGCCCTGGCTGTCACGCTGCTTCTCGCGCGACGCACACAGCATGCCGTGCGCCAGGTCCAGCTCCAGCACCCGCGCCTGTGGATAGCGCTGGCGCAGCATCGCCGCGCCGTAGCCGGTGCCGCTGCCGGCGTCGAGGATCACCGCCGGTTGCAGCTTGATGTAGTCGAGACGCTCGGCCATGCGGTCGGACACCTCGCGCTGCAGTACCGCGGCGGAGTCGTAACTGGTGGCCGCCCGCTCGAACGAGGCGCGAACGCGGTCTTTGTCGGTGTAAAACGCTTCGCTCATGCGTGCTGTTCCAGGTGTAGTCGCAGGGCTTCGACAAAGTCCGTTTCATGCGACAGAAACGGTGCGTGCGAAGCCTGGGGAAAGTCGTAAAAAGTGGCGTCGGCCAGCTGCTGGGCCAGCCAGCGCCCGGCCCCGATCGGGGTGATCGCGTCGCGCGCGCCGTAGAACAGGCCGACCGGACAGGCGATGGCCGGTGCCAGCGCGCGCGCGTCGGCGTGCAGCAGGCAGTGCAGCGCCGGCAGCAGGCCCTGCGGCCGGCCGTGGGCAAACAGCTGCGCCTTCAGCGCCTTCAGCGTGTCGCGTGCCGCCGGCGCGCCCATCATCTGCAGCGCGAGAAAGCGCTCCAGCGTCAGCTCGAACGCGGTGTCGAGATTGGCGCCGACGCCCTCGATCGCTTCGCGCGCCTGCGCGTGCGGCCAAGCTTCGTCGCGCACGAAGCGCGGGCTGGTGGCGACCAGCGCCAGGCTGCGCACCTGCTGCGGATGCTGCGCCGCCCAGTGCTGCGCGATCAGGCCGCCGAGCGACCAGCCGAGCAGGTGCACCGGCAGCGGGAAGTGGCCGGCGAGCGCATCGGCAATCGCCGCCGCGTCAAAGTGCGCGGCCGCGGCGCTGGCGCCGTGGCCGGGCAGATCCACCAGGTGCAGGCAGAAGTCGGCTTCAAGGTTGGCCGCAACGCGCTCGAACACGCCGCCGTGCAGCCCCCAGCCGTGCAGCAGCACCAGATCCGGGCCACGGCCGCGGGATTCTATAAACAGGGTCATCGACTAGTGGAAATGGGGCAAAACCCGATTTTCGCAATAGCGCGCCGAGAAAGAAAGCCCGTTGCACTCATGCCAGCGACGGCAGCAAACCGTCGCCGGCGTGGGCCAGCTCCTGCTGCATGCCGGCCAGCCGCGGCCAGTCCAGCTCCGCCGCCGGTGCCGGCCGGGCAAAGTAGTAACCCTGCAGCCGCGGGCAGCCGAGCTGGCGCAGGGTCTGCACCTGCAGCATGGTTTCCACCCCTTCCGCCACCACGTCCAGCCCCAGCGCCGCCGCCAGCGCCAGGATGGCGCGCACGATGGCGGAGGATTCCTCGTGGCAGTGGATGTCGCGCACGAAGGCCTGGTCGATCTTGAGCACGTCGAAGTGGTAGCGGTGCAGGTAGGACAGCGCCGAGTAGCCGGTGCCGAAGTCGTCCAGCGCGAGGCAGATGCCGCGCTCCTTCAGCTGCCGCATCACCTCGATCGCCACGTCCGGCACGTCGATCAGCGCGCTTTCGGTGATTTCCAGGTGCAGCGTGCCCACCGGCAGCGCGTGCCGCTGCATCAGCTCCTGCAGCCAGCCGACCAGCCCCGGATCGTGGAAGTGCGCCGAGGACAGGTTGATGTGCAGGCACACCGCGTGGTCGATGCGGCCGCTGCCGTACCACTGCGCCAGCTGCGCGCAGGCGTGCTCGATCATGTAGCGGTCCAGCTTCAGGATCAGGCCGCTCTCCTCCGCCATCGGCAGGAACACACCCGGCGCGATCAGGCCGCGCTGCGGATGGTGCCAGCGCACCAGCGTCTCGAAGCCGGCCAGCTTGCCGCTGTGGCTGTCCACGATCGCCTGGTAGTAGGGCACCAGTTCGTGGCGGTTTTCCAGCGCGTGGCGCAGCTCGGCCTCCAGCGCCAGCTGGTCGGCCTGGTTGCGGCGCAGCTCGTGGTTGAACAGGGTGTAGCCGTGACGACCGCGTTGCTTGGTGCGGTACATCGCGTGGTCGGCGTCGCGCAGCAGGTCTTCCGCACGCGAGTAGTGTTCCTTGTCGGCCAGCACCAGGCCGACGCTGACGGTGGTGAACAGCTCGCGCCCGGACAGCATGATCGGGCGCTCGAATTCGCCGACCAGGCTCTGCGCCAGCCGCTCGCACTCTTCCAGCGAGTCGACGCCGGACAGCAGCACCGCGAACTCGTCGCCGCCGAGGCGGGCCAGGAAATCGGCATAGCCGAGGCAGCTGCGGATGCGTTGCCCGGCCTCGGTGAGCAGGTGGTCGCCGGCGAGATGGCCGAGGGTGTCGTTGACCAGCTTGAAGCGGTCCAGGTCGATGAACACCACCGCGAAGCGCTGCGTCGGATCAAGCTGGAACTGGTCCCAGTTGCGCTTCAGCACGCGCGAGAAATAGCTGCGGTTGGGCAGCTTGGTCAGCGGATCGTGCAGGCTGTCATGCTGCAGCTGGGCGTTGACGGCGTCCAGCTCGTTGGTGCGCTCCAGCACGCGCTGTTCCAGATCGGCATAGGCGCGCTGCAGGTCGTCCAGCGCCTGCACCCGCGCCAGCGCGCTGCCGATGTGGTTGGCGACGAACTCCAGCAGTTCCTGGTCGCGGTAGGAGTAGCGCACGCTCGGCTCGTAGCTCTGCACCGCCAGCACGCCGCGCAGTTCGTTGCCGCTGTACAGCGGCACCCCCAGCCAGCTGACCGGCACCGCGATGTCGTGATCGTCGCTGGCCAGCAGCACATGGCCGCTGGCTTCGGCCAGCAGCAGCGGCCGGCCGCTGTGCAGCACCTGTTCCAGCAGGCCGCGCCCGGGGCGCTGTGGCAGCGGATCGGTCAGGTACAGGTCGGAACAATAGGGAAAGCTCAGCTCGTTGCGCTCGCTGTCGTGCAGGCACACCATGCAGTTGCTGGCGTCGATGAACTCGGACAGCAGCCGGTGCAGGCCGACGAAGAAGGCCTCCATCGACAGGCTGGTATTGGAGATGTCGCCGATGCGGAACAGCACGCTCTGCAGCTGCTCGGTGCGCTTGCGCTCGGCCACCTCGGCGTGCAGGCGGATATTGATGCCTTCCAGCTCGGCGGTGCGCAGCCACACCTTGCGCTCCAGCTCGGCGCGGTGCGCCAGCCGGTCCAGCGCGCTGGCGATATGGTGGGCGATGAACAGGAAGGCGCTCTGCGCCGCGTCATCGAAGCGCTGGTGCACGTCATAGCTCTGCACCACCACCGCGCCGACCACCTTGCTGGCGGCATCGAGCAGCGGCACCCCCATCCACCACGACGGCATCAGCCCGGACATCACCACGCCGTGCTGCCGGCACAGCTTGTCGATCTCGGCGCCCGACAACAACATGAAGGAGTGCTGGCGGCACAGCCAGGCGGTCAGCGACGGCGTCTGTCCGCCGCAGGGAAATACCTCGTCCGGCCGCGGCGGCCGCGGCTCCATCACGTCGGCAAAATAGGGGAAGCGCAGCGCGCTGCCGCCCTCGTCCAGCAACGCGATATAGAAGTTGTCGGCCGGCATCAGCCGGCTCACCGCGCGGTGCAGCCGGCGCAGGAAGTGCTCGACATTCTGCGACTCGTTGGCGAGGCGGTTGATGTCGAGCAGGGTATGGTGAGTGACGCGCGCCGCGCTCAGGTCATTGCTGAGGCTGGCGCTGGTCAGGTGTCCGGTCAGCAGCAGCGCCAGCTGCGCGGTGCGCTCGCTGGCGGCGCAGCCATGCCAGAACAGGAAGCCGAGCGGCTGCGCGTGGCTGCCCAGTACCTGGCAGCAGACGGCAGCATCCAGCGGCGGGAGCGGGACACCCGCCTGCGGCGTCGGCAGGGCGGACACATCCCCCCGCTGCGCCAGGCAGCGCCACCCCTCCCCCAGCTTTCCCCAAACGCTCGCCCCGAGCGGCAGCTGCCAGCAGAACAGGAAATCCAGGGCAGCTTCAGCGGCTTCTTCGGGCGAAAACAGAATATCAGCCGTGCTATTCATACGATTTTGGTTGAGCCCACTACGCGGCCACGCATCGCAACCGCGATTTTATTGTTATAGGGCACACCGGTCAGGGCAACGGCAGTGGCCGGGTCAGCGCAACAGCCTGACCAGCGCCTGTGCCAGTTGTGAAACGTCCTGCCCGGAATGCGCCGCCGACAGCGACACGCGCAAGCGCGCGGTTCCTGCCGGCACCGTGGGAGGCCTGATGGCGGGAACCCAGATCCCCGAATCCTGTAAATCCCCTGCCATCTGCACGGCAGCCTCGTTGCCGCCAATGATAATCGCTTGAATTGGCATACGGGAAGAGCATAACCGGAAAGAAGTTTCCATCAGCGCGGCACGCAATGCCGAAATATGCTCTTGTAATAGCAGGCGACGCCACGACTCCTGCTCGATCAGCTGCAAACTGGCCAGCACCGCCGCCGCCTGCGCCGGCGGGTGTGCGGTGGTGAAGATATAGGTGCGCGCACGGTTGACCAGCCAGTCGATCAGCTGGCGGCTGCCGGCGACAAAGGCACCGGCCACCCCGGCAGCCTTGCCCAGCGTGGCCATGTACACCACGCGCGGGTGCTGCAACGCGTGCTCGACCAGCGCGCCACGACCGTTGCCGAGGATGCCGAAGCCGTGCGCATCGTCGAGATACAACCATGCGTCATAGCGCTCCGCCAGCTGCAGCAGCTCTGCCAGCGGCGCTTCGTCGCCTTCCATGCTGTACACCGCATCCACCACGATCAGCCGCGATGCCGCTGGCGTGTTTTGCAACAACTGCGCCAGATGCGCCAGATCGTTGTGGCGAAAGCGCTTGAATTCGGCGCGCGACAGCTGGCAGGCGTCGTTGAGCGAGGCGTGGTTGAGCTTGTCGGCGAAGATGGCGTCACCGCGGCCGACCAGGCTGCTGACCACGCCAAGGTTGGCCGCATAGCCGGAGCCGAACAGCAGCGCCGCCTCGCAGCCGACGAATTCGGCCAGAGCCTCCTCCGCCTGCTGCTGGATGGCGAAGTGCCCCGCCACCAGCGCCGAGGCGCCACCGCCAACGCCCCACGCCTCGATCGCCTCGCGCATCGCCGCCTTCAGCGCCGGATGATTGGCGAGGCCGAGATAGTCGTTGCTGGCGAAGGCCAGATAGTCGCGGCCGCCGATGCTGACGCGCGGCCCCTGCGGGCTGTCCAGTACCGCGCGCTGACGCAGGCGGTGTTCGGCCTGCAGTTGCGACAGCGCGCCGGCGAGTTGATCGGGACGCATGCGGCCAACCTTTCCTTGTTCGATTGATGAAAAAAAGCACCCGCCGGCGGCAAGGTGCTTTTCGATGATGCCATGACGGCAGTTTAGAGCCTGTTCTCGATCTCGCGAGCTAGAGCGAGACAAGGCGAAAACGGCTGAGGAAGCAGAATTTACAAGTGGTAAATGAGCATTCCGAAACCGTTTTCAACGCGGTATCGCCGAAGCGCAGCCGATCGAGAACAGGCTCTTACAGCGGCTGCAGGCCCAGCTTCTCCATCAGCGCGCGGTCGGCGTCGACGTCCGGGTTGCCGGTGGTCAGCAGCTTGTCGCCGTAGAAGATGGAGTTGGCGCCGGCGAGGAAGCACAGCGCCTGCATCGCTTCCGGCATCTCGCGACGGCCGGCGGACAGGCGGATATAGCTCTTCGGCAGCGTCAGGCGCGCCACGGCGATGGTACGCACGAACTCGGTCCAGTCCAGCGACTCGGCGCCGTCCAGCGGTGTGCCGGTCACCTGCACCAGGTTGTTGACCGGCACCGATTCCGGCTGCGGGTCGAGGTTGGCCAGCTGCAGGATCAGCCCGGCGCGCTGCTCGCGGGTCTCGTTCAGGCCGACGATGCCGCCACAGCATACCGACAGCCCGGCACCGCGCACCTTGCCCAGCGTGGCGAGGCGGTCTTCGTAGTCGCGGGTCTGGATGATGTCGGCGTACTTGTCCGGCGCGGTGTCCAGATTGTGGTTGTAGTAGTCGAGGCCGGCGTCCTTCAGCTTCTCGGCCTGGCCGTCCTTCAGCAGGCCGAAGGTGGCACAGGTTTGCAGGCCCAGCGCCTTCACCCGCTGCACCATGTCCAGCGTCTTTTCCAGGTCGGCATCCTTCGGGCCGCGCCAGGCGGCGCCCATGCAGAAGCGGCCGGCACCGTTGGCCTTGGCGTGACGCGCGGCGTCCACCACCTCGTCCACCGTCATCATCGGCTGGTTTTCCACCGCCGTTTCATGGTGTACCGACTGCGGGCAGTAGCCGCAGTCCTCCGGACAGCCGCCGGTCTTGATCGACACCAGCGTCGACAGCTGCACGCGGCTGGGGTCGAAGTGCTGGCGGTGGACTTCCGCGGCACGGAAGACCAGCTCCATGAACGGCAGGTCGTACAGCGCCTCGATTTCCTGCTGGCTCCACAGCGCGGATTCGGGGTGCAGGGTGGCGGGACGCTGGAATTGAATGGTGGCCTGGGTCATGGTGGGCTATCGTCACTGTCTGAGAGTCAAAACTGGGCGAATCTTGCGCGAGGGCCGACCATGCTGTCAAACGCGATTGCGGCATTGCTTAACAACTGCCTTGTTTTTGAGCAACACTGCCAGCTGTGCGGCCAACGTCCGTGCGCCAGCGGCGTCTGCGCTGCCTGTGTCGCGGCGCTGGCACCACCCGCCGCGACGCGCTGCCCGGTATGCGCCGCGGCGGCGGCCAGTAGCCTGGTACCCTGCGGCCATTGCCTGCGCGCCGCACCGGCGTTTGCGCGCCTGCACGCCGCCTACGGCTACGACTACCCGCTGGACGGCCTGATCAGCGCCTGCAAATACGGCCGCCAGCCGGCACTGCAGGGCGCGCTCGCCAGCCTGTTGCGGCAGCAGCTGCAAAGCACGCCGCAGCGGCCGGAAATCGACCTGGTGGTCGCGGTGCCGCTGGCGCCGGCACGGTTGGCCGAACGCGGTTTTAACCTGCCGGATGCCCTGGCGCAGGCAGTCGCTGCTACAATCGGCGGCCGCATCGCCCACGACTTGTGTGTGCGCAAACGCAACACTGCGCCGCAGGCCGCGCTCGACCGCCGCCAGCGGCTGCGCAATGTGCGCGATGCTTTTTGCGTAAAGCGCCGCTGTGACGGGCTTTCCATCGCCATCGTCGATGACGTCGCCACCACCGGCGCCACCCTCGATGCGCTGGCCAAAGCGCTGCAAAAAGCGGGCGCAAAACGGGTCGAAGCCTGGGTGCTTGCCAGGGCCTCCGACCACAAAATTTGACCAACCTGTTGATTTACCGGATTATTCACCCCGCAACGATGTTTACTGTTGTTCTCTACCAGCCGGAAATACCGCCCAATACGGGCAATATTATTCGACTCTGTGCCAACACCGGCTGTGAACTGCACTTGGTCAAACCGCTGGGTTTTCCGCTCGAAGACGCCAAACTGAAACGCGCCGGACTCGACTATCACGAGTACGCCCGCATGGTGGTTCACGAGAACTGGGAAGCCTGTCTGGCCCACCTTGGCCCGCGCCGCATCTTCGCGGCCACCACCAAGGGCGCCACGCGGCACGACCGCATCGCCTTCCAACCCGGCGATGTTTTGCTGTTCGGACCTGAATCACGCGGCTTGCCCCAGGAAGTACTGGACAGTCTCCCGACTGACCAGCGGGTGCGGTTGCCGATGCGGGCCGAATCACGCAGTCTCAATCTCTCTAATGCTGTCGCTGTCCTCGTTTTCGAGGCCTGGCGTCAACACGGTTTTGCCGGAGGGATCTGAGCCAGTTCACTGAGTTGGCGCAACAGCATAGGAGAGGTTCATGCGACCTTTTTACCGATGGCTGTGGCTTGCGTTCATCAGTGCTGTACTGGTGGCCTGTACCACCGTCAGACCGGCAACTGCCACCCAGACAGCCAAGGTCACGACCAAAAAATCGCCTGCCAACACAGGCGCCTACTTTCAGAATGACGGCCCGGGTAGCAACATCCCGGTTAACCTGGACCTGGTTCCGGACGCCGTTCCACAGGCAGAACCGCTGATCGCTGCGGCCAACCTGCCCTACACTGCCCTGGGCATGAGCTTCCGCCCGGACAAGAGCGCCAAGCCTTACCGCAAGACCGGCCGCGCCTCCTGGTACGGCAAACAGTTCCACGGTCGCAAGACCAGCTCTGGCGAACGCTACGACATGTTCGCGATGACCGCGGCGCATCCGACGCTGCCAATCCCGAGCTATGCCCGCGTCACCAATGTCAGCAATGGCGAATCGGTGATCGTGCGCATCAATGACCGCGGCCCGTTCCACAAGAGCCGGCTGATGGACCTCAGCTACGCCGCCGCCCATCGCCTGGGCTACGTGAACCGCGGCTCGGCCGAGGTGCTGATCGAACGCGTGTTCCCGGTCAAGGGTAGCGAGCGCATTGCCACCAAACCGCCGGCCATGCAGGCTGCCGCCAGCGATCCGCTGTACCTGCAGCTGGGCAACTTCTCGCGGCTGGCCCGTGCCGAGGCCGAGCTGAAAAAGCTGCTGGCCGACGACAGCCTGCACGACGACAAGCTGGCCATCGTCAATCACGAGGGCATCTACAGCATCCGCATGGGCCCGTTCCAGGGTGACCACGAAGCGCTGGCCGTCGCCAATGCACTCAGCGTGGCGCCGGTGATCACCCGCTAAGCCCGCTGTACCAGCACCAGCACCGCCTGCCTACCTCCGCGTAGCCAGGCGGTTTTTTCATGGCGCCGGCGCCAAACCGATGCCGGCCGCCTTGATCACCGCGGCCAGGGTGGCGAAGTGGCCGGCGATATCCTGCTCGTGCACGTGGGCATAGCCCAGCAGCAGGCCCTGCTGCGCCGGCGCCGCGCCGCGGTAATAGGCACTCAGCGGCCGGGTGAGGATGCCCTGCTGCAAAGCGGCCTCGGCAATGGCGTGATCGTCGCAGCCATCGGGCAGGCCCAGCACCAGATGCAGGCCGGCGGCGCCGTCATGGATCGGCAGCCGCGTGCCAAAATGCGCGGCGATCGCCGCCAGCAGCGTCTCGCGCCGTAGCGCATAGAGATGGCGCATGCGGCGGATGTGCGACACGAAGTGGCCCTCGGCGATGAAATCCGCCAGCACCGCCTGCGTCAGGTACTGCCCGCCGCGGAACATCTCCGACAGCCCGGTCTGGAAGCTGGCGACCAGCGCCTCCGGCACCACCATATAGGCCAGCCGCAGCCCCGGATAGATCACCTTGGAAAAGGTGGCCAGATAGATGACGCGGCCGTGGCGGTCCAGGCCCTGCAGCGACGGCAGCGGCGAACGGCCGTAGCGGAATTCGCTGTCGTAGTCATCCTCCACGATCCAGCAGTGATTGCGCCGCGCATAGGCCAGCAAGCGCCGCCGCCGCGCCAGGCTCATCACCGCGCCCAGCGGATACTGGTGTGACGGCGACACGTAGATCAGCTTTGGCGCCCCCTGCCGCGCGCCCTCCTCCACCTGCAGGCCGTCACCGTCCACCGCCACCGGCTGCGTGTCGAGCCCGCTGCTGCGCCACACGCTGTGCACGCCCCAGTAACCCGGATTTTCCACCCACGCGCTATCGCCGACATCGCCCAGCAGCAGCGCGATCAGCTGCAGCGCCGCGTGCGAGCCGTTGGTGACGATGATCTGTTCCGGGGTGCAGATCACGCCGCGCGAGCTGCGCAGGTAGTCGGCCAGCGCGCTGCGCAGCGCCGGCAGGCCGGGGCCGACGGAGTAGGTCAGCAGGTCCGGCTGCGGCTTGCGCCACTGGCGGTTGTGCAGCCGCATCCAGGTGCGCGACGGAAAGGTGCGCACCTCCGGCACCCCCGGCATGAAGGCGCCCCACTGCTTCTCGCCGGCACCGGCCTGCGCCACCAGCTGCGTGCCGCGCCGCGAAATCTCGGCCAGGCTGTCGGCGCCGCCCCTGGCCGCCACCGGCTCGCGCCCGGGCAGGCGCTCCGGTCCAGTATCCAGCACGAAGGTGCCGCGGCCAACCCCGGCCGCCAGATAGCCCTCCACCACCAGCCGTTCGTAGACGTGGATCACGGTGTTGCGCGCGATGCCCAGCTCCTGCGCCAGTTGCCGCGACGACGGCAGCCGTAGCCCCGGCGGCAGCACCTCCTGCAGGATGCCGTCGCGCAGCAGGCGGTACAGCTGCAGGGTGTTGGATTCGGCGCTGTCGCGGCGGAAGTGCTGCAGCAGCAGGTCGGCCAGCATTTGCTGCAGCGCGATCTGGGAGGGGGAGGACGGGGACGCCATGGCAGGAAACCGCGCAGATTGGTTCTATTAAAAAAACAGGATTGGGTCTAATTTTATCACCAATCAGCGCTTACACTGCCGCCGGCTTTTGCTTGCAACAACAATCGCGGCTGCCCTGCACTCCCCAGCAACCCAATAACGGTATCGGCGCGTCCGCGCACGGTCACCAGGCAGCCGCCAACGGAGAATCTGATCCAATGAGTGCTTCATCCCCAGGACTGAGCCACGGGCTCAAGGAACGTCACGTCACCATGTTGTCCATCGCCGGTGTGATCGGCGCGGGACTGTTTGTCGGCTCCGGCCACGCCATTGCCGAAGCCGGCCCGGCGGTGCTGATCGCCTACGCCATCGCCGGCCTGCTGGTGATCCTGGTCATGCGCATGCTCGGTGAAATGGCGGTCGCCTCGCCGGACACCGGCTCGTTTTCCACCTACGCCGACCGCGCCATCGGCCACTGGGCCGGTTACCTGATCGGCTGGCTGTACTGGTGGTTCTGGGTGCTGGTGATCCCGCTGGAGGCCACCGCCGCCGCCACCATCCTGCACACCTGGTTTGCCGGCGTGCCGCTGTGGGCGTTTGCGCTGGGCATTACCGTGCTGCTGACCATCACCAATATGTTCAGCGTCAAGAACTACGGCGAATTCGAATTCTGGTTCGCGCTGGTCAAGGTGGTCGCCATCATCGCCTTCCTCGCTATTGCCGCCGCCGCCATCATGGGCCTGATTCCGGGCAGCCAGACCAGCGGCGTATCCAATCTGTTCGCCCACGGCGGCTTCATGCCCAACGGCTTTGGTGCCGTACTGGGTGCGATGCTGACCACCATGTTCACTTTCCTCGGCACCGAGATCGTCACCATCGCCGCCGCCGAATCCGACAACCCGCAGCAGCAGATCACCAAGGCCACCAACTCGGTGGTGTGGCGCATCAGCCTGTTCTACCTCGGTTCGATCTTCGTGGTCACCTCGCTGGTGGCGTGGAACGACCCGCAGTTGGCCGCACTGGGTTCCTACCAGCGCACGCTGGAGCTGATCGGCATTCCCAACGCCAAGGCGATCGTCGACGTGGTGGTGCTGATCTCGGTGGCCAGCTGCCTGAACTCGGCGCTGTATACCGCCTCGCGCATGCTGTACTCGCTGTCCACCCGTCGCGACGCGATGCAGGTGTTCAACAAGACAGCCGGCAACGGCACGCCGCAAAACGCGGTGCTGGGTTCGATGGTGGTGGGCTTCATGATGGTGATCGCCAACTATCTGGTACCGGAAGCGGTGTTCAACGTGCTGCTGGCCACCTCCGGCGCCATCGCGCTGCTGGTGTACATGGCGATCGCCATCTCCCAGCTGCGCATGCGTCAGCGCATGATTGCCCGCGGCGAAACCCCGGCCTTCAAAATGTGGCTGTTCCCGTGGCTGACCTGGGCGGTGATCCTGTTCATCGCCGCGGTGCTGGTGCTCATGGCCTTCCGCCACGATCACCAGATCGAAGTGCTGAGCACCGCCGTACTGACCGGGCTGCTGCTGCTCGTCGGCTGGGTCCGCTCGCGCCTGCTGGGCACCGGCTGGCGCCACAGCAGCCCGGCGCTGGCTGCGACCAACGCCGGCTGAGCCCGCGTCACACCGAATACCCTGGCTGTCTGCTTGCCCGCCTCTGGCGGGCTTTTTTCATGCCGCCGCGCCGCCGTGCGGGCAAGAAAAAACCCCGGCACGGGCCGGGGTCAATACCTTTGCAGGCTCCTGCTCAGGGAGGTGAAGCAGGAAGGTGTGAACACCTGCTTACTTTGACGGCTTACTCGGGCAAAGTTCCGGCGGCACCGTGATTTTCTTCGCCAACGAAGTCGTCCTCCGCCACCGCGGCGAACCAGTCCTGCACCTGCTGCTCGACTTCGGCGGTACCGGTCTTCTTCGAGCTGGAGAACAGCTGGATGCTGATTTGCGGGTAGTCATGCAGTTCTTTTTTGACCGAGGCCAAGACTTTCTGCTGCTCCTGACGCGATAATTTGTCGGCTTTGGACAACAGGATGTGCACCGGACGGTTGGTCTCGCTGAAAAACTCGATCATCTTCCAGTCCAGATCGCGCAGCGGCCGGCGCGAATCCATGATCAGCAACAGGCCGATCAGGCTGGTACGCGACTGCAGGTACTGCCCCAGCAGCTCCACCCAGTGGGCGCGCACCGCCTCCGGCACTTCGGCGTAGCCGTAGCCGGGCAGGTCGACCAGGTAGCGTTCCTGGCCCAGGTCGAAGAAATTGATATGCTGCGTCCGCCCCGGCGTCTTGGACACGAAGGCCAGGCGGGTGCGGTTGCACAGGGTATTGATGGCGCTGGACTTGCCGGCATTGGAGCGCCCGACAAAGGCGATCTCGGCACGGGTCGGCGGCAAATCCTTAAGATGATTTACGGTGGTAAAGAAGCGGGCGTTCTGAAAGATCGTCATAGTAGTAAGTGTAAAGTCAGTTGGTATAGAATAGCAGGTTTGAAATTGCCACCTTTACAGATATTTACGCAATCTCTCTCGAGGAGTGACCATGAAACGTAAGATGCTGTTGGCGATCGCTGCCGCTACCCTCGCCGGTAGCGCACTGGCCGCCACCCCAGCTGTGACCCGTGGCGATGTCGCCAAAGGCAAAGTGATTGCCGAGCAAGTGTGTGCCGCCTGTCACGGTGCGGACGGCAACAGCGTGGCCTCCGCCAACCCGTCGCTGGCTGGCCAGCACGCCAAATACCTGGAAAGCCAGCTCAAGGCCTTCAAGAGTGGCGAACGCAAGAACCCGATCATGCTGGGCATGGCTTCCAGCCTGTCCGACGCCGACATGAAGAACGTGGCCGAGTACTTCAGCGAACAGAAGCTGAAAGCACGCCAGGCCAACGACAAGGCACTGCTGCCAGCCGGCCAGAAGCTGTACAAGGCCGGTAACCCGGTGACCCGCGTTCCGGCCTGTATGGCCTGCCACGGTGCCGCCGGCAAGGGCTTCCCGGCGCAGTACCCGGCACTGGGCAGCCAGCACGCCGCCTACATCGTCAAACAGCTGAATGATTTCAAGGCTGGCACGGATCGCAAGAACTCGATCATGGCCGATGTGGCCATGCGCATGTCTGATGCCGACATGAAAGCGGTAGCAGAATACATTTCCGGCCTGCGTTAAGCGCAACTTTTTGCTGCTGTCACGTTCCAAAGGGGGGCCTTCACGCCCCCCTTTGTCGTGCTTTGAAAACACATGAAACCCAATAAGCCTTCAGCATCGAATCTTCACCACGCGTACGAGCTGTTCAGTTCGATGCGCTTCGCCATCGGCTTGCTGACCATTCTGGCCATCGCCTCGATCATCGGCACCGTGCTCAAGCAGAACGAGCCCTATCCCAACTACGCCTTCGAGTTCGGCCAGTTCTGGTTTGTCGCCTTCGAGAAGCTGGGCCTGTACGACGTGTACCACTCGTCGTGGTTCCTGCTGATCCTCGCCTTCCTGGTGCTGTCCACCACGCTGTGCATCATCCGCAACGGCCCCACCTTCCTGCGCGAGATGAAGAGCTTCCGCGAGCGCGCCACCGACAACTCGCTGCGTGCGATGCGCCACAGCCAGCAGCTGGACCTGACGCTGGACGAGGCACGGGCGATGCGCCTGCTGCAGGGCCACGGCCTGCGCGTGAAGCGCGTGCCGCGCGACGATGGCACCGTGCTGCTGGCGGCGAAGAAGGGCAGCGCCAACAAGCTGGGCTACTTCTTCGCCCACATCGCGATGGTGGTGATCTGCATCGGCGGCCTGATGGACGGCAACCTGCCGCTCAAGCTCGGCGAGCTGACCGGCAGCATCAAGCCGGAAACGCGCGAACTGCCGCAGGCACAGATTCCGGAACAGAGCCGTCTTGGCGCCGGCAACCTGTCGTTCCGCGGCAGCGTGACGGTGCCGGAAGGCAAGAGCGCCGACGTGATCTTCATGAACAGCGGCAACGGCTACCTGGTGCAGGAGCTGCCGTTCATCGTCACGCTGAAGAAATTCCACGTCGACTACTACAGCAACGGCATGCCCAAGCTGTTCGCCAGCGACCTGATCATCACCGACAAGGGCAGCGGCAAGACTTCCGAACACACCATCAAGGTCAACCACCCGCTAGTGGTCGACGGCGTGGCCATCTACCAGGCCAGCTTCGGCGACGGCGGCTCGCCGCTGCAGCTGAAGGCGTGGAACCTGCAGACGCCGCAGGCGGCACCGACCGACATCAAGGGCAACTCGCTGGGCGCACAACCGCTGAAGGTCAACGGCCGCGACTACCGGCTGGAATTCGGCGAGCTGCGCGTGTTCAACGTGGAAAACACCGGCGCGCCGGGCAGCGACGACAAGTCACTGGCACAGCGCCTCAACGACGCACGCTCGGTACGGCAGGACACCAAGGCGCTGAAGAACGTCGGCCCGTCGATCAGCTTCAAGCTGCGCGACCAGCACGGCCAGGCGCGCGAATACCAGCACTACATGGCGCCGATGCAGCAGGACGGCGAGTGGTATCAGGTGGCCGGCGTGCGCAGCGACGTGGCGCAACCATTCCAGTACCTGCGCATTCCGCTCGACAAGGACATGAGCATCGCCAGCTTCATGCGCCTGTACGCGGCGCTGAAGAACCCGGCGCTGTACGACGAGATCCGTGAACGCACCACCGCCAAGGCGATGCAGGGCCAGGCGATCAGCCCGGCGATGCAGCAGCAGTTCTCCGACAGCGTGCGCTGGGTGCTGTCCCGCTTTGCCCAGGGCGGCTTCGGCGCGCTGGAACAGTTCCTCGACGACAAGGTGCCGGCCGACAAGCGTCAGGCGATTGCGCAGACCTATATCAAGATCCTGCAGGGTGCGGTGGTCGACGTGATGGACGTGGCGCAGGCCAAGGCCGGTCTGGCGCCGTGGCCGCAGGACGCCAAGCACTACCGCTTCCTGCTCGACAGCCTGGTCAGCGTCAGCGCGCTGCAGGACTACGCGGCGCCGGTATACCTGGAAATGAGCGGCTTTGAGCAGGTGCAGTCCTCCGGCCTGCAAATGACGCGCTCGCCGGGCAAGAATGTGGTTTATCTTGGTTCGCTGCTGCTGGTGATCGGCATCATCCTGATGTTCTACGTGCGCGAAGTGCGCGTCTGGCTGCTGCTGCAGCGCGACGGCACCCGACTGGCGATGACCTCCAACCGCCACAACCGCGATCTGGACCAGGACTTCGAGCGCATGGTCGACTATCTGAACAAACAGGCTGGAGAAGCATGATGGAGATGGTGTTGCAACAACCGCTGTACAAGCGTCTGGCCGCCGGTGACTGGCTGTACGCGCTGCTGATCATCGTCGCCGCCGGCTACAGCTTCAGCCTGTACGGCAGCGCGCTGGACTACTACGAACAGCTGATCCTGGCCGGCAGCAGCATCGCGCTGGTGGCACTGGGCTGGTTCTGGCCGAGCTGGCGCTGGTTCTTCCCGCTGGCCGGGGCGGTGTCGCTGCTGGCGATCCAGCTGTACGACCACAACCTGGCGCGCGCGGCGGAAAGCTTCGGCCTGAAGTACCTGCTGTCCAGCCAGTCGTCGTTCATGTGGATGTGCACGCTGTTCTTCCTTGCCACCGTGCTGTACTGGGCCGGCACCCTCTCCCGCGCCGGCCTGCTGATGCGCATGGGCAGCGGCTTGACCTGGGCGGCGGCGGTATTCGCGCTGGCCGGACTGTTCACCCGCTGGTACGAGAGTTACCTGATCGCGCCGGACGTTGGCCGCATCCCGGTCTCCAACCTGTACGAAGTGTTCATCCTGTTCTGCCTGATCACCGCGCTGATGTACCTGTACTACGAGGCCAAGTTCGCGGTACGCCAGGTCGGTGCCTTCGTGCTGCTGGTGATCAGCGCCGCAGTCGGCTTCATCCTGTGGTACACCTTCGACCGCCAGGCGCACGAGATCCAGCCGCTGATTCCGGCGCTGCAATCGTGGTGGATGAAGATCCACGTGCCGGCCAACTTCGTCGGCTACGGCGCGTTCGCGATGTCGGCGATGATCGGCGTGGCGCAGCTGCTGATCCGCCGCGGCATCCTCGCCAGCCGCCTGCCCTCGGCCGAGGTGCTGGACGAGGTGATGTACAAGGCGATCGCCGTCGGCTTCCTGTTCTTCACCATCGCCACCATCCTCGGTGCGATGTGGGCGGCGGATGCCTGGGGCGGCTACTGGAGCTGGGACCCGAAAGAAACCTGGGCACTGATCGTGTGGCTGAACTACGCCGCCTGGCTGCACATGCGCCTGGTCAAGGGCTGGCGCGGCGAGCCACTGGCGTGGTGGGCGGTGGTCGGCCTGCTGGTGACCTCGTTCGCCTTCATCGGCGTCAACATGTTCCTGTCCGGCCTGCACTCCTACGGCGCGCTGTAACACTCAAGGTTGGCCGCATGCGGCCAACCTTGTCACCTCACGACCCGGCCCTGTGCCGGGTCGTGGCGTTTTCCGCTCAGGCGTACACCGACAGCTCCAGCAGGTTGCCGTCCGGATCGCGCAGATACAGCGAGCGGATCGGCCCCAGCGCACCGGTGCGCGCCACCGGACCCAGCTCGACGGCCACGCCCCTGGCAGCCAGCTCCGCCGCCACCTCATCCAGCCCGCCACTCACGATCAGGCAGAGATCGGCACTGCCTGCCTGCGGCACCCGCGCGTGCGGCAGCAAGGGCGCGGCCGCCGGGTGCAGGTTGATCTTGTGCCGGCCGAATTCCAGCGCCACCCTGCCCTCGCCGAAAGTCACCGGCACCATGCCCAGCACATCACGATAAAACGCCACCGTGCGCGGAATATCCGCCACCGTCAGCACCAGATGATCCAGCCGTTCGATTTGCATCCTGACTCCTTGCCGGGCACACCCTGCCACACCATGCCGCAGTAGCCCCATCGTCATACTTTACCGCGCCCGGCGATCGCGGCACACTGCCGCCATTGCCGCGCCCCTGCCGGCGCGGGGCAGCCCGTACGCTGCCAGACCACTAGCCGGAGCCGTCATGAGCACACTTCCCCTGCACCCCGCCACCCTCGCCGTTCGCGCCGGTGAAGACGACTACCGCCCGCACGCCGCGCTGGCGGTGCCCATCGAGTTCGGCATCGCCCACGGCTACCCGGATGTGGACAGCTGGGAGCAGGTGGCGCGCGGCGAGGTCGCCGGCCCGCTGTACGCGCGCAACAGCGCCCACCCCACCAGCCTGGCGCTGGAAGCCAAGCTGGCGGCGCTGGAAGGCGCGGCGGCGGCGGTGAGCTTCGGCAGTGGCATGGCGGCGATCAGCAGCACGCTGCTGGCGCTGCTCAAACCCGGCGCGCGCGTGGTGGCCGGCAAGGATACCTACGGCGGCAGCCACTACCTGTTGCAGCACACCCTGCCGCAGTGGGGGGTGCAGGTGACGCTGTGCGACACCACCGACGCCGCCGCCTTCGAGGCCGCGCTGGCCGGCGGCTGCGAGCTGCTGTACCTGGAATCGCCGACCAACCCGCTGCTGAAGGTGCAGGACATCCGCCGCCTGGCCGCCGCCGGCCATGCCGCCGGCGCGCTGGTGGTGATCGACAACACCTTCGCCACCCCGGTGAACCAGAACCCGCTGGCGCTGGGCGCCGATCTGGTGCTGCACAGCGCCACCAAGTTCCTGGGCGGCCACGCCGACGCCATGGGCGGCATCGTCTGCGGCAGCCAGGCGCTGACCGACCGCATCCGCCACTACCGCGAGATCCACGGCGCCTGCCTCGACCCGATGAGCGCCTTCCTGATCCTGCGCGGCATCAAGACGCTGGCACTGCGCATGCGCCAGCACAACGACAACGCGCTGGCGCTGGCGCAATGGCTGCAGCAACAGCCGGCGGTGGCGCAGGTGAACTACCCCGGCCTGCCGGATCATCCGCAGCACGCCATCGCCCGCGCGCAGATGCAGGGCTTCGGCGGCGTGCTCAGCTTCGAGCTGGCCGGCGGTTTTGCCGCCGTGCGCCGGCTGCTGCCGCACTGCCAGCTGCTGATCCGCGCCGCCACGCTGGGCACGGTGGACACCCTGCTGGGCGTGCCGAGCACCACCAGCCACGTGGAATGCACAGAACAGGAACGCATCGCGCTGGGCATTCCCGGCGGGCTGGTACGCTGCTCGGTGGGCATCGAGGACATCCGCGACATCATCGCCGACCTGCAGCAGGCGCTGGCCGAGTGAACGCCACACTGCAACACGTTGGCCGCAGGCGTTGCGGCCAACCTTTGCCGCCATGAGCTGGTACCTGTACCTGCTGGAATGCCGCGGCGGCAGCCTGTACACCGGCATCAGCAACAACGTGGAAAAGCGCTACGCCGCCCATGTCGCCGGCAAGGGCGCGCGCTACACCCGCAGCTTTCCACCCGAGCGCATCGCGCTGGTGCTCGAATTTGCCGACAAGGGCGAAGCGCTGCGCGCCGAACTGGCGGTAAAGGCGATGAGCGCGGCGCAGAAGCGGGCGTGGCTGGCGGCGCAAGCCATTAGCCCAGCTAATCAGTCCGCGCAGTAATGCTGGCTTGTCGCCACTAGCGGCCACGCGCACACTGCCAGCCATGCTCTGACAGGAAAACGCCATGTTCCCTCTCGATACCCTCCCCGCCGCCCTCCGCCACGGCCAGCCGCTGCTGTGGCACAACCCCGGCCTGCGTCCCGTCGCCGAAGCACTGACCGCCAGCGGCCACGGCCGCGCCGAGATCGAGGCCGCCATCGCCCGCTGGCAACGCTTCGCACCGCTGCTGGCGCGGCTGTTTCCGGACAGCGTCGCCGCCGACGGCCGCATCGACTCGCCACTGCTGAGCCAGAGCGACGAGCACGGCAAGCCGCTGTGGGTGAAAGCCGACCACGCACTGCCGATCACCGCCTGCATCAAGGCGCGCGGCGGCGTGTACGAGGTGTTGTGCCACGCCGAAGAGCTGGCGCTGGCCGCCGGCCTGCTGCACGTCGGCGACAGCTACGCCGTGCTGGCCGACGCGCCGGCGCACGCGTTGTTCGCACAGCACCGCATCCTGGTCGGCAGCACCGGCAACCTCGGCTACAGCGTCGGCGTGATGGCGCGCGCGCTGGGGCTGGGGGTGGAAGTGCACATGTCGCACGACGCCAAGGAATGGAAAAAGCAGCGCCTGCGCGCGCTGGGCGCCACGGTGGTGGAGCATGCCGGCGACTACGCGCTAGCGGTGGCCGCCGCCCGCAACAATGCGGCCGCTGATGCGCGCGCCTATTTCATCGACGACGAAAGCTCGCTGCTGCTGTTCTTCGGCTACGCCGCCGCGGCCTGGGATCTGGCACCGCAACTGGCCGCCGCCGGCCTGCGGCCAACGCCGGAGCAGCCGCTGCGGGTGTACCTGCCGTGCGGCGTCGGCGGCGCACCCGGTGGCGTCGCCTTCGGCCTGAAGTGCCTGTTCGGCGACGCGGTGCAGTGCGTGCTGGTGGAACCGGTGGCCTCGCCCTGCTTCCTGCTGCGCCTCGCCACTGGTGACGACGCGCTGTCGGTGTACGACATCGGCCTCGACAACCGCACCGTGGCCGACGGCCTGGCGGTGCCGCGCGCTTCCGCCACCGTGGCCGGCATCGTCGGCCCGCTGATCGACGCGGTGATTACCGTCAGCGACGCCAGCCTGCTGGCGACCGTACGCCAGCAGTGGCAACAGCACGGCCTGCGGCTGGAGCCCTCCGCCGCCGCCGGCTTCGTCGCCCACCAGCTGGCCAGCGAACAATGGCCGGGCGACGTCATCCCGGTGGTGTGGACCACCGGCGGCAACGGCCTGCCGGACGAGGTGTTTTTACCGCTGCTGGCGGAGTGATTTAAAGGCCGCTCAATAGCCAAAAGGTTGGCCGCAAGCCGGTAACGGTTTGCGGCCAACCTTTTGTATTTCATCCCGGTATATGCGGGCTTCAACACGTAGGTCGGGTTAGCGCAACGTAACCCGACACGACTTGCGGCCTACGTTGTGGCGGTAATCGGTCTTGATTTTTTGCCACGGAAGCGCGCGGGAAAACACGGATAAAGGCAAAACGACCTTGGCCACGAAACCCGCGAAAGAACACGAAAACAAGAGCGGAAATAGAACAGGCCTGACTGCAAAGCTTGTCGGGTTACGCTGCGCTAACCCGACCTACTACCTGTCCGAACACCACGCCTCACAACCGCCAAAACCGAACCGGCGCGACCATTCCCGTTGGCGCAAGCCGTGCAAACTGCCTCCAGCCCGGAAACAAGCCGCCCTCTTTTGAGCGCAGCGTATGGGCGGCGCCGGGATGGTGGCAGTTGGCGCGGGAATTCTTGCGCCTTCGGGTCGCCTTTTCTTTGCTTACTTTCTTTTTGGCGAAGCAAAAGAAAGTAAGCCGCCGCCGCGCGGAAAGCGGCAGATAAAAATCATCCGCGTAGCGGATACCCCAGAAAAAACAAGGTTGGCCGCAAACCTGTGACGGCTTGCGGCCAACCTTAATCATTCGAACGCGGTCAACACCGGGCTTCGCAAATGCGACGCAGGTCTGCCAGCCCGACTTACTTCTGAGCCAATGCCCTGACCAAACCATCGATATTGTCTCGATTCTTGCCCCAATCCATCAGCGTAAGTCGGCACAGTGGCTGACTGTCAAGATGCACCAGCGTTGCCTCCCCGCCAGCCTCGGCCAGTTCGACACTGAGACGCTCCCCCCAGCTTTTCACGGAGCAGGCGGTACATACCTCGAAATGGCACTCGTCCTGCACCCGTGCCCGGCGACTATAACGCGCTTGCAGCTCCTGCCACACCCGCTCACGCACCAAGGGTAATGCCATCGGCAGTGTCAGGGTTTGCTGCTCCCGCACCACTGTGTGGCGATTGAGGACACCGGCAAAAAAACTTTGCATGACAAAGGCGTAAATCAGACTGAATAGCAACATGTCCATGAGCACAGGCCAGCTGAAAACCGTCCACAACCATGTGGACTGCTGGAACAGCAGTGAGCAAAGCAACTGCAGGACAAAGAAGCCGCGCTTGCGGCGACTATCGAACAAGGAGCGAATCATGGTCTGCCTCCAAATAGAGGCAGCCATGCTATCAAAATGACAAATAAATTCACAGCCAACCACGGCTGCTGGTACAGATAAGCGACGCTTCATGCCCCGCTCACGGTAATGCCGTCAAACCTGTCACACGCTACAGCCCAGACCCGAATAACAACAGGGCGAGCCACCAGACTTGCCCTTTCTCGCGATGCGCGGCCAACCTTGACCGCACTCGCTCACACCTCATTACACAACGACTCGGCGCGCCAGCTTCACTGCCGCTGCATCTCCCCGCACAGCCAGTCCGCCAGCGTCTGCGCCGCCTCGCTACCACTTACCGGGTACAGCGCGTAGTAACCCAGCAGCAGCGGCGCTTGCTCGTCCAGCCGGCACAGGCTGCCATCCTGCAGGTAGCGCGCCACCAGCAGCTGGCGGCCCAGCGCCACGCCGTCGCCGGCCTGCGCACTGCGGTAGGCCAGCTGCGCCTGATTGAAGTGGCGCTCGCCGACATCGCAGCCTGGCGGGCGGCCGTGGGCAGCCAGCCACAGCGCCCACTCGCTGCCGGCCGGCGCTGGCGTGCTCCACGGCGCGTCGTCGTGCAGCAGGCGGCCGCTGTGGCCGGCGAGGTCGAAAGCGGGGGCGGCCACCGGAAAGCCGTACTCCGGCAGCACGAAGGCGGCATCCTGCGGCGCCTGCGGCAGGTAGCGCAGCGCCAGGTCGATGCCGGCCTGGCGTAGCGCCGCCGGGCTGTAGGGCTGGTTATCGGCCAGCAGATCGACACTGATTTCCGGCTGCAGGCGGGCGAAACGCCCCAGTCGCGGCAGCAGCCATTCCAGCGCCAGCGATGGCGGCGCCGACAGCCGCACGCTGGCCGGCGCCGCCTCGCGCTGCAGTGCGGCCAAGGTGGTGGCCACGGTATCGAAGCCACTGTCACAGGCGGCAAACAGCTGCTGCCCGGCCGGGGTGAGTTGCAGGCTGCGGCCGCCGCGTTGCAGCAGGGTCAGCTGCAGCCGCGCTTCCAGCCGCTGCACGCGCTGGCTGACCGCGCCCTGGGTCACCGCCAGCTGTTCGGCGGCGCGGCGAAAGCCGCCACATGCCGCCACCGCGTGGAAGAACCACAGGTCGGCCAGCAGGCTGGCGTCGAGGCGGCGGGTCATAGGCGGGTCATCGGGTGGGGCTTAGTAGGCGAAGCGCTGGCGCAGCTCTTCCAGGTTCAGCTCGCGCAGGATGCTTTCCTGGCGTTCGCGGGCGCTCTTTTTCGCGCCGCCGACCTTCTTGGCGATGATCAGCTCGTTCTTCATCGAGTGTTCCCAGCCCACCAGCTCGGTGACGGTGACCTGGTAGCCGCGCGCCTCCAGCTGCAGGCAGCGCAGCACGTTGGTTAGCTGGCTGCCGAATTCGCGGGTGTGGATCGGGTGGCGCCACAGCTCGGACAGCGCGGTCTTGCCGAAGGTCTCGTTCTTCTTCTGCCGCAGCACGGCGGCGACCTCGGCCTGGCAGCATGGCACCAGCACGATGTACTTGGCGTCCTTGGCCAGCGCGAAGCGGATGGCGTCGTCGGTGGCGGTGTTGCAGGCGTGCAGCGCGGTGATGATGTCCACCTGCGCCGGCAGCGCGTCGGAGGTGATCGACTGCTCCACCGTCAGGTTGAGGAAGCTCATGCCCTCGAAACCCAGCCGCTGCGCCAGCTCGACGGATTTATCCACCAGCTCCTGGCGCGTTTCCACGCCGTAGACGTGCGCTGCCGCCTTGTCCTTCAGGAACAGGTCATACAGGATGAAGCCGAGGTAGGACTTGCCGGCGCCGTGGTCGGCCAGTGTCAGGCTGCCCTTTTCCGCCAGCACGTCGGCCATCAGCGGCTCGATGAACTGGTACAGGTGATAGACCTGCTTCAGCTTGCGGCGGGTGTCCTGGTTGATCTTGCCGTCGCGGGTCAGGATGTGCAGTTCTTTCAGCAGTTCGATCGACTGCTGCGGTTTGATTTCGGGGATCAGGCTCATCGCGGTGTCCGTATAAAAAAGGTTGGCCGCAAGCACGGGTTTGCGGCCGGAAGCATGGCGCCGGAGTGGCGTCGGGCGCGACAAGCGCGGCCGGCTCAGTGGCCGGCGGTTTGCTGCAGGCTGGCCGGCGGTGTCCACTGCCAGTGGCTGCGCCAGGCGCCGACCACCAGATTGGGGTATTCGGCACGGCCGAGGCTGCCGTTATAGCGCCCCAGCGCGCGGAACAGGTTGCCGCGCTCGATATCGAGATAATGGCGCAGGATGGTGCAGCCGTAGCGCAGGTTCAGCGTCAGCTCGAACAGGTTGTGCTCGCTGGCGCCGATGCTGCGCACCCAGAACGGCATCACCTGCATCAGGCCGCGCGCGCCGACCGGCGAGATCGCGTACTTGTTGAAGCCGCTCTCCACCTGGATCAGCCCCAGCACCAGCTGCGGGTCGAGTCCGGCGCGGGTGGCCTCGTACTGCACCGCGGTCAGCAGCCGCTCGCGCAGCCACTGGTCCGGGAGGCGGCGGCTGAGGCGGCGCGACATCTCCGCCAGCCACGCCGCACCCTCGTGCGGGTTGTCAAACACCAGCCGTGGCGCGTTGATGTCGGCAATGCTGCGCGACATCGCCGACGCCACGTTGGCCGCCAGCGTCTCTTCGCGCTGCGCCCCCGCCCACGCTGGCACGGCGGCCAGCGTGAACAGCAGCAGCGCAAACCGCCAGCGGCGCATGGCTTAGCGCGCCAGCTGTGCCAGCACGTGTGCCAGCACCGCGTCCGGCGCCACAGGCGTGGATTCGGCATCGCGACGATGCTGGTACTCGACCTTGCCTTCCTTCAGGCCGCGGTCGCCGATGGTGACGCGGTGCGGTGCGCCGATCAGCTCCCAGTCGGCAAACATCGCGCCCGGGCGCTCGCCGCGGTCGTCGATGATCACGTCCACACCCTTGTCTTGCAAATCAGCATACAGCTGGTCGGCGGCGGCTTTCACGCCTTCGGAGCGGTCGTAGCCGACCGGGCAGATCACCACGCTGAACGGCGCGATCGCGTCCGGCCAGATCATGCCCTTGTCGTCGTAGTTCTGCTCGATGGCGGCGCCGAGGATACGGCTCACGCCGATGCCGTAGCAGCCCATCTCGAAGTGCTTCGGCTTGCCGTCTTCGTCAAGGAAGGTGGCGTTCATCGCCTTGGAATACTTGGTGCCGAGGTAGAACACGTGGCCAACCTCGATACCGCGCTGGATGTCGAGCACGCCGTTGCCACACGGCGACACGTCGCCGACCACCACGTTGCGCAGGTCGGCAACCTCCGGCTCGGCGCAGTCGCGGCCGAAGTTGGCGCCGGTATAGTGCTGGTCGTCCTCGTTGGCGCCGATGACGAAATCGGCCATCTTGGCCACGGTACGGTCGGCGATCACGCGGCCGTTAAAGCCCACCGGGCCCAGCGAGCCGGGATTGGCGCCGAAGGCATCCTTGATCACGGCCGGCGCGGCAAAGGTCAGCGGCTTCTTGATGCCGGCGATCTTCTCGGCCTTTACCTCGTTCAGCTCGTGGTCGCCGCGTACCAGCATCAGCACCGCCTCGCCCTTTTCGCCTTCCACCACGATCGCCTTCACGGTTGCGGTGATGTCGACCTTCAGGAAATCCACCAGCTCGGCGATGGTTTTCACCTTCGGGGTGTGCACCTTCTCAAGCTTGGCCGCAGCGGCCGGGCGCTCGCCGGCCGAGGCCACCGCTTCCGCCAGCTCGATGTTGGCGGCGTAGTCGGAGGTCGGGCAGTAGACGATGGCGTCTTCGCCGGTTTCGGCGATCACCTGGAATTCGTGCGAGCGGTCGCCGCCGATGGCGCCGGTATCGGCCGCCACCGCGCGATAGGTCAGGCCCAGGCGGTCGAAGATGCGGCAGTAGGCGGCGAACATGTTGTCGTAGCTCTTGCCGGCATCTTCGGCACTACGGTCGAAGGAGTAGGCATCCTTCATGGTGAACTCGCGGCCACGCATCACGCCGAAGCGCGGACGACGCTCGTCGCGGAATTTGGTCTGGATCTGGTAGAAGTTCTTCGGCAGCGCGCGGTAGCTGCGCAGCTCGGCGCGGGCGATGTCGGTGACCACTTCTTCCGAGGTCGGCTGGATCACGAAATCACGGTCGTGGCGGTCCTTGAAGCGCAACAGCTCGGCACCCATGGTGTCGAAGCGGTCGGTTTCCTGCCACAGGCCGGCCGGCTGGACGACTGGCATCACCATCTCGATGGCGCCGGCGCGGTTCATTTCCTCGCGCACGATGTTCTCGACTTTTTTCAGCGAACGCAGGCCCATCGGCATCCACGAGTAGACACCAGCGGCGACCTTGCGGATGAAGCCGGCACGCAGCATCAGCTTCTGGCTCACGATATCCGCGTCGGCGGGGGCTTCTTTCTGGGTGGAGATGAAAAACTGCGAGGCGCGCATGGTGTTGGTTATCCTTGAGATTTCTGCGAAATAGCGCTGATTGTAGCCGCTTAGGGCGGATGGCGGAAAGGTTGGCCGCAGCGGCGCGCGGGGATGTCACCATGCGCGGTCTCAGCTTAATTGAGTGACCCGGTCCAGGAAGAGTTGAGTCCCATCCTCAAACGGCAGATCCGTATACGCCTTGCGCAATGCACGCACCAGCCCACAGAACCGTTCAGACCGGTATAGCCAACTACTGGAAGCCAACGCTTTTCGCCCGGTCTCTGAACGGAACATCGCAGAAAGTAACTCGGTATCTTTTTCAGTCAGTTCTGAATAGTCTTCCAGGCTATCCAGCCATGCTCCATGCAGCTCTGCATGCTTGGACATTTCCAGCAAAATGAGTAAACGCTGTGGGTCGCGTAATAGCTCGTGCAAACGGCAACCCAAATAATATTTGGCGACATCGGATTGCAGACTGGTAAAAGCTGACTCTTTGATAAACGCCAGACACGAAACCACGCTCGGCGCCGAGTCTCGCCTCAACCACTCCTGCTGGATGTCCTGCACACTGAATGCACTGACTCCTGATGCATTGACTAGTGCCAGCGCATCTGCCAAGTAGTGAATCATGGGACTCATTCTAGTGGTCCTATCCAGCTCCTCTTCAATAAAGCGGGCTACCGCCATCAAGTGCGCACGTGACACGTCTGACCAAGCGCCATGCTGCAGATGACCCTTTACTTCATACAGGAACAGCCCAATTCTCCCGTCGTCAGGCAATCCCTTTTGCAGCATAGAGGAGGTTTCTGTCCGGATAAATCGGTCCAATTGCGCGTTATCGAATACCTTGTCGGCCAACGTCTGCTGCAGATAGCCATTAGCCATGCCCATCAAAGCTTGTTGCTCATCAGAAACGGGCATTCCGGAAACAAACAGCGCTTCCAGTTGTGCCAATCGCTGCGGCGTAGAAACCCTGGGAGCAACATCCAGCTTTGCTACCAATGGCCAGCTGGTAAAAAAAGCTAAAGCACGCTGCACAACAACAGGTTTTTTATCGAACCCCAAGAATCTAGATTGCAGCCACGTCTGCCGTCCTGATTCACGTTGCCGGCCTTGCAAGCCATCGAGTAAAGCGTAAGACGAACAATCCAACCACCCCTCAACAAGCTGTTGCCAAAGGTTACGATCTTTCAAGCGCAACGCTTCCAGAAACACAAAATCCAGCGGGTCCATCCGGATTTCCAGCGGAACGTTGCGACTCGTGAGCAGGCTGGCAAGCAACCGTTTGACATCTCGTGGCTTCGGCAAAAAAGCATCCGTGACAAAACTCAGGGCCAGTTTTACTTCCAAGTCATCACTGCACACTATGCCTTTCAGCAATGGCGAGCACCCCAACAGCTTCGTGTGATAGCGAAGCCGGTCACTGTGTTTAGGTGTGGGTAGCCGGTACGGCAGCTGAATGATTTTTTCCAGATAGGCCTCACCCCGCCCCTTGTGTACCTCATCCAGAGCCGATGCAACGATGGCACGGTCATAGGCGATGACGTAAACGATATTGGGCAGATCGGCGACCGCCTTGATCACGCGGAACAGCTCGCAGATTTCACTTGCAGGCAGCCGATCGAGATCGTCGATAAAAACGATGGTTTTGAATTGGAGCGTTTTCAGTGCGTTGGCAGCATCACCTCGCAAGCGATGAAATGACTTAGGCTGGCCGCTGGAATGCATCACTCCAGCCCCTGTCTCGATCGACTTGCCGAAGGCTGCAACAGCGGCAATTGTCGCGGGTTCAACACAGCCGATAGAACATGCCTGTAAGGCTTTGCCAATTCGAACTCCTGCGCGGCCCAGAGAATTTAGCTTTGTTCGTACAGAATCGCGCAAGCGATGCGACCAATCCACCTGCCCCAGCAATTCATCAAAGAAATGCCTTAGCAGCTGATCCGAACCTTCAAACCACCACGGGTTGAACTCGACCAGGGTTGGCCGCAACGGATCAGTCTCGCCTTGAGGGAATGCCTGCTTGAGGAAATGGATAAAGCTGGACTTGCCCTCGCCCCACTCGCCTTCGATGCCGATGACGAAGCTTTGCCCCTCGGGCAGACCTTGCAGAATAGTTGCGGCCAACCTTTGCGCGTGCGGCGTAAAGCCGAGCAGATCTTCGGTGGAGGGTATATCAGCGGCGAAGGCAGAAACGGTCATGGTGCGTACCGGCGGCAAGGGAATGCCGCCGATTATGCCATGCGCGATCCGCGCCGACGCCTACACCCAGCCCAGCAGCCCGGTCACGGCGCCGGCGCCCAGCAGCCACAGCGGGTGCAGGCTGGTGCGCCAGGCGATCAGCGCGCTGACGGCGCACAGCAGCCACGCGCTCCAGCCGGTGTTGGCGATGCCGGCCAGCAGCCAGGCACCGCCCAGCACCAGCCCGATCGACAGCGGTGCGAAGCCGCGCTGGATGGCGTGGCACAGCCGGTAATCGCGGAAGCGCTGCCACAGCTTGGCGACGTAGAAGCTGAGGATCGAGGACGGGCCGCAGATGCCGATCAGGCTGATGGCGGCGCCGGGCAGGCTGGCCATCTGCCAGCCGACCAGGCTGGCGATCAGCACGTTCGGCCCCGGTGCCGACTGCGCGATGGCGAACAGCGCGGTGAATTCCGCCGCCGTCATCCAGCCGTGCTCGTTGACCACCATGCGCAGCATTTCCGGCACCACCGCGTTGGCACCGCCGACCGCCATCAGCGACAGCTGGCCGAACACCAGAAACAGGGCAAGCAGCATCGCGCTCATGTCGGCTCCTTCTGCAGGTGCCAGGCCAGCGTCACCGCCAGCGGCACCATCACCAGCAGCAGCGGCAGCAGCGGCCAGTGCAGCAGGCCGATGGCGACAAAGGTGGCCACCGCCAGCGCGATGCACCAGCTGCTGCGTTCCAGCCTGGCGGCCAGCCGCAGCCCCATGCCGAAGATCAGGCCGGTGGCCGCCGGTGCCAGCCCGGCCAGCACCTGCTGCAGCGCCGGCAGGCCGCGGTACTGCTGGTACAGCGACACCAGCAGCATGGCGATGCAGAACGGCGCCAGCAGCAGGCCACTGAATGCCAGCAGCGCACCGCTGGCGCCGTGGAAGCGGCCGCCGACGGCGACGCTGAGATTGACCACGTTGGGGCCGGGCAGGATCTGGCCGAGGCCGAGCAGCTCGGTGAATTCGGCATCGGTCAGCCAGCCTTTGCGCAGCACCAGCATGTGGTGCACCAGCGGCAGCACGCCGCCGAAGCCGATGATGCCGATGCCGAAAAAGCCGGTGAACAGCTCGCGGCGGGTGGGGATGTTGTGTGTTTCCATGACCGGTAGCGTAGTGCGGAAGCGGAGGCGGCGACAAACGAGTTTTTCCGACTTCGCTTGTGCGCTATGCTCACAAGCATGAACCGGCGACTTCCCCCTCTCAATGCCCTGCGCGCCTTTGAAGCCGCGGCACGCTGCGGCAGTTTCAGTGCCGCGGCGGAGCAGCTGCATGTGACCCATGGCGCCATCAGCCGCCAGATCAAGCAGCTGGAAGAATGGCTGGGCCTGCCGCTGTTCGACCGCGTCGGCAAGCGCGTGCTGCTCACCGACAACGGTCGCCAGTACCTGCCGGTATTGCAGACCGCGTTCGACAGCATCGCCACCGCCACCGAGCGGCTGACCCAGGGCCGCACGCGGCAGCTGCGCATCAACGCCACGCCGACGCTGGCGATGCACTGGCTGCTGCCGCGGCTGACGCGCTTCCAGTTGCGCCATCCCGGCGTCGAGCTGCGGCTGGCGACCTCGGACACCATCATCCACGACCAGCACGCCGATTTCGACATCGCCCTGCGCCGCGGCCATGACCACTGGCACGGTTTCGTGTCGCACCTGTTCCTGACCGAACACGAACAGCCGCTGCTCAGCCCGGCGCTGCTGGCGAGCAAGCCGCTGGCGACGGTGGCCGACCTGGCGCAGCACACGCTGCTGCACTCGGAAACGCGGCCGGTGTCGTGGGAGCGCTGGCTGGCGGCGGCCGGCAGCCCGGCGCTGCAGGCGGCGGCGCACCAGCACTTCGACCACTACTATCTGGCGCTGCAGGCGGCGGTCGACGGCCTGGGGGTGGCGCTCAGCGCGCAGCCGGTGACCGACGCGCTGATCGCCAGCGGCAAGCTGGTGGCGCCGCTGGACGGGCCGCGGGTGAAGGCGCGCGGTTATTCCTGGGTGCTGCCGCTGACGCTGGCGGAAGACCCGCTGTGCGCCGATTTCTGCGCCTGGCTGGAGGAAGAAGGCGGCAATTAGCCACTCCATCGTGCCACCTGTCGCATCGGCTCTACACTGCGGCCACAATTGCGCTACAAAAGCGGGCGCCGCATGGCACATTGTGGGGCACAAGAGTAAGCTTCGCGCTCACCCGAGATTCGCAATACTGCGCTGCAACATCCGTGGCGGCGCCACCCACCAAAAAATACATAAATCATGCAGGCTCAAAACAAACAAGCGCTCGCCGGTATCACGCTGGCGGCGCTGGGGGTCGTGTACGGGGACATCGGCACCAGCCCCCTCTACACCCTGAAAGAATGCTTCAGCCCCCACCTCGGCCTGGCGGTGACGCCGGCCAACGTGCTGGGCATCCTGTCGCTGATCGTCTGGGGCCTGATCCTGGTCGTGTCGCTGAAATACCTCAGCTTCGTGCTGCGCGCCGACAACCGCGGCGAGGGCGGCATCCTGACGCTGATGGCGCTGGCTCGGCGTTGTGTCGGCCCGCGCGGCTGGATGCTGGCCGCCATCGGTCTGATGGGCGGCGGCTTCTTCTACGGCGAGGTGGTGATCACCCCGGCGATCTCGGTGCTGTCGGCGGTGGAAGGGCTGGAGGTGATCACCCCCGCGTTCAAGCCCTACGTGCTGCCGCTGGCGCTGGCGGTGCTGACCGGCCTGTTCCTGATCCAGAAGCACGGCACCGCCAGTGTCGGCAAGCTGTTCGGCCCGGTGATGATGCTGTGGTTCGCGGCGCTGGCCGCGCTCGGCGTGCACGGTATTGCCGGTAACCCGGCGGTGCTGGCGGCGCTGAATCCGCTGTGGGGCATCGAATTCCTGTTCAGCCACGGCGCCATCGGCTTCCTGGCGCTCGGTTCGGTGGTGCTGGCACTGACCGGCGCCGAGGCGCTGTACGCCGACATGGGCCACTTCGGCGCCAGGCCGATCCGCCTGGCGTGGTTCTTCTACGTGCTGCCGGCGCTGCTGCTGAACTACTTCGGCCAGGGCGCCGAGATCCTTGCCAGCCCGGAGGCGCGCGCCAACCCGTTCTTCCACCTGGCGCCGCAGTGGGCACTGCTGCCGCTGGTGATCCTGTCCACCTGCGCCACGGTGATCGCGTCGCAGGCGGTGATCTCCGGCGTGTTCTCGCTGACGCGCCAGGCGGTACAGCTGGGCTACCTGCCGCGCATGGAAATCACCCACACCTCCGACAACGAGATCGGCCAGATCTACATCCCGCTGATCAACTGGGGCCTGCTGGCGGCGGTGATCATGGTGGTGATCATGTTCCAGAATTCCAGCGCGCTGGCCGGCGCCTACGGCATCGCCGTCACCGGCACCATGGTGATCACCTCCATCCTGGTGTGCACCGTCGCCTGGCGCGGCTGGCACTGGCCGCTGGCCGTGGTGGCACCGCTGCTGGTCGCGCTGCTGGTGATCGACCTGCCGCTGTTCCTCGCCAACGTGGTGAAGATCTTCGCCGGCGGCTGGCTGCCGCTGCTGATCGGCATCGGCGCCTTCATCCTGATGACCACCTGGAAACAGGGCCGCCACCTGCTGATGCAGCGTCTGAACGAAATGGCGATCCCGCTGGACGGCTTTGTCGAGAACATGGAAGCCTACCCGCCGGAGCGGGTACAGGGCACCGCGGTGTTCCTCACCAACTCCACCCACGGCGTGCCGCACGCGCTGCTGCACAACCTGAAGCACAACAAGGTACTGCACGAACGGGTGGTACTGATGACCATCCGCGCCGAGGAGGTGCCGTATATCGAGGAAGACGAGCGGGTGGAAGTCCTGCAGCTGTCCGGCAGTTTCTGGCGGGTGATGGCCTACTACGGCTTCAAGGAGACCCCGGACGTGCAGCAAATCCTCGACCTGTGCGCGGCACAGGGCATGACTTTCGAGCTGATGGACACCTCGTTCTTCCTGTCGCGCGAGACGCTGATCCAGACCGAACGCGAGGGCATGTCGCCGTGGCGCGAGACGCTGTTCGTGTGGATGAGCCGCAACGCGCTGCGTGCCACCGACTTCTTCCAGATCCCGACCAACCGCGTGGTGGAGATGGGCGCGCAAGTCGAGCTGTAAACCGCGCAGCGGTCAAGGTTGGCCGCAAGCGTCACGACAAGGGCAAGCCGGACGGCTTGCCCTTTTGTATTGGTAATATTGCCACTTTATTGTCATTTATATACGATGGCCGGCTATGCCGTTTGCACGACAGCTGTCTGCAAACACCCGCCATCCTGACGCGCCGCCTGCCGCAGCGCCCCTCCCGCCGTCGCCATCATGCCCAGCCGCACCTGCACCGCCCGCACCACTTGCTCGCCCGCCACCCGCCAGCCCCGGCAACAGGGCGTGGTGACGCTGGCGATGACCTTGCTGGTACTGTTCCTCAGCAGCCTGATGGTGTTCCAGAGCAGTGCCGGCCTGCTGTTCGAGATCCGCACCGGCAACAATCTGGTCAGCCAGTCCAAGGCGATGGAGGCCGCCCGCGGCGGGGTCGAACACGCGCTGGCCTGGCTCGCCTCCGGCGCGGTCAGCAGCACGGCACTGGCCAGCGCCGGCAACTGGAGCAACGACGGCAGCGGCCCCAGCGGCAACAACCAGCAGGCCAGCAGCAGCCTGTTCGGCAGCGCCGTCAGCGCGCAGAGCATCGGCAGCTACAGCGTGGCGGTATCGCTGTGGCGCAACGCCGCCACCCCCAACACCCTGGAAATCCGCGCCACCGCCAGCGGCGACGCCAGTGCCAGCATCCGCCAGAAGGTCCAGCTCGGCACCCTCACCACCACGACCACCACCCCGGTGACGCTGAACCTGGCCAGCTTCGCGCCGATCGTGGTCGAAGGCAGCCTCGGCGACTGCGGCAAGAAAAAAAGCTGCATCACCGGCAATCCGTCGGTGACTGCCGGCGACAGCGGCGTGGCGATCATGACCTCGGCCTCCGCCGCGTCCAACCAGCCTGGCCACCTGTCGGTCACCGGTCAGATTCAGGGCAATGCCTTCAGTGGCAGCGCGTGGGATTTCGTGTTTCCGGACACCAGCAAGGAGCAGATGCGGCTGGAATCGGAGGCGCAGGCCGCGGCGGAACTGGCGGCGCAGCAAGCCGGCACCAGCTATCAGCGCACCGTCTACTACTTTGACGCCAGCAATATCGGGAGCATCGGCGGCCAGAACTGGCACCAGAACATCGGCAGCCCGAGCCAGCCGGCGATCCTGGTGTTCGACAGCGGCGCCGGCTGCCCGAAGATGAATGGCGGCGTGGTGATCTACGGTCTCGTCTACTACGCCGACAGCTGCGGCAAGAACGGCTGGGGCGGCGCCACCCTCACCGGCACGCTGGTGACCGAGGACAACCTGTCCGATCTCACCGCCAATACCCAATTCCGGGGCTGGTCCGCCAGCACCGGCTCCGGCAGCATCAGCCTGCCGCCCGCCATCAGCACCGGCACCAGCAGCAGCCTCAGCCGCAAGACCGCCTCCTGGCGCGACTTCTGATCCCGTCGTCCCTCACGACAAAGACTCAGTTCTCCGGCAGCGCTCGCCCCACTGCTGCGGCCAACCTTGGCCAATCGAAGTACGGACCCGGATCGGTCTTGCGCCCCGGCGCGATGTGCTGGTGGCCGGTAATGGCCTCGATGCCGCACTCGCGCTGCAGCAGCCGCGCCAGCGCCGCCAGCGTGCGGTACTGCGCGTGGCAGAACGGCTCGAAGTCGCAGCCTTCCAGCTCGATGCCGAGCGCGAAGTCGTTGCAGCGCTCGCGGCCGCGCCACTGCGACACCCCGGCGTGCCAGGCGCGCTGGCGGGTGGACACGAACTGCAGCAGGCTGCCGTCGCGGCGGATGAAGAAGTGCGCCGACACCCGCAGGTGGGCGATGGTGGCGTAGTAGGGATCGGCCGCCGGATCGAGGCGATTGCCGAACAGTTGCGCCACGCCGTCGCCGCCGTAGCGGTACGGCGGCAGGCTGATATTGTGGATAACCAGCAGCGGCACCGCCGGCTGTGGATAACTGTCGCAGTTGGGCGACGGCAGCTGTTGCGCCTCATTGACCCAGCCATCGGCGTCCAACGTCAGCGGCAATTCGCTGTCGTCGCGCTGCCAGCGCAGCGTGGTCAGCGCCAGCCCGTCCGCAGCGGCGAAGTCGCGCACACGCACAAAGCCGGCCTTGTGATAGCAGCGCAGCGCCGCGCGGTTGGCCTGCGCGCTGCTGACCGTGGCCGCGGTTTCGCCGGCCAGCGCGGTGGTGAGCAGGCGCCCGGCCCAGCCCTCGCCCAGCCGAGCCGGCGCCACCAGCGTGCGCACGATGTCGAGGCTGCCATCGTCGGCCCGGCCGCAGGCCAGCAGCGCGCACAGCTGCATTGCTTCGTCGTAGCCGGCAAGGATGTACAGCGGGCTGGCGGCGATGTCGGCGGCGCTTTGCCACAGCCGCGGCAACGGGTAGCCATCCAGCCACGCCACTTCCAGCGCATGGGCGGCGTCGTGCAGCGCCAGCGCCGCGGCCAGGTTGGCCGCATCGTCGCGGCACAGTTCACGGATCAGGAACGGGACAGTCATCACTCGCCTGCAACAAAAAATATCAGCCGAGACTGTAATGCAAATCCCCGCCCGCCGCTTGAGACGGATCATGGGCAGCGACGCCGCCATGCACCATACTGAAACCATCCCACCGTTTTCTGGAGCATGCCATGCTGAGCCTGGACGCCCTCACCCGCGCGATCCCCGCGCCTTCCTTCGACGAACCGCTGGACATGCTGTACGCCTGTCACGACAAGGTGCGCCATTTTTGCGAGCAGCTGGACGCGCTGCCCGGCTACATCGCCAGCCACGGCCACAGCCACGCCGTGCTGAACACCATCGCCGGCATCGTGCGCTACTTCGAGCTCGCCGGCCCGGCGCACCATCAGGACGAGGAGCAGGAGCTGTTCCCGCTGATCGTGGCACGACAGCCGGACGCTGCCGCCAAGATCAAGCAGCTGCTGGCCGAGCACGGCTACCTGAACGCGCGCTGGTGCGCCATCCACGACCAGCTGCAGGCCTTCGGTCGCGGCGAGCTGGCAGAACTGGACGCCGCCGCCATCGCCGACTTCACCCGCCTGTACCGCGAACACGCACAGCGCGAGGAAGACTGGCTGTTCCCGGTCGCCGGCCAGCTGATCAGCGAGGACGAGCTGCGCGACGCCGGCAAACGCATGGCGGCGCGGCGCACCACGCCACGCTAAGAACCGGTACACGATCTGCTGCGACTGATCTCTAAATGGGGCGATACCGCGTTGAAAACGGCTTCGGCATGCTGGTTTATCTCCAGCTCAACGCCGCCTCCTCAGCCGTTTTCACCTTGTCTCGCGTGAGCGCGCGAGATCGTGAACACGCTCCAGGCGCGCAATCGAACGCTTGAAACCAGCCCGCCCTCGCCCTGATGGCGGGCTTTCCTTATAATCGTTGGCCAGACACGCCCTCCACGTACAAACCCGGGACATCATCACCATGCAAGACACGCACGCCTGGTCTGGCCGCTTCTCCGAGCCGGTCTCCGAGCTGGTCAAGAAATACACCGCTTCGGTCACCTTTGATAACCGTCTGGCCGAATTCGACATCGAAGGCTCGCTGGCCCACGCCGCGATGCTCAACAAGTGCGGTGTGCTGTCCGATGCCGACCTCGCCGCGATCCGCGACGGCATGGCCGCCATCATCGCCGACATCCGCGCCGGCAACTTCGAGTGGAGCGTGGACCTGGAAGACGTGCACATGAACGTCGAGCGCCGCCTCACCGACAAGATCGGCGACGCCGGCAAGCGCCTGCACACCGGCCGCTCGCGTAACGACCAGGTGGCCACCGACATCCGCCTGTGGCTACGCGCGCAGATCGACACCATCGTCGGTTTCATCGCCGAGCTGCAGACCAGCCTGCTGGATCTGGCCGAGGCCAACGCCGACACCGTGATGCCGGGCTTCACCCATTTGCAAGTCGCCCAGCCGGTAACCTTCGGCCACCACATGCTGGCCTACGTCGAGATGCTCTCCCGCGACGCCGAGCGCATGACCGACTGCCGCAAGCGCGTCAACCGCCTGCCGCTGGGCGCCGCCGCACTGGCCGGCACCACCTTCCCGATCGACCGCCACTACACCGCTCAGCTGCTGGGCTTCGACGACGTGTGCCACAACTCGCTGGACGCGGTGTCCGACCGTGACTTCGCCATCGAATTCACCGCCGCCGCCAGCCTGGTGATGGTGCACCTGAGCCGTTTGTCCGAAGAGCTGATCCTGTGGATGAGCCCGCGCGTCGGCTTCATCGACATCGCCGACCGTTTCTGCACCGGCAGCTCCATCATGCCGCAGAAGAAAAACCCGGACGTGCCGGAGCTGGTACGCGGCAAATCCGGCCGCGTGGTGGGCCACCTGATCGCGCTGGTGACCCTGATGAAGGCGCAGCCGCTGGCCTACAACAAGGACAACCAGGAAGACAAGGAACCGCTGTTCGACACCGCGGACACCCTGATCGACACCCTGCGCATCTACGCCGACATGATGCGCGGCATCACGGTGAAGAAAGACGCGATGCGCGCCGCGGTACTGCAGGGCTTCGCCACCGCCACCGACCTCGCCGACTATCTGGTGAAGAAGGGCATGCCGTTCCGCGACAGCCACGAAGTGGTGGCACTGACCGTACGCCACGCCGAGCTGCAGGGCGTGGACATTGCCGATCTGAGCCTGGAAAAGCTGCGCGAATTCAGCACCCTGATCGAAGCGGACGTGTTCACCGTGCTGACGCCGGAAGGCTCGCTGGCACAGCGCGACCACGTGGGCGGCACCGCACCGAACCAGGTGCGTGCGCAGATCGCACGCCACCGCGCGCGTCTGGCCGGCTAAGCGGCTTGCGGCCAAGCTTGCGCCGCCCGCATGAACAACAAGGCCGGGATCATCCCGGCCTTGTTGTTTTCCAGCGCCAGCGCCAACCTCGCTTGCGAAGCCAAGACCGCTGGGAAGAAACCGGCCGCCGCGACCAGCAACCGCCTTGTTGGCCAATGCGTAGGGATGCCAGCGCGGGCTGAGCCAGCACCACCTCACCGGGCCGACGAAAGACCGGCGCCGCAAAACACGACAACAGATGCGGCCACCCTGTGACGGTTCTGTTGTTTCTGTACCGGGGCAAGCTATGCTGTTCGTGTTCAATGTTCAACAGAAGTGACGCAACGATGGCACAAGCGCGCCCGGCCCCACCGCAAGCATCCCGCTTCTGGCGTGATGACGCCCTGCCCTTCATCGAATCCCGCGACGTCGCGGACGGCCGCCAGGTCTGCTATGAAAAACACTCGCACGAGACGTTCTCGCTGGGCGTGATTGATGGCGGCCACAGCCACTATCTGAACGGCAACAAGCGGCACGAGATCGCCGCCGGCAGTGTACTGATGATGAACCCGGGCGAGGTGCACGCCTGCGCGCCCGTTCGCGGCGCCGGCTGGGCGTATCGCATGCTGTATGTGGACCAGGACTGGCTGGGGGCACGGCAGGCCGAGCTGGGGCTGTCGCCGCATGGCGACTTCCAGCCGCTGGCTTGTCAGCTCAGTACCGACCCGCGCCTGTACGCCGCGTTTACCCGTTTTCACGCCGTGCTGACCGCCGCCGATAGCGCACCCCTGCTGAAGGAAAGCGTCGCCGTCCAGTTCTTCAGCGAGGCCTTGGCCGCCTTGTCGCATGGCAAGCCGCCAAGGCCTGGCGCACCGGACAAACTGGCGCGGGCCGCCGACTTCATCCACAGCCACGCGACCGAATCCTTGACGCTGCAGCAGATCTGCGCGGCAGCCTCGCTGTCACCGTCCTACCTGATCCGTGCCTTCAGCCAGCACTATCACATGACACCGCACGCCTATCTGCTCAACTGCCGTATCCAGCATGCAAGACGTCTGCTGCGTGACCGGCAGCCGCTGGCGGAAGTCGCACACGCCAGCGGTTTTGCCGACCAGGCGCATTTCCAGCGGGTGTTCAAACGCCTCACCGCCGTCACGCCAGGCCATTACCGGCGCTGATCAGAACAGCAAAACCGTGCTCAGCAACAGCAAGACCGCCAGCAAACGGTTCAGCAGCCGGATACGGGCGGCAGAGTGCAGGTATTGCCCCAACGCGGCGCCGGCATAAGCCCAGCAGGCCAGCGAGAGGTAGCAGATCGCCCAGTACAGCGCGCTGAATTGCCAGACCAGCAGACTGTCACCACCGGCAAAGGCCCCCATGCCGGCCACCGCTGCCAGCCAGGCCTTCGGGTTCAGCCATTGCATCAAGGCTCCCTGCCAGTACGACGGTGCCTGCCCGGCACGCTGGTCGCCCAGTGCGCCATCCGCGCGGAACAACTTCCAGGCCATATACAGCAGAAAAGCGGCTCCGGCCCACTTGATGGCGGTGGTCACCAACGGCCAGCGGGTCAGCACCTCGTGCAGGCCGAGGCCGATCAACAGCAGTAACAGGGTGAATCCCATGGTGGCGCCGGTGACATGCCGCAGGCTGGCACGAAAACCGTACTGCACACCGTGGGCCAGGCCCAGCAGATTCACCGGCCCCGGAGAAATGGAGGCCGCCAGCGCAAACAAGGACATCGACAGATACAGGCTCATGGGTTGCTCCCCGCGGATGAAAGAGCCTGCAGCGTAAGAAATCCGGTTTGACCGGTATTGAACGAAATGACCCTGTTGACCGCCATGCTTCGCCAACAGCCCTGCCGGTGATCGCGGCAAAGGCGTGACGCGTGCCGGAACCGAAGTACTGCAACAGGCGGTCACACCCGACCATCAACCAGGCACCACCACCTTCGGCGGGCGCCTCAGGGCAGGCGAACGGCACGGCAAGCCACCCGCCACCGCGCGCGTCTGGCCGGATAAACCCCGCCGGCACAACAAAAAGCCGACGTCCGCGCGTCGGCTTTTTTTGCGGCCAACCCTGGCTGCGTCAGTGATTGAGATAGATCGCCATGCGCCGCTGCAGCAGCGCATCGCGCTGACGCGCCACCTGCTGCCACATGCACTGCACCAGCTGCGGCTGGCGCGCGGCGAACTGGCGGCTGAACGGCATGAAGTAGTCCTTGCTCACCAGCGGCTGCGGCAGCGCCCGCACCGCGAGCTTCGGATGCGTCGCCAGATAGCCGGCGGCCAGCAGGTCCTGGATCGCGTAAGCGTCGATGCGCCCGGCCTGCAGCTTGTTGAAGTTGCTGCCGACATTGAGCGCGGTTTCCACCTTGATCTGCAGGCGTTCCAGATCCTTGATCACCGACCAGCCGATATTGCTGCCCACCACCGCCTGCGGCGGGGTCAGCCGCTCGCCGTCCCACGCCAGCAGGCTGTCGTGGCGCACGAACAGCACGTAGCGCAGCGTGCTCATGCGTTGCCGGCCGTCGGGCTGGCCGTCGCGCAGCGGATAGACCGCGAACTGCGCGCGTTCCTCGTTGTAGGACAGCAGCAGCGCCGCGTCGGCACTGCCGTTTTTCAGGCTCTGCAGCATGCGCAGCCCCGGCTGGCGCAGCAATTGCAGCTCGACACCGCAGGCTTTCGCCGCCCGCTGCGCCAGCTCGACGGCAAGACCCGGCTGCGGCGCAAAACGGTCGCCCTCGCCGATGACGTAGGGCGGCGACGCCTGGTCCATGGCGACGATGGTCAGCGGCACGCGCGTGCCGGCCGCCACCGCCGCCAGCGGCAGGCCGCACAGCAGCGCCAGCCAGCCGCAGCCCCATCTCCAGTTCATTCCGTGTCGCATCCCGTGTCCGTCCTCGCCGTGGCCACTCATGATGGCATCGCCGGGTGACAATGCCATGACCAGCATAGCGCAACTACCGGTATTTCATTTTTGACCGGCAACAACCATAGTGTAGCCAGCTGCCGCGACGGCGCCTTGCCCCGACCCCCCTCCCGAAAGGACACACCATGCGTCAACTGATCCTGCTGCTCACCCTCGCCCTGTTTTCCGGCCCGCTGCTGGCCGCCAATCCGGCCTGCGAAAAGATGGCCACCGAGAAGAAGCTCGCCGGCGCCGCCAAAAACAGTTTCATGAAGAAGTGCGAACGCGAACAGCCGGGCAACTCGCAAGCCATGTGTGACGGCAAGGCTGCCGAGAAGAAACTGGCCGGCGCCGCCAAGAACAGCTTCGTGAAGAAGTGCCTGCGCGACAGCAGCGCCTCCTGAGTCATACGTCCGGTGAGCGCTGGCGCTCGCCGGACGCTCACACCTACACGCGGAAGCGCGACACCGCCTGCTGCAGGTCTGCGGCCAACGTTTGCAGCCGCGCCGAGGCGCTGGTGGTGAAGCGCACCGAGGACTGCGTTTCCTCCACCACGTGCACCACCTGCTCCACGCTACCGGCGATGCTGACCCCGGCCTGGCTCTGCTCGCTCATTGCCAGCGCCACGTTGCGGAAGCGCTCCAGCGTGTCGCCGACCTTGTCGTCGATCTGGCCCAGCGCGCCGGCCAGCTGCGTCACCTGCTGCACGCCGTCCTCCACCAGCGGCGCGATCTGTTCCATCGCGCCGGACACTCCGGCGGTTTCCTGCACCACGCTGTGAATGATGCTGGAAATCTCGCTGGTGGCCTGCGCGGTGCGCTCCGCCAGCTTGCGCACCTCGTCGGCCACCACCGCGAAGCCGCGCCCCAGTTCGCCGGCCCGCGCCGCCTCGATCGCCGCGTTCAGCGCCAGCAGGTTGGTCTGGTCGGCGATGTCGCGGATGGTGTCGGCGATGCCGCTGATGCTGCGCGTGCGCTCGCTCAGCGACAGCACGCGGCCGGAGGCGTCGCTGACCTCGCCGGCAATGCCGCGGATGCTGGACACCACGCCTTGCGCCACCCCCAGCCCCTGCTGCGCCAGCTGTGCCACGCCGCGCGAATCGACCTCGGTCTGCCGTGCACTGTCGGACACGTGGTCGATGCTCACCGACAGCTGCTCGATCGCCGCCGCCGCCGCGGTGGTGGAATCGTTGGCGGTGCTGGACACCGTGTCCAGCCGCTGCATCTGCTCGCCCAGCGCGGCGGCGGTGTCGCCCAGCTGCGCGGCGGAGTCGCTGATCTGCGCGATCATCTCGCGCAGCTTCTGCTGCATCGCCGCCATCACGAACAGCAGGCTGTGCGGCTTGCCGTTGTGGCGGATGTCCTGGTTGAGGTCGCCGGCGGCGATTGCCTCCACCACCGCCACCGCGTAGGCCGGCTCGCCTCCGAGCGAGCCGATGATGCGGCGCGACATGGTCAGCGCCAGCGCCGCCAGCACCACCAGTACCACGGCCGCCAGCGCCAGCAGCAGCGAGGCATTGCGCCAGAAGGTGGCCGCGATGTCGTCGACGAAGATGCCGGTGCCCACCATCCAGCCCCACGGCTCGAAACGCACCACGCCGTTGAGCTTGGGCACCTGCTGGTCCGAGCCCTTGCGCGTGGTGTAGATCTCGGTGATGCCGTACTTGGCCGTGCGCAGTGCCTCGTTGTAGGCATCGACCGTGGTGCGTCCGTCCGGCAGCTTGGAGCCGAGGTCGACCTTGCCGATGCGGTCGGCCTTCACGTGCACCTGCATCACGTTGTCCTTGTCGCGGGCGAAGTAGTACACGTCGTCCACCGTCAGCATCGCCAGCGCCTGCCGCGCCTGCTGCTGCGCCTCGGCCTGGCTCAGCCGCCCCTGCTGCGCCGCGGCGGCGTAGTGGCCGAGCACCCCTTCCGCCATGCGCAGCTGGTTGACGATGAAGGCCTGTTTTTCCTCGTACAGCGACTGGCGGATGCTGTGCAGCGACAGCCCGGCCAGCAGCAGCAATCCGATAAAGCTGGCCAGGATGATGACGGCCAGCCGGGTAGAAACGCGCATGATGATTTCCTTGCAAACAAAGACGGAGGGGCGGGCCGGCAGGCGGCCCGCGCAGACAACTCGCGGTCCAGACTAGCAGCGCCGCCTTACAAAGCGCTGACAGCGGCTTGGTAATATTGCGGCTTGCCAGCCGCCGCGCGCGGCCCTTTGCGGCCAACGTCATAACCTTGGCTCAGCATAGCCGGCCGTTGTCATGAAGCAAGGCTGGCATGGCGGCCGCGACGGCAAGAGCATGCTAGTGCCGCCCTTGGCCGCCCCACCATTGGGGAGTTCCGCATTGCGGCTTTCCCTCGTCCACGCCCGCGACGGCCATAAAAAAACCGGAGCGCGAGGCTCCGGTTGGGGTGGCTGCCGCCGGCTGACGGCGGGCGCTTTACTGCGCGTTGGCGCGGCGGTAGCGCTCGATCAGCGCCTTGGTCGAGCTGTCGTGCGGTGCCGATTTCAGCTTGCCGGCCAGCTCGGCGTGGATGGTCTTCGCCAGCTGCTTGCCCAGCTCCACCCCCCACTGGTCGAAGCTGTTGATGTGCCAGATCACGCCCTGCACGAAGATCTTGTGCTCGTAGGCGGCGATCAGCGAGCCGAGATTGCGCGGATCCAGGCGGTCCATCAGCAGGGTGTTGGTCGGACGATTGCCGGCGAACACCTTGTGCGGCACCAGCGCCTCCAGCGCCGCGCCCTTCAGCCCCTGCGCCTCCAGCTCGGCGCGCGCCTCGTCCGCGGTCTTGCCGCGCATGAAGGCCTCCGCCTGCGCGAACACGTTGGCGAGCAGGATCTCGTGGTGGCCGGGCAGGCTGGAGCTGTTCTGCAGCGAGCAGATCAGGTCGATCGGCGAAATGTGGGTGCCCTGGTGCAGCAGCTGGAAGAACGCGTGCTGGCCGTTGATACCGGTCTCGCCCCAGATGATCGGCGCGGTCTCGAAGTCCACCGGATTGCCGTCGAGCATGGTCTGCTTGCCGTTGGACTCCATGTCCAGCTGCTGGATGAAGGCCGGCAAGCGGTGCAGGTATTGATCATATGGCGCGATCACATGGCTGCCGCCGCCGTAGTAGTTGATGTACCAGATGCCGATCATCGCCAACAGCACCGGCATGTTCTGCTCGAACGGCGCATTGGCGAAGTGCTGGTCCATGATGTGGGCGCCGTTGAGCAGCTCGGTGAAATTCTCCTCGCCCAGGTACAGCATGATGGGCAGCCCGATCGCCGACCACAGGCTGTAGCGGCCGCCGACCCAGTCCCAGAACTCGAACATATTGGCCGGGTCGATGCCGAAGTCGGCGACGGCTTTCTTGTTGGTCGACACCGCGACGAAGTGCTTGGCGACCGCCTTTTCGTCGCGCGCGCGCGCCACGAACCAGTCGCGCGCGGTCAGCGCGTTGGTCAGCGTTTCCTGGGTGGTGAAGGTCTTGGATTCGACCACGAACAGCGTGGTCTCCGGGTGCACCTTTTTCAGCGTTTCCTTCAGCTGCGCGCCGTCGACGTTGGAGACGAAGTGCATGTTCATGCGCGGGTGGCCGAATGGCTTCAGCGCGCTACAGACCATCAGCGAACCGAGATCGGAGCCGCCGATGCCGATGTTGACGATGTCGGTGATCGGCTGGTGGGTGTAGCCCAGCCACTCACCGGAACGCACCGCGTGCGCGAACTTGCCCATCCGCGCCAGCACCGAGTTCACCTTCGGCATCACGTCCTCGCCGTCGACCAGGATCGGCGAGTTGGTACGGTTGCGCAGCGCCACGTGCAGCGCGGCACGGTTCTCGGTGCGGTTGATCTTCTCGCCCTTGAACATCGCCTTGATGCGCGCCGGCAGCCCGGCCTCGCGCGCCAGCGCCATCAGCCCCTGCAGCGAGGTGTCGGTGATGCGGTTTTTGGAGTAGTCCAGGAACAGGCCGCCCACTTCCAGTGAGTAGCGTTCGGCACGCTGCGGATCGCTGTCGAACAGCTCGCGCATGTGCAGGTTTTTGGCGTCGTTGAAGTGGTCCCACAGGGCGTGCCAGGCGGGAAGCTGGGTCAGCGTGCTCATGTTGTCTCCGGGTGTGTCTGGGGCTTCAGCCCCGGTTGCGGCCAACCTTGGGGCGGCTCATTCGTCGTCGTGTTCACTGCGCAGCCGTTTTTGCCGCAGGCTGCGTTTGGCTTTTTCCAGTTGCGTCACCAGCCCGGGGCCGCGCTTGAGCGCGACGCCGACCGTCAGAATGTCAATGATCACCAGGTGCAGGATGCGCGACAGCATCGGGCTGTAGGTTTCGCTGTCTTCCGGCGCATCCACCGCCAGCGTCACCGTGGCGCGTTCGGCCAGCGGCGTGTCCGGCACGGTGATGGCGATGACCTTGGCGCCCCCCTCCAGCGCCACGTCCACCGCGTCCATCAGCTCGCGCGAGCGGCCGGAGCTGGAGATGGTGACCAGCACGTCGTCCGGGGTCAGTACCGAGGCGGCCATGATCTGGATGTGGCTGTCGGCGTAGGCGACGGTGGGGATGCCGAAGCGGAAGAACTTGTGCTGCGCGTCGGCGGCGATGATGCCGGAGTTGCCCAGACCATAGAACTCGATGCGGCGGGCGTGGGCCAGCAGCTCCACCGCCTCGTCCACCGCCTGCGGGTTGACCTCGTTGCGGCACTTCAACAGCGCGGTGACGGTGTTGTCGAACACCTTGGCGGTGATCTCCGACACCGGGTCTTCCGGGCGCACGCTGGAGTGCACGTAGGGCACGCCGCCGACCAGGGTGCCGGCCAGCTTGAGCTTGAAGTCGGACAGGCCGGAGAAGCCCATGCTGCGGCAGAAGCGGATCACCGTCGGCTGGCTGACGCCGGCGCTGGCGGCGATGTCCGACACCGCCGACTGCATCACGGTATACGGCTGCGCCAGCACCTGTTCGGCGACGCGACGTTCGGCACCGGACAGGGTATCCAGCTCGGCACGGATTTTCTCAAGCATCACGTTCTCCCAGATGTTCGCGCAGCGCGGCCTGCACCCCGGTCAGCGCCGGGTAGGCGCTGTGGATCACGTACACCGGCAACGCGCGGGTGTAGTCGCGGAAGCGGCCCTTGGCCTCGAAGCGGGCGCGGAACGGCGACTGCGCGAACAGCTCGCCAAAGCGCGGCACGATGCCGCCGCCGATGTAGACGCCGCCGACCGCGCCCAGCGTCACCGCCAGGTTGGCCGCGGCGTTGCCGAGCATGCCGCAGAACAGCGCCAGTGTCTGCGCGCAGCGCGGGCAGCTGCCGGACAGGCCGCGCTCGCTGATCGCCGCCGCCGGCAGCTGGCCGGCGGCTTCGCCATCGGCCTCCGCCAGCGCATCAAAGATCAGCTCCAGGCCGGGGCCGGACAGGAAGCGCTCGGCGGACACGTGCTCGCCGAAACGGCGCTGCGCGTAGCGCCACAGCGCCACTTCTTCCTCGTTGCCGGGGGCGAAGGCGACGTGGCCGCCCTCGCCGGCGATCGCCACCCAGCCACCGCCGTGCGGCAGCAGGCCGGAGACGCCAAGGCCGGTGCCGGCGCCGATCAGCGCCTTGGCGCCGTGGCGCGGCTCGCCGCCGCCGACCTGCACCAGCTCGTCGGCGGGCAGGAAGGGCAGCGACATCGCCAGCGCGGTGAAATCATTGAGCAGCAGCAGCGTGGCAAAGCCCAGCTCGCGGCGGGTGGCCTCGATCGAGAACGCCCAGTGGTGGTTGGTCATCTGCACGTAGTCGCCGGTAACCGGATTGGCGATGCCGATGGCGGCGTGGTGCACGGCGCGGGTGGCGGCACGTTCCAGATAGCTGCGGATGGCGTCGACCAGCGTCGGGTAGTCCTTGCACGGCAACACGTCGATGTCTTCCAGCACCCCGGGTGCGGTTTCCAGCGCGAAGCGGGCATTGGTGCCGCCGATGTCGGCCAAGAGACGCGGGAAAGGATTAGGCTGCCCAGTAGACATGAAGCGGGTTCTCCGTTTGTTGCAGTAGATGGCTGACCGGCTGCGCCGCGCTCAGCGTGCGGCTGGCCTGTTCCAGCACCCGCCGCTTGTTGTCGCCGGCAATCGCCAGATACAGCTTGCCGCTGCGCAGGATCTCGGCCAGCGTCATGCTGATGCGGGTGTGCGGCGCCACCGGCGGCACCACCGCCAGCAGCGCGGCCGGGTTGGCCGGATCGAGGCCGGCGGCGAGGTTGGCGGCATCGGGGAACAGCGACGCGGTATGGCCGTCGTCGCCCATGCCCAGCACCACCACGTCCGGGGTCTGCCACTGCGCCGCGGCCTGCGCCAGTTCGGCGTCAACGTTGGCCGCCGTGCTCACCAGCGGCCGGAACGTCGCGTCGGCGGCGCCGCCCTGCAGCAGGTGATCGCGCACCAGTGCGGCGTTGCTGTCGGCGTGACCGGGTGCGACCACGCGCTCGTCGACCAGGGTGACGCAGACGCGCGACCAGTCCAGTACCTCGGCGGACAGCGCCTGCAGGAACGGCACCGGCGAGCGGCCGCCGGACACCGCCAGCACCGCGTGACCGCGGCGGCCAATGACGGCGGCGAGGTCGGCGGCGACGCGGCGGGCGAGCACCTCGGCCGCCGCCGCTTGCGATTCGAAAGCGTGGAACATCATCTCTGTGTCTCCGTTGCCTGCGCGCGGCTGTGTTGCCGCACGTCTTGTTATCTATGAAAGCGGATGCCGGCACGGCTGACGCGTCAGCCGCGCTGGCCCGGCCGCCGGAGGAAACCCTGCCGCGACCGGTGCTGGCGGCCAAGCCTGCGGCCGGCCGCTAGCCTGGGTTCAACACTCTTCGTGCCAGCTGATGCCGTCGCGGCTCAGCAGCGCGCTGGAGGCGGCCGGGCCCCAGCTGCCGGCGGTGTACTGCTTCGGCGGCGTGGTGCTGCGCGCCCAGTTATCCATGATCGGTTCCACCCAGCGCCACGCTTCCACCAGCTCGTCGCGGCGCATGAACAGCGCCAGCTTGCCGCGGATCACGTCCAGCAGCAGGCGCTCGTAGGCGTCGGCGCGGCGCACCTTGAACGACTCGTGGAAATCCAGGTTGAGGTGTACCGGCTGCAGGCGCTGGGTGTCGCCCGGCTCCTTGGCCAGGAAGTACAGGCGGATGCTTTCTTCCGGCTGCAGGCGGATCACCAGCCGGTTGGCGGTGTTCAGCCCCAGCGGGCTGGGGAACAGCTGGTGCGGCACGTCGCGGAAATTGATCACGATCTCGGCCACCCGTTCCTGCATCCGCTTGCCGGTGCGCAGGAAGAAGGGCACGCCGGCCCAGCGCCAGTTGTCGATCTCGGCCTTGATGGCGACGAAGGTCTCGGTGTGGCTGGCGGCGGGGATGCCCTGCTCCTGCAGGTAGCCGACCACCGGCTGGCCGCCGACGGCGCCGGCCTTGTACTGCGCGCGCACCGTCTTGTTGGCGACGTCCTGTTCGCTGAACGGACGCAGCGCCTTCAGCACCTTCAGCTTCTCGTCGCGCACCGCGTCGGCGCCGAGGTTGGCCGGCGGCTCCATCGCCACGATGCACAACAGCTGCAGCAGGTGGTTCTGCACCATGTCGCGCAGCGCGCCGGTGTTGTCGTAGAAGTCGCCGCGGGTGCCGACGCCGAGGTCTTCGGCGATGGTGATCTGCACGTCGTGAATCCACTCGCGGCGCCACAGCGGCTCGAACAGCGCGTTGGCGAAGCGGATCGACAGCAGGTTCTGTACCGATTCCTTGCCCAGGTAGTGGTCGATACGGTACAGCTGCTCTTCCCTGAAGTGGCGCGCCACCGCTTCGTTGATCTCGTGCGACGACTCCAGGTCGTGGCCGAGCGGCTTCTCCAGTACCACGCGCACGCGGTCGTGGTTGAGGCCGACGGCGGCGAGATTGTCGCAGATGCCCTCGAACAGGTCCGGCGCAGTGGCGAGGTAGCACACCGTCACCCGCTCGCCGCCCTGCTGCAGCGCCGCGGCCAGGCGCGGATAGTGCTCCGGCGTGGCGGCGTCGACCGTCAGGTAGTCCACCCGTGCGAGGAAGCCGCGCCAGGCGGCATCGGAGAAGCCCTCCTTGATGTGGACGCGCGCGCTCTTTTCCACCATCGCCAGATAGTCGTCGCGGCTCATGTCGCGGCGGCCCAGCGCCAGCAGGCGGCCCTCATCGTGCAGCAGGCCGGCGGCGTGCGCCTGGTACAGCGACGGCAGTAGTTTGCGCATCACCAGATCGCCGGTACCCCCGAACAGCACCATGTCGAATGCCGGGGTGTGCAGGTTTGTGTTCTCCATCCTGATTGTTCTCTCGCACAGTGGGTTGTGATGTAGTTATATTACCAAACGATGGCGACTTGTCTACGTGAAAACGCAGCCTACCAAATCGACACACCCCACTGTTGCCGATCACCAACAACCCATCAAAAATCTGATTTATATGGCCATAAAGGCATCAAAGCCGCCGGATTCCGCTTTTTTATCACGTAATGCCTTGCCAACACACTGTAGTAAAACTACCATTCAGACACACCAATCAGGGCCTACACCAATGAGTCTGCATCCCGTTCTTGCTGCCGTTACCCAGCGCATCATCGAGCGTAGCCGCGCCACCCGCGCCACTTATCTGGCCCAGGCCCACGCCGCCGTGCGCCAGGGCAAGGTCGAGCGCGCCCACCTGTCCTGTACCAACCAGGCGCACGCCTTTGCCGCGATGCCGGACGGGATCAAGATTCACCTGAAAGAGTCGGTGCGCCCTAACCTCGCCATCGTCACCTCCTATAACGACATGCTGTCGGCGCACCAGCCGCTGGAAACCTTCCCGGCGCTGCTGAAGGATGAGGCGCTGAAAGCCGGTGCCACCGCGCAGGTGGCCGGCGGCGTGCCGGCGATGTGCGACGGCGTGACGCAGGGCTTCGAGGGCATGGAGCTGTCGCTGTTCTCGCGCGACGTGATCGCGATGAGCACCGCCATCGCGCTGTCCCACCAGATGTTCGACGCCGCGCTGTACCTAGGCGTCTGCGACAAGATCGTGCCCGGCCTGTTGATCGGCGCGCTGTCCTTCGGCCACCTGCCGGCGCTGTTCGTGCCGGCCGGCCCGATGACCACCGGCATCTCCAACGACGACAAGGCCAAGGTGCGCCAGCTGTTTGCCGAGGGCAAGGTTGGCCGCGACGCGCTGCTGGAGTCGGAATCGGCGTCCTACCACGGCCCCGGCACCTGCACCTTCTACGGCACCGCCAACTCCAACCAGATGCTGATGGAGATCATGGGCCTGCACCTGCCGGGCGCCGCCTTCGTCAACCCGAATACCCCGCTGCGCGAGGCGCTGACCCGCCACGCCGCCCGTGTCGCCGCCGAGATCAGCGCGCAGGGCAGTCGCTTCACCCCGATTTGCGACGTCATCGACGAGAAAGCCATCGTCAACGGCATCGTCGGCCTGCTCGCCACCGGCGGCTCCACCAATCACACCCTGCACATCAATGCCATCGCCCGTGCCGCCGGCATCGACATCAACTGGGACGATTTCGACGAGCTGTCCGCGGTGGTGCCGCTGATCGTGCGCGCCTACCCCAACGGCAAGGCAGATGTGAACCACTTCCATGCCGCCGGCGGCATGGGCTTCGTGATCCGCGAGCTGCTGGATGCCGGCCTGCTGCACGACGACGTGACCACCGTGATGGGCAAGGGACTGCGCGCGCACACCAGCGAAGCGTGGCTTAACGACGGCAAGCTGGCCTGGCGCGCGGCGCCGGCGACCAGCGGCGACGACGGCGTGCTGCGCACCGCGGCCAAGCCTTTCTCGCACGACGGCGGGCTGAAGGTGCTGACCGGCAATATCGGCCGTGCGGTGATCAAGGTCTCCGCGGTGAAAGCCGAGCACCGCGTGGTGGAAGCACCGGCCGTGGTGTTCCACGACCAGAACGAACTGCTGGCGGCGTTCAAGCGCGGCGAGCTGGAAAAGGACTTTGTCGCGGTGATCCGCTTCCAGGGTCCGCGCGCCAACGGTATGCCGGAGCTGCACAAGCTGACGCCGCCGCTGGGCGTGCTGCAGGAACGCGGCTTCAAGGTGGCGCTGGTCACCGACGGCCGCATGTCCGGCGCCTCCGGCAAGGTGCCGGCCGCCATCCACGTGTCGCCGGAAGCGCTGCTCGGCGGCGACATCGGCAAGGTGCAGAACGGCGACCTGGTGCGGCTGGATGCCAACAGCGGCGAGCTGAGCATCCTGGTGGATGCCGCCGAGTGGGCGGCACGCGAACGCGCTGCGGCCAACCTTGACGCGCACCAGCACGGCGTCGGCCGCGACCTGTTCGCCGGCATGCGCCAGCAGGCCACCACCGCAGAGGAAGGCGCGATGACCTTCGCCCATCCGCTGTGGAGCAAGCCGTAAACGTATTTTTCGCCACGGAAAACACGGAAGCCGCGCCCGGACAACACCGGCAGCAGCGGGCAGCGCGCCAGCGGCGCCGATACTTTCCGTGTGCTTCTGTGGTTTCTGTGGCAATCGAAAAGGATAGATAGATGGACGCACTGACTCTGCTACGCCAAGGCCCGGTGATGCCGGTGATCGTGGTCAACGACGCCGCGGTCGCGGTCGATCTCGCCCGCGCACTGGTCGCCGGCGGCATCCGCACCCTGGAAATCACGCTGCGCACCAAGGCGGCACTGGCGGCGATGCGCCGCATCCGCGACGAAGTACCGGACGCCATCGTCGGCGCCGGCACCGTGCGCACCCGCGCCCACCTGGAAGCCGCGCTCGACGCCGGCGCCCAGTTCGGCATCAGCCCCGGCCTGACGCCGGAGCTGGCCGCCGCCGCGCGCGCCGCCAACGTGCCGTTCATCCCCGGCGTGGCCACCCCGTCCGAGGCGATGCACGCGCAGGACGAAGGCTTCAACATCCTCAAGCTGTTCCCGGCCGAGGCGGTCGGCGGCATCAAGCTGCTGAAGGCGCTGGCCGGCCCGCTGCCAGAACTGCGCTTCTGCCCCACCGGCGGCATCGACATCAACAGCGCGCCGAACTACCTGGCGCTGCCCAACGTACTGTGCGTCGGCGGCAGCTGGCTGACCCCGGACGACGCCATCGCCGCCCAGGACTGGGCGCGCATCACCGCACTGGCGCAACAGGCCAGCGCGCTGGCGGTGCGCTAAGCCGCAGACCGACGCTCCCGTTTTTCACAAGGGCTTGCCGACTCTCCCCGGCAAGCCCTTTTTTTATACCCGTGAAATGAATCGCGCCCCTTATCCCGCGCGGCAGCATGGACACAATGCCGCCAGCCATTTTGCCGATGGCTGGCGGCATAGATGAACACGGACCACGGTCAGACTGCCATGCTCGGGCTGGTCACCCATCGACCATTAACGACAAACGTATAACTCTTTGGCATAATTCGACGCTTTGCCTCGCTCCGGAGCCGCTGCCATGACCCTCCCCGACCTGCTCGGCCTCCGCCTTCAACCAGGACCAGCGCCTGCTCAGCCTGCAACTGGGTGACGGCAGCCGCTGGGGCGAGGCGCTGTTGCCGCTGAGCTTGTCCGGTGACGAGGCGCTGGCCGGCGACTACCGCTTCCGCGTCGAGTCCTGGCGCCGGACGACGGCATCGAATTGAAGTCGCTGCTCGGCCTGCCGGTACGGCTCGGCATTGCCGGCGCCGACGGCCGCGAATCGCTGCGCTGCGGCGTGGTCAGCGCCGCCGAGACACTGGGCAGCGATGGCGGCTTTGCCAAGTATGCGCTGACCGTGGAGCCGCCGTTCGCGCTGCTGCGCCTGCGCCAGACCTCGCTCGTGTTCCAGGATCTGAGCGTCGACGCCATCGTGCGACAGATCTTTGCCGAGCACGCCGCCGCCAACCCGCTATTCGCCGTGGTGCAGGGGCTGGACTTCATGCTTGCCGGCCCGCTACCCAACCGCAGCTACTGCCTGCAGTATCGCGAATCCGACCACGACTTCATCTGCCGCCTGCTGCGCGAGGAAGGCTTGAGCTGGCGCTACGAGCACCTGGACGGTGATACGCCGCAGGTGCGGCTGCTGGCCTTCGACGACCCGTACAGCCTGCCGGCGGCCAACGTTGGCCGCGTGCGTTTCCACCGCAGCGATGCGACCGAAGAAGAGGATGGCCTCACCCGCTGGGACGGCGCACGCCAGATCGTGCCCGGCAGCGTGGCGCTGGCGACTTACGACTACCAGCCGGTGGCCACCGGCCACAGCGGCGACGAATCGGCGCTGGATCAGGGCCTGGATGGCGCCCGTTTGCAATCCAGCCTGCAGCACTACGATGCCCCCGGCGCCTACTACGCCAGCGACGCCGAGCAGCTCAGCCACTACGCGCGGCTGCGGCAGCAGGCGCTGGACGCGCAGGCCAAGACCTTCAGCGGCGGCGGCGTGGTGCGCGGCCTCACCGCCGGGCAGTGGTTCCGCCTCGACGCGCATCCGGCGCATCAGTGGGACGCGCCCGAGCAGCGCGAATTCGTGGTTACCCGCCAGCGGCTTGCCGTGCGCAACAACCTGCCGGCCGAGCTGGCCCGCAGCCTGCCGGCGGCCTTGCGGCCAACGTTGGCCGCAGAAGATGACGCGCCGTTCCGCAGCGCCTTCGACGCCCAGCGCCGCGGCCTGCCGCTCACCCCGGTCTACGCCGCCACCACCCACGCCAAGCCCACCGCGCGCGGTGCGCAGACCGCCACCGTGGTCGGCCCACGAGGCCGCGAGGCCGGATCAGATAAGTCCGAAGAAGTCCACACCGACGCCCACGGCCGCATCAAGGTGCAGTTCCACTGGCAGCGGCCGGACGAACACCCGGACAGCGGCGCCAACCTCGACGAGCGCTCCAGCTGCTGGCTGCGCGTCGCCATGCCCAGCGCCGGTGCCGGCTGGGGCCACCAGTTCATCCCGCGCCTCGGCCAGGAAGTGCTGGTCGACTTCATCGAAGGCGACATCGACCGCCCGGTGATTACCGGCGTGCTGTACAACGGCAGCCACCCGCCGCCAACCTTCAGCGGCACCGGCAGCCTGCCGGGCAACCACACCCTGTCCGGCATCAAGAACAAGGAACACCACGGCGGCCAGTACAACGAACTGCTGTTCGATGACAGCCCGGGCGAAGTGCGGGCCAAGCTCAGCAGCGAGCACGGCAACACCCAGCTCAACCAGGGCTACCTCACCCAACCGCGGCAGGACGGCAAGGCCAGTCCGCGCGGCGAGGGTTTCGAACTCAGGACTGACCGCCACGGCGTCATTCGCGCCGGCCACGGTCTGCTGCTGAGCACCGAAGCGCAAGCCGCGGCCGGTGGCAAACAACTGGCGCGCGATGGCGCCCAAAACCAGCTCGACGCCGCCCTGGCGCTCGCCCAAAGCCTGGCCGACACCGCCAGCGCGCAACTGGCCGACACACAGGAAACCGGGCCAACCGAAATCCAGCCGGACAACGCCAAAGGCACCAACAAAACCGACGGCCACCTGCAGCACCACGTGCAGGCGCTGAAAGCCTGGGAGGCCGGCAGCAATACCGACAAGGAATCCAAGACCGCAAAGGAACAGGCCAGCCAGCAGCCACTGATGATCCTCAGCGCCCCGGCAGGGTTGGCCGCCAGCACCGACAACTCGTTAACGTTGGCCGCAGGCAGCAACATCGACCAGGTGGCCCTGCGCGACCTCAACCAGACCTCGGGCAGGAGGTGGCTGCACAACGTCGGCCAGCACATCAGCCTGTTCGTGGCCGGGGTGAAGGACCGGGTCTCGCTGAAACTGATCGCCGCCAAGGGCAAGGTGCAGGTTCAGGCGCAGAGCGGGGCAATGGAGCTGACGGCGGATAGGGATGTAGCAGTGACCTCGTGCAAGGACAAGATCCACATCGCCGCCGCCAAGGAAATCCTGCTTAACGTCGGCAGTGGCGCCTACATCCGCATGACCGGCGGCAATATCGAGGTGCACTGTCCCGGCACGGTGAGTGTGAAGGGGGCGGAACATGTGATGAGTGGTGGCGACAGCCTGTTTGCCACATTCCCAGAGTTCTCATCGATAGGGCCACAAGCTAGAAGTGTGATGCTGATGTCTCTGGATGGAGAAACACCGCAGAAAGCAACTGCCCATATGGTGGACTCGGATGAAAAACACGTACTGCTGAAACAGGATATTTCCAGCATTGCTGTCAGCAAGCTTGTCGAATCAGAAACCCATCAACAGTACGACGCCATTCTGGGGCAGGAAGAAGCCTGGACAGCTTTATATGCTTCGGAAGAAGAAAGCAACAACGATGACGGAGATGACCACCCTGGCATTAGTGATGAAGATGACAGGCACGCCACAGAGTTAGACGGGAGTGAGTCGTGAAAACCTATACAGTTAAGGCTGGAGACAGCTTATGGAAAATTTGCCATCGGCTGGGTCTGGACATTGAGCAGATTGCCCAGCTGAACCACTTTACCAAACATAGCCGTCACCACCTGACAATTGGCCAGAAACTTCTTATTGAAGGTGAAGACACTGCCGGTGATGCAGACAGCAAATTGACACTGCAGCTACTTGATCTGGCGAGCCAGCCGATCAAGCACCCGGTGTTAAAAGTGAAGCACGATGGCAAGGAACAGGAAGTCAAAGGAAACAGAGAGGGCCTAGTCGCGGGACTGAACATTACGGACATCAGCAAGGGCATTGAGATATTTTTCAAGGATATTTCTGGCCAATTTGTTTCCATCTACAAAGATGAACTAGTGCCACTAGGGGAACAGTTCATGATCCTACAAGCACGAACCATCAAAATAAAAGGCAACCTGACAGCAAGAGAAGGGGCGCAGCAGCAAAGCCGGGCAAGTATCAAGGGAGAGATTCGACAAAAGAACCCTCCCCAGCCCCAGAAGCGGTCGAAAGGGAAAGACAAGCTTCCTCCTGCCATGCCGAAGGTTGATACAGAGCCTTATCAGAAAAAGGTTCGACTGGAGGACGGCAAACCCGTACAGGTTATCGCGCCAATATTCACCAGTGAAAACCTGCTGTTGGCGCCGGTAAACGAGAAATACCGGAAGTGTATTATTGAAACGGCTAAGAAATATGGCCTGTCCCCTCAAGCACTGGCAGCCTTCATGCAGGTGGAAGCCGCGAAAAACCGCAAAGGAGAGTGGCTGGAAAACGGCAAGGCAGATAGCAGCTCCGCAGTGGGATTGATGCAATGCCTGCCCGCCATGTGGAAAGACGTGTCTTGCGACAAGCAATCAAAACTGTACGAATGTATTCAAAAAACCAAACCGGCCCCAGGTTGGGATACCGTACTGGATTGGCGAACCAATGCAGAACTCTCCATTGATGCCGCAGCTTGTTACATCCAGATCAACCTGCGCACCTTGAAAAAAAATATGGATTGCCGGTAGACAGTCTGAATGATGTAGAGAAAGTTAAGCTGGCGTATTTAGCGCATCACGAAGGAGCTTCAGGGGCAAATTCAGTTATTAAAAATCTGATCGAAGAAAAAAAATCAGGTGCAATTTTTTCGATACAGCTAGGTAAAAAAAATGGCCAAGTGTTAGCTAACACATACTCAAAAAAATTTGGGGATAAGTACCAACCCGCGTATCGCTACTGGCTAGCCTACGACTTGGTCGATGCGCGGCTTCGTCCTGACCATTTCATGGTTGACCCCAGTAGTTACCAGACCGCACGGATGGCCGATGTTTTTACCAAGTTGGGTGGCCCTGCAGTACAAATGCCTCAAGAAAAGTCTGCTCCGGCAAAAAAGCAGCCATCGCTCCCTAAACCTCCTCAACCTACTCAACAACCTGGCACACCGCCGACTCCACAACCAGCAAGCACTGTCGAACAGTGGGTCGATCCCTTGCCACACTGCACCATCCGTACTGCGCGCTTGGCAAGCAAACGTTCCGCCACATTTGGCATGCTTCGGAAAGATAAAGATGAAAAACCGCGTGCGCACCAAGGCATCGATCTGCAAGCAAACGTTGGGACGCCACTGCGAGCAGTAGCCAACGCACGAGTAGCCATAATAGTGGATCAGGATAAAAAGCCAGGTAAAAACTATGGAAAATGTGTGGTACTGGAGGTTGATTTGAATGATTTGCCAGCGGAAAAGCGTGATTACTGTAAAAGCAAAGTTGGCTCTCAAGAAACGGTATATTTTTTCTATGCACACATGGAAGCCATCTCGATAGAAAAACCAAATAATAACAAACAAATATTTGTCAAGGCTGGCGACATAATCGGCACAAGCGGTTGTAGTGGAAATGCAGTGGGCATGACCACTATCACAACGGGAGGGCATCTGCACTTTGAAGCCAGAAAAGAACCTGGACCTGGTCTTGGTCTAGCTGGCCGTTTCGACCCTCTACCCCTTATTGACAACTGCAAAAATCGTTAGGCACCTATGAAAAATGCAATTTACTTAGCAACATTAGTATTATTTTTTTCTCGCTCTGCATTAGCTGAAACTGAAGAAACACGTTACTATCGTCTAGAGTGCGAAAAAATCCAGGAACCACAAACATGTAGAGCATACGAATATATAAAGGACAATGAAAAAAAATCAGACAATGAGCGCAGCAGGATATTTTCGCTTGATGGTCACTATCCAGTCCTGATTGACTCGAAAGAAAATATAACAGGAAGGCTAGTTTCAACCAAGAGAAGATACACGGCAGAAGAGAGAAAATACACCAATCTCGGCAATAAAGAATATTCAGAAGACGGCGAACTACAGATCAACGAAAATGGCAAGTTATACCGGTTTGATGTTAGCGGAATACCAAAAAACAAAGACAATAATTTCATGGAAATTTTATTCAGCAATAAAGATTATATCTACATGAAATACACCACAGAAAACATTCCTAACAAATACGACCAAACCAGCATTCACTATAGCTTTTATGTTTTTGATAAAAAATACAAAACACTTATTGAGCTATTCTACTTCAGAGGAAATTACCCTGAAAATGGAAATTCCAAAGCTCCTACACTGACCAAAAAAGGTGCTGACTACTCATTCAAGTGGAGTGGACAACTCGATCGCAGCAGAAAAAAAATATACTATACCTTCGCTGTTCTACCCAATGAGAAAATGAACTGCAAAGTAGCATGGGATGATTGCGAAGGAATAAACATTATTCCTAGAAAGCAATAAAAAACAAATCCGCCTTCACTGCCTTCACAGTAAAGGCGGAATTCACACCACCACTGGGCTTTGCCGTCAGGTAAAATGACAACATCAGCAAGGCCCCTCCCAAGTACCAAAGACACGCGACAGCGCGCAGTACCAGTTCGACGCAGCCCAGCCCCTCCCCCAATCCTTGGCTGACCGCCAAGAAACCGGCCTGCGGCAATCCAGCCTGACAATGGCAAAGGCGCGAGATAAGTCGATAGCCACCTGCAGCACCACGTCGCCTCATTGCAGGCCTGGGAAGTCGGCAGCAACACCGACCAAGGCAAGCAAGGCTGACCGATGTCACCAAGGCCTGTGCGCCGTGGATCCTGGTGATGATCGGCTACCTGATGCTGATCACTTACGTGCCGGCCATCACCCTGTGGCTGCCGCGCACACTAGGCATGATGTAAGCCACCAGCCTGCTACCCAGCCCCAGCCGGGCAGCCATTCCCAAGGTTGGCCGCAGCTGCGGCCAACCTTTCCCCTCGCCAAAGCCGGCGCGAGCTTCTAACATCACGGCTTGTCTCAGCCCGCAGCCGGACCCCGCCATGAAACTGTTCCTAGCCGAAGACGACGCCGTCCTCGCCGATGCCCTGCTCACCCGCCTGGGCCAGCTCGGCTTCAGCGTCAGCCACGCCGCCGACGGCCTCGCCGCGCAGCAGCAATTGCTGGCCGAGCCGTTCGACGCGGTGATCCTCGATATCGGCCTGCCCGGCCAGAGCGGCCTGCAGGTGCTGCGCAACGTGCGCGTGCACAAGCCGGCGCTGCCCATCCTGCTGCTGACCGCGCTGGACAGCATGGAAGATCGCGTCGCCGGGCTGGACGCCGGCGCCGACGACTACCTGGTCAAGCCCTTCGAATTCCCGGAGCTGGAGGCGCGCATCCGTGCGCTGCTGCGCCGCCACCGCGTCGCCGACAACGTGCGCGACGAGCTGCACTTCGGCCGCCTGCGGCTGGACCGCGGCGGGCAGCGCGCGTGGGCCGACCAGCAGGCGCTGGAATTGTCGGCGCGCGAGCTGCAGCTGCTCGACATCCTGATGGCCCACGCCGACCGCGTGGTGACCAAGGAGCAGATCGCCGGCGAGCTGTCCGGCGACGGTGAGGAGGTCGGCGCCAACGCGGTGGAGGTGTACGTGCACCGCCTGCGCAAGAAGCTGGACGGCAGTGGCGTCGGCATCCGCGCGGTGCGCGGACTGGGCTACCTGCTGGCCCGGCTTGACGGCGGCGCGTAAGGTTGGCCGCATGAAGCCGCCGCCCGCCGCCCGCCCCCGCCAGCTGTCGCTGCGCCGCCAGCTGCTGCTGTGGCTGCTGCTGCCGCAGCTGGTGCTGTGGCTGGGCGCCGCTTTCCTCGCGCACAGCATGGCGATGAGCTACGCCGGCGAGGTGATCGACCGCTCGCTGGCCAAGTCCTCGCGCGCGCTGGCGCGGCAGGTGAAACCGTTCGGCAACGGCTTCTACATCGACTTCCCGCAGGCGGCGCGCGAGATCCTGGAGCAGGACCCGGACGACCGCATCTACTACATGGTCAGCTCGCCGCCGGAGGCCTTCCTGCTCGGCGAGCCGGCGATGCCGCGGCCGCCGGCCGGCCTGCAGCGCAAGCCGGGGGAAACCTTCTTCTACGATGGCCGCATCAAGCGGCTGGCGGTGCGCGTCGCCGCGCTGTACCTGCCGGCCGGCACCCCGGAGCGGCCGGAGCTGATGCTGGTGCAGGTGGCGAAAAGCCGGGCGCTGAACGCCGAGCTGGCGCGCAAGATCCTGCGCGACATGGGCCTGCCACTGCTGGCGGTGATGCTGCTGACCAGCGTACTGGTGTGGGCCGGCATCAGCCGTGGCCTGTCGCCGCTGCGCCACCTGCGCCGCAGCGTGGAAAACCGCTCGCCGCGCGACCTGGCGCCGATCGAGATCGACAACGCGCCGTCCGAGGTACGCGCACTGGCGCGCGCCATCAACGAGCTGCTGCACGAGGTCGACGGCCAGGTGGCGCAGCAGCGCCGCTTCATCGCCGACGCCGCCCACCAGCTGCGCACGCCGCTGGCGGGGCTGAAGTCGCAGAGCGAGCTGGTGCGCGGCGAGCTGGCCGCCACGCCGCCGGACGTCGCCAGCGCCAGCCGCCAGCTGCAGCAGGTGGAAACCAGCGTCGCGCGCTCCATCCGCCTGATCAACCAGCTGTTGGCGCTGGCGCGTGCCGAGCCGGAAGCCGGGCTGCAACTGGCGGCGCTGGATCTGCGCCAGCTCGCGCGCGAGGTCACCAGCGAGGCGGTGCCGCAGGCGCTGGCGCGCGACATCGACCTCGGGCTGGAGGCGGAAGACGAGGCGCTGCCGGTCGCCGGCCACGGCGGCCTGCTGCGCGAGCTACTGGCCAACCTGATCGACAATGCCATCCAGTACACGCCGCCCGGCGGCGAGGTCACCGTCAGGCTGCGGCGCGCTGCCGGCACGGTGACGCTGCAGGTGTGCGACAACGGCCCCGGCATTCCCGAGAGCGAGCGCGAGCAGGTGTTCGCCCGCTTCTACCGCGGCCGTGCCGAAGGCACGGGCAAGGGCTGCGGCCTTGGCCTCGCCATCGTGCAGGAGATCGCGCGCCGCCATCACACCCGCATCGAGCTGTCCGACAACCCGCCGCACGGCCTGGTCGCCAGCGTCGATTTCACGTTGTTGCCGCACTAAAACGGCACCGCCAATTGGCCGCGTGTGTAGTTGACACACTACAGCACCGTTTTTTGGTGCATCGCAGCAAACTCTCAGACTAGCAAACACAAGCCTTTCGCCGACATCATGACGCGGTGCACGATCCACGCCCGTTTCCTTACGCCATTCCCACCAAATCCTTACACAAAACTTACTAAGTCCCCGCTATAGTGCAGTCAATCCTGTGCGCCGCCCCGTTTTGGGGGTGCCGCCGCCGGGACACGATCATCCGCATCACAAAAAAATCCCTGCGGACATCACAACTACAGAAGGAGAGAGTTATGAAACTGAAACGTCTGAGCGCGGCCGTGCTGGCAGCCAGCCTGTTCCCTGTTGCCGCCCAGGCCGCCGACGTGGAAGTCCTGCACTGGTGGACCTCCGGTGGCGAAGCCAAATCCGTCGCCGAACTGAAGAAGATGATGAGCGCCCAGGGCGTGACGTGGAAGGATTTTGCCGTCGCCGGTGGCGGCGGCGACAACGCGATGACCGCGCTGAAGACGCGCGTGGTATCCGGCAACCCGCCGACCGCCGCCCAGATCAAGGGCCCGGCGATCCAGGAGTGGGGCGCCGAAGGCGTGCTGGCCGACATCGACGCCGTAGCCCGCGCTGGCAACTGGGACAAGCAGCTGCCGCCGGTAGTCAGCCGCGTGATGAAGTACAAGGGCAAGTACGTGGCCGCGCCGGTCAACGTGCACCGCGTGAACTGGCTGTGGGCCAACCCGGAAGCATTCAAGAAGGCCGGCGCCACCGTGCCGAAGACCTGGCCGGAATTCTTTGTCGCCGCCGACAAGCTGAAGAAGGCCGGCATCCAGCCTATCGCCCACGGCGGCCAGCCGTGGCAGGACGCCACCCTGTTCGAATCCGTAGCGCTGGGCGTGGGCGGTGCCGACTACTACAACAAGGCGTTCGTGAAGCTGGACAAGGCCACCCTCGCCGGCCCGACCACCGTCAAGGTGTTCGAGACCCTGGGCAAGGTGAAGACCTACATCGACAAGGGCGCCGCCGGCCGCGACTGGAACCTGGCCACCGCCATGGTGATCAACGGCAAGGCCGGCATGCAGTTCATGGGCGACTGGGCGAAGGGTGAATTCACCGCCGCCGGCAAGGTACCGGGCAAGGACTTCATCTGCACCGATGCACCGGGCACCCAGAATGCGTTCACCTTCAACATCGACAGCCTGGCGATGTTCCAGCAGAAAAACCCGGCCGCGGTGCAGGCCCAGGCCAAGTTGGCCGCCACCGTGATGAGCCCGGCATTCCAGGAAGTGTTCAACCTCAACAAGGGCTCGATCCCTGCCCGTCTCGACACGCCGATGGCCAAGTTCGACGACTGCGCGAAGAAGTCCAGCTTCGACATGAGCGCCGCCTCCAAGGGCAACAAGCTGGTGCCGAGCTTCGCCCACAAGATGGCGATGCCGTCCGCCACCGAAGGCGCGATGGTGGACGTGATCTCGCAGTTCATGAACTCCAGCATGACCGCGCAACAGGCCACCGAGCGTCTGGCCCGTGCCGGCGCCGTGCGCTAAGAGCGTATTCACGATCTAGCGAGCTCGCGCGAGACAAGGCGAAAACGGTTGGGGAAGCGGCGTTTACAAGCAGTAAATGCGCATACCTGAATCGTACTTAACGCCGTATCGCCCCAGTTGAAATCAAATCGCAGCAGATCGTGAGCAGGCTCTAAGCAGCGTGTGATCCGCGGCACCGGCGGCCCCCGCCGCCGGTCTGACCGGTCCGCCCCTGGCGGGCGGACCGGCCGCCGTGTTTTTGTACCGAGACAGCAAGGAATCATCATGTCCGGATCTTCATCCCAAGGCCGCCTCAGCGCGCTGGCCGACCGCTGGCTGCCCAAGCTGGTGCTGTCGCCAACGCTGGCGGCCAGCCTGATCTTCGTCTACGGCTTCATCGCCTGGACCGGCTGGCTCTCGTTTACCGAGTCCCGCCTGATGCCGCGCTACGAGTGGGCCGGCTTCGTGCAATACCAGGCGCTGTTCGAGAACGAGCGCTGGTGGACCGCTGCGGCCAACCTTGGCCTCTTCGGCGGCCTGTTCATCCTGTTCTGCCTGTTGGTCGGCCTCTTGATGGCCGTGCTGCTGGACCAGAAAATCCGCACCGAAGGCATGCTGCGCACCATCTACCTGTACCCGATGGCGCTGTCCTTCGTGGTCACCGGCACCGCCTGGAAGTGGATGCTGAACCCCGACATGGGCCTGCAAAAGGTGGTGGTCGACCTCGGTTTCACCGACTTCACCTTCGACTGGCTGGTCAACCCGGACATGGCGATCTACACCGTGGTCATCGCCGGCGTGTGGCAGAGCTCCGGCTTCGTGATGGCGCTGTTCCTCGCCGGCCTGCGCGGCATCGACGACTCCATCATCAAGGCAGCGCAGGTGGATGGCGCATCCTTGCCCACCATCTACCGCCGCATCCTGATCCCGTCGCTGCGTCCGGTGTTCTTCAGCGTGCTGCTGATCCTGTCGCACATCGCGATCAAGAGCTTTGACCTGGTGATGGCGCTGACCGGCGGCGGCCCGGGCAATTCGTCCGACGTGCCGGCGATCTTCATGTACCAGTTCGCCTTTACCCGTGGCCAGCTGGGGGTGGGTGCCGCCTCCGCGATGATGATGCTGTTCACCATCGTCGCCGTGCTGGTGCCGCTGATGTATATGGAAACAAGGAGTGCCAAACGTGTTTAAGAACCTGACACCTGGCCGCGCGCTGGTCTACGCCGCGCTGCTCCTGATGGCCATCTACTACCTGCTGCCGCTGTACGTGATGCTGACCACCTCGTTCAAGTCGCTGGACGACATCCGCGAGGGCAATATGCTGGCGCTGCCGCAAGCGTGGCAGGGCGGCGCCTGGGCCAAGGCCTGGGCCGAAGCCTGCACCGGCGTCGAATGCAACGGCATGCAGGGCTTCTTCTGGAACTCGATCAAGATGACGCTGCCGGCGGTAGCCATCTCCACCCTTCTGGGGGCGGTGAACGGCTACGTGGTGTCGATGTGGCGCTTCAGAGGCTCGGACGCGCTGTTCACCATGCTGCTGGTCGGCTGCTTCATCCCGTTCCAGGTGGTGCTGCTGCCGATGGCGCAGCTCCTGGGCCTGCTCGGCTTGGCCAACACCACCGCCGGCCTCGTGCTGGTACACGTGGTGTACGGCACCGCGTTCACCACCCTGTTCTTCCGCAACTTCTACATCACGGTGCCGGACGAGCTGGTGAAGGCGGCGCGCATCGACGGCGCCGGCTTCTGGACCATCTTCTTCCGCATCCTGCTGCCGATCTCCGGCCCGATCTTCGTGGTCTGCATCATCTGGCAGTTCACCCAGATCTGGAACGACTTCCTGTTCGGCGTGGTGTTCGCCTCCGGCGAATCGCAGCCGATCACGGTGGCGCTGAACAATCTGGTCAACACCTCCACCGGGGTGAAGGAATACAACGTGGACATGGCCGCGGCGATCATCGCCGCGCTGCCTACCCTGTTCGTTTACATGGTTGCCGGCCGCTACTTCGTGCGTGGCCTGACAGCCGGTGCCGTGAAAGGTTAAGAAATGGCAGCGCTTTCCATCAATAACGTGTGCAAGACCTACGCCAACGGCACCGACGTGCTCAAGGGCATCAACATCGCGATCGAAGACGGCGAGTTCCTGATCCTGGTCGGCCCGTCCGGCTGCGGCAAATCCACGCTGCTGAACATGATCGCGGGGCTGGACGACATCTCCAGCGGCGACATCGCCATCGGCAACAAGCGCGTGAACGAGCTGTCGCCCAAGGACCGCGACATCGCGATGGTGTTCCAGAGCTACGCGCTGTACCCGTCGATGACGGTGCGCGAGAACATCAGCTTCGGCCTGGAAATCCGCAAGACGCCCAAGGCCGACATCGACGCCACCGTCAAGCGCGTGGCCGAGATGCTGCAGATCACCCACCTCTTGGAACGCAAGCCGGGGCAGATGTCCGGCGGCCAGCGCCAGCGGGTGGCGATGGGGCGGGCGCTGGCGCGCAACCCGGCCATCTTCCTGTTCGACGAGCCGCTGTCCAACCTCGACGCCAAGCTGCGCGTGGAGATGCGCACCGAGATCAAGCTGATGCACCAGCGCCTGAAATCGACCATCGTCTACGTGACGCATGACCAGATCGAGGCGATGACGCTGGGCGACAAGATCGCGGTGATGAAGGACGGCATCGTGCAGCAGTTCGGCAGCCCGCAGGACATCTACGACAACCCGGCCAACCTGTTCGTCGCCGGCTTCATCGGCTCGCCGTCGATGAACTTCATCCCGGCCACCGTGGTGCAGTCCGGCAGCGACATCGGCGTGAAGATCTGCGACGACAACGGCTGCGTGGTGCTGCCGCTGCCGCACGACAAGGCGAAGCTGGCCGCGTTTGTGGGCAAGGAAGTGATCTTCGGCATCCGCCCGGAACAGATCACCGACGCGCGCACCGCCTACCGCGACGGCCTGCCGGTGATGGCCTGCCACATCGACGTGATCGAGCCGACCGGCCCGGACACGCTGGTCTTCGTGTCGCTGAACAACACCAAGGTCTGCTGCCGCACCCACCCGACCGAGGCCAAGTACCCGGGCGAGAGCATGGACCTGGTGTTCGACGTGTCCAAGGCGGTGCTGTTCGACCCGAAAACCGAAGCGCGGATCGTGTAATGAGCCGGCTGACCTTGCAAGGGTTGGCCGCAGACGGGCCGCTGCTGTCACCGGTAGCGGCCGGCGTCTGGCGCCTGGACGAGTGGGGGTTTGACGATGCGGCACTGGCGGCGTGGGTGGAACACGCCATCGCGCTGGGCATCACCAGCTTCGACCACGCCGACCTGTACGGCGGCTTCCGCTGCGAGGCGCTGTTCGGACGCTGGCTGAAAGCCAACCCGTCGCGGCGCGACGCCATCCAGCTGGTCAGCAAGTGCGGCATCAAGCCGCCGGACGCGGCGCGTGGCTGGCGGGTGAAGCACTACGACACCAGCGCTGCGCACATCACCGCCAGCGTGCACGCCTCGCTGCAGAACCTGGGCAGCGATCACCTGGACCTGTTGCTGCTGCACCGCCCGGACCCGCTGCTGGACGCCGACGAGGTGGCGGAAACCTTCGCGCGGCTGCGCGAGGCCGGCAAGGTGCGCCACTTCGGCGTGTCCAACTTCACGCCGGCGCAGTACGCGCTGCTGGCGTCACGCACGCCACTGGTCACCAACCAGATCGAGGCCTCGCTGCTGCATCTGGATCCGCTCATCGACGGCACGTTCGACCAGTGCCAGCAGCTGGGCGTGCGCCCGATGCTGTGGTCGCCGCTGGCCGGCGGCCGCCTGTTCGATGCTGCGGCCAACCCGGCGCTGGCGGCCGAGCTGCAACGGCTGGCCGGGGTGTACGCGGTCAGCGCCGCCACCATCGCGCTGGCGTGGCTGCTGCGCCACCCGTGCCGGCCGCTGCCCATCGTCGGCTCGCGCAAGCTGACCGCGCTGGACGACGCGGCCGCCGCCTGCCGGCTGACGCTGGCACGCGAGGACTGGTTCGCGCTGCTGCAGGCGGCGCGCGGCACGGAAGTGGCCTGAGCCGGCGGCAGTCGCAACGGCCACCGTGCCCGACCATCCCCTTTGCCTCATCACGGCGGCCTGCGGGCCGCTGTTTTCATGCGGCCAACCCTGGCCACAAGCACCTAAAACAGCGACCAAGCGGCGGCCGATGTCATCACGGCCGCGGCCGCCATCCTGCGTACAACGTTGGCCGCAAACCGTGCGGCCGGTCAGCGGCGCGCCTCGTCCGTTGCCCGCCAACCTGCCACCCCAAAAAACAAGCTTGGCCGCCAGCGATCGCCGGCGGCCAGCCTTGTCTCGCGTGGCGGAGGGCGCCCGTGCGCCTAGTTGCGGCCGGCCTGCCCCGCCAGCAACACCTTCCTGGCGACGGCGTAGCAGTCGTCCACATGCGCGTTGCCGATCAGCTTCATCGCGCCAAAGCTGACCGACGCCGCCAGCGCCTGCCCCAGCAGCGGCACGAAGCGGGCCGCCGACTTGGTCGCCAGCCGCAGCCCGATGCGCTGCAGCACCTTCAGCAGCAAGGGCCGGGTCACCAGCTTGCCGACCAGCTCGCTGCCAATGCTGGTGATGGCGACCAGCATGATTTTCTTCAGCTGCGGATCCAGCGCCTCGATCTGCTCCGGGCTGAGGCCGAACTTGCGGTTGATGGCCGGGATCATTTCCAGCAGCAGGCTGACATCGGCGCCGATGTCCAGCCCCGGGATCGGCAGCACCGCGGCACCGGCGGAGAGGCCGGCGCGTTTGGTCACCATCGCCTTGCATTCGTCGCGCAGGGCGTCCAGTTCGGCCAGCGTGCGTGGCGGCATGATTATTCCTTTCTGTCTCTGTTCCTGTTGCTCTGCTCGGCCAGCGCTGCGGCCAACCTTGGCCGCAGGCCGCGTCACACCTTGTGCGTGGACAGCAGCAGACTGGTCTCGGTGGCGGCGATGCCGGGGATCAGCCGGATGCGGCCCAGCACGCGGTCGAACTGCTCCAGCGTGTCGGCGCGCAGCTCGGTGACGATGTCCCAGCGGCCGTTGGTGGAGTGCAGCGCGTAGACGTGCGGCTCGCCACGCAGCGCCTGCAGTACCGCTGGCGTCCGGTTGCCCTCCACCGCGATATTCATCCACGCGCGGATGCGGTGCCCCTCCGCCTCCGGCTTCAGCCGCACGGTGTAGCCGATGATCACCCCGCTCTGCTCCAGCTTGTCGATGCGGTTCTGCACCGTGGCGCGCGATACCCGCAGCCGCTGCGCCAGCTCGGTCACCGACATGCGCGCATTGTCGCGCAGCAGCGCGATCAGCTGGCGATCTGTATCACTCATTGACATAACGCTACCCAAAAAGATCAATCTGCCAGTTTTTCGCCGGAAAAGTGACAGATTGTCAACTTCAGTATGGCAGCAGGCGACCGGAAAATAAGTACCATCCAAACCAGACCGCTACCCGCCGCCATGACACAGACCACCCGCAACATCGTGATGATCCGCCCCGCCCATTTCTTTTCCAATCCGGAAACCCGCGCCTCGAACCGCTTCCAGAAGCCGGGCCAGGACGACGCGGCGGCGCAGGACTGCGCGCGGGCGGAGTTTGACGGCTATGTCACGGCATTGCGCACCGCCGGCGTCAGCGTACTGGTGATCGACGACGAGTCGCAGGGCAATACCCCGGATTCCATCTTCCCCAACAACTGGATCAGCATGCACCCGGACGGCCGCGTGTTCCTGTATCCGATGGAGGCGCCCAACCGCCGCCGCGAACGCCGCGACAGCGTGATCGCGCGCATCCGCGCAGAGTTTGCCGTCGGCGAAGTATGCGACCTCAGCGCCTTCGAGGACGAGGGTAAATTCCTGGAGGGTACCGGGTCGATGGTGTTCGACCACGACCATCGCCTCGCCTACGTCTGCCTGTCCTCGCGCAGCCACCCCGAGGTGCTGGCCGCGCTGCTGATGCAGCTGGACTACCAGGCGCTGGTGTTCGACGCCGTCGACCGCGGCGGCGCCGCCATCTACCACACCAACGTGATGATGGCGGTCGGCAGCAAGCTGGCGGTGGTGTGTCTGGAATCGATCCAGCCGGCCAGCGCCCGCCAGCGGGTGCGCGAGCAGCTGCAGCGCCACGGCAAGCAGATCATCGACATCGACTACACGCAGATGGAGCACTTCTGCGGCAACGTGATCGAGCTGGCCGACGCCGCCGGCAACGCGGTGTTCGCGATGTCGTCGCGCGCCTGGCAGGCATTCACCCCGCAGCAACAGGCCACGTTGGCCGCAAACGGCACGGTGGCGCATGCGCCGCTGGACACCATCGAGAACCTGGGCGGCGGCGGCGCGCGCTGCATGGTGGCCGAGAACTTCCTGCCCCGGCACCGTTGAGCCGCCGCTGAGCCGTCGCGTCTGGCCTGCGGCCAACCTTGGCCACCACGTTCGGCGCGACACTGGACAAGCGCCATGCCGGCCGCTTACGATGGCCCTTCCCCTGTGTCGGGGGAGCGTCGCTCGGACGGTTCCGGGCGCTTACGTTGAAGGATTCCCCATGTCAGCTACTGGCAAGCGCCGCTTTGCGCGCATCGATCGTCTCCCGCCCTACGTTTTCAACATCACCGCCGAACGCAAGATGGCCGCCCGCCGCCGTGGCGACGACATCGTCGACATGAGCATGGGCAACCCCGACGGCGCCACGCCGCCGCACATCGTGGCCAAACTGACCGAGGCCGCGCAGCGCCCGGATACCCACGGCTACTCGGCGTCCAAGGGCATTCCGCGCCTGCGCCGCGCGATCAGCCGCTGGTATCAGCAGCGCTATCAGGTCGACATCGACCCCGACAGCGAAGCCATCGTCACCATCGGCTCCAAGGAAGGCCTGGCCCACCTGATGCTGGCGACGCTGGACCGCGGCGACACCGTGCTGGTGCCGGACCCGAGCTACCCGATCCACATCTACGGCGCGGTGATCGCCGGCGCGCAGATCCGCAGCGTGCCGCTGGCGCCGGGCATCGACTTCTTTGCCGAGCTGGAAAACGCCATTCGCGGCAGCTACCCGAAGCCCAAGATGATCGTGATCGGCTTCCCGTCCAACCCCACCGCGCAGTGCGTGGAGCTGGATTTCTTCGAGCGCGTGATCGCGCTGGCCAAGAAGCACGACATCTTCGTAGTGCACGATCTGGCCTACGCCGACATCGTGTTCGACGGCTGGAAGGCGCCGTCCATCATGCAGGTACCGGGCGCCAAGGACATCGCGGTGGAGTTTTTCACCCTGTCCAAGAGCTACAACATGGCCGGCTGGCGCATCGGCTTCATGGTCGGCAACCCCGATCTGGTCGCCGCGCTGGCGCGCATCAAGAGCTACCACGACTACGGCACCTTCACCCCGCTGCAGATCGCGGCCATCGCCGCGCTGGAAGGCGACCAGCAGTGCGTGAAGGACATCGCCGCCACCTACCAGAAGCGCCGCGACGTGCTGTACAAGGGCCTGATGGAGGCCGGCTGGCAGGTGGAGCTGCCGAAGGCGTCGATGTACATCTGGGCGCGCATTCCCGAGCACTACCGCAGCCTGGGCTCGCTGGCGTTTGCCAACCTGCTGCTGGACCAGGCCAAGGTGTCGGTGTCCCCAGGGGTGGGTTTTGGCGACTACGGCGACGAGTACGTGCGCTTCGCGCTGATCGAGAACGAGAGCCGCATCCGCCAGGCGATCCGCGGCATCAAGACCATGTTCCGCGCCGACGGCATCCTGCCGCCGGGCTGAGCCTGGTTTTCCCGGATGCGTCGGTGATGTCCCGGACGACCCGACTTGTCCGGGCGACCAAACCGAACAAACCATGCAAAACGCCGCCCATACCGGGCGGCGTTTTTTGTTGCGGCCAACGTTGGCCGCAAGGCACTGGCGAGTCGGGGGTCAGAACAGCTGCGGCTGGGTGTCGCCGAAACGGCTGCGCTGCTCGTGCTGCAGCAGCCAGGCCTTGCGCTGCAGGCCGCCGCCGTAGCCGGTGAGGCTGCCGTCCTTACCGATCACGCGGTGGCAGGGCACGATGATGGCGACGCGGTTGGCACCGTTGGCACCGGCCACCGCACGGATGGCGGCGGGGTTGCCCAGCCGCTCGGCCTGCTGCTGGTAGCTGGCGGTGTCGCCATAGGGGATGGTTTGCAGCGCCGCCCACACCTGTTGCTGGAAGACGGTGCCGGGCAGGTGCAGCGCCACCTCGAACCGCTGGCGCGTGCCGGCAAAGTACTCGCCGATCTCGGCCTCGGCCTGGCGGGTATGGGCGTTTTCGCCGGCGATGATGCGCGTTTGCAGCAGGCGCTGCAGGTCGGCAAATTCACGCTCGTTGCGCTGGCTGACGGCAAATTCCAGCAGGCACACGCCCTGTTCGCTGGCACAGACGAACATCGGCCCCAACGGGCCGTGAAAACGGTGGAGCAGGATAGGATCGTGCTGTGTGCTGTGCATGGTGTTGCTGCCGGTGGGTTGCGTGAAATGGTGCCCCGGGCGCCGCCAACAGAATATCGCGACCGACGCAGGCCGTCCTAATGGTACGGCAAGGCGCGCAACGCAGGGGCGGGTTTTATTAGTGGCGCCGGGCCGCGCTGCCGGTCATGAGCGGACAAAAAAAGGCCCCGCCGTGGCGGGGCCTGGTCATGTCGCTTGCGGCCAACCCTGGCCGCAACGCTCAGGCCGGTTGCTCGCTAGCCGCCGCGGCCGGCTGCTGCTTGCGCTCGATGACCTCGATGAAGCGGAACTCGATCTCCTGCATCAGCTCGTCGATGCGGATGATCTGCAGCTTGATGCGGTCGCCGGCGGCCAGCTCCGGCAGGCCGGGGATGCGCTGGCGCATCGGCACGCCGTCGATGCGCACCAGGTCTTCCTTGATGTAGCTGGCGGTCGGCTCGCTGATGCCTTGCTGGCTGAACCAGCGCAGGCACCAGAAGTGCTCCATCTTGTCCTGGAAGCCGAGGTAGGCGCTGTAGGCGGCGTCGAAATCGCGCAGCAGCGCGAACAGCATCGCGTCGCCCTGCGGGTATTGCGGCGTCTCGCCGCGGATCATCGCCACCAGCTGGCGCTGGTTGACGAAGTCCGACGCGCGGCGCAGCGGCGAGGTGCTCCACGCGTACTGCGCGACGCCCAGGCCGATGTGCGGCTCCGGACGGGTGGTCATGCGTACCTTGCCCATGCTCTGCGCGCGGTACATCGCCGGGATATCGGCCTCGGCCAGCATGCGGCCCCACTCGCTGTTGGCGAGGATCATCAGCTCGGACACCAGCTTGTCCATCGGCGAGCCGCGCTTGCGCACGCTGATGATGACCTTGCCGTCGACCACGTTGAAGTTGTAGTCCACCTGCGGCGGGCGGTTCGGGTCCGGCGTCTTGCCGCGGAACGCTTCGCGCGCATTGGCAAACTGCCACAGCCACACCAATTCCTTCTTGAACGCGTAGTCGGGGCCGAAGCCGTCTGCGGCCAACGTTTCCTCGTTGAACACCTGTTCCAGCTGGTCGTGACGCAGGTTGGCCGCGATGTTGACGCGCTCGATGCGGTTGTCGAAGCCGACCAGCGAAAAATCGGGCGCCACCTCCACGTACAGGCTCAGCGCCGGGCAGGCCTGGCCTTCCTGCAGCGTGAACTGCTGCACCACGTCGTCCGGCAGCATGGTGATCTTGTCGCCGGGGAAGTAGACGGTGGACAGGCGGTTGTGCACCAGCTTCTCGATGTCGGAGCCGACCGCCACGCCCAGCGTCGGCGCGGCGATATGGATGCCGACGCGGATGTTGCCGTTATCCAGCCACTGTACCGACAGCGCGTCGTCGATCTCGGTGGTGGCGGCGTCGTCGATGGAGAAGGCCTGCACCTCGGACAGCGGCAGGTCGGCCGGCATGGTGGCCGGCGCGTAGCTGCCAAAGCCCAGCCCTTTCGGGAAGTGCTCCAGCTGGAAGCCGGCCATCAGGTATTCCGGCACCGACGGGATGCCGCCGACGTGGTGCGCCAGACGCAGCGGCGGCAGGCCGCTGGCGCGGCTGGCCTGGTCGAAGGCCTTGAATTCGAGGGTGTTCTTGTCCGGGCGGTACAGCAGCGGCATCAGGTGGCTGCGGATCGCCTCCGGCAGCGTGCCGGCGGCCAGTTCGGCGGCCCAGGCGTCGACCTGTTCCTGTTCGCGCTTCTTGCGTTCGATACCGGCCAGCGCCGCCTTCAGCGTCTCTTCCGGTGCCGACTTGAAGCGGCCCTTGGCCTTCTTGTAGAAGTACATCGGCGCCGCGTACAGCTTGATCAGGATGGCAGCCGATTCGAACGCGTTCGGCGCGTGGCCGAAGTAGTCGGCGGCCAGGGAGTCGAAGCCGAACTCGTCGTCGCCGCAGCATTCCCACAGAAAGTCGACGTCGATGTCGGCCGCAATCGCCTCGGCCGCGGGCAGGAAGTCCTGCAGCGCGCTGGAAAACTCCAGGAACACGTTGGCGGCCTTGAGTTTGGCGCGCTTGCCGTGCTGGGTGTCGACTTGCAGGCTGGCATCATTGCGGGAGACGATGCTGCCCACCTTGAAGCTGCCGCTTTCTTCGTAAAAGACGTTCATGCTGGCTCTGCGGGACAGGCTCGCCCCGGATCGTAGGTGAAACCGGAAAGTATACCAGCAGCGCCGCTGATCCCGCCGTGCCATCGCACCGCGGTGTGGGTTTTGTCACGACACGCCGCCGCGCGTCGTCTTGTCCGCCAGCGGCAGCACGCCGAGCTGGTTCTTGATGGTCTGCATCACGATGTAGGAACAGATGTCGCGCATGCCCGGCAGCTTGTTCAGCTTGTCGACGACAAAGGCGGAAAACGCCGCCAGATTGGCACAGCGCACGTGCAGCATGTAGTTGCACGGCCCGGCGACGATGTAGGCGGCGGCGACCTCGTCGAAGGCCTGCACCTGCTGCAGGAAGGTGTCGTGCCAGTCGTCGCGGCTGCGGTCCAGGCTGACCTGCACCATCGCCTCCAGCTCGAAGCCCAGCCGCGCCGCGTCCAGCTCGGCACGGTAGCCGCGGATCAGGCCCTGTTCTTCCAGCATGCGCACCCGGCGCAGGCAGGCCGACGGCGACAGCGCCACCCGGTCGGCGAGGTCCTGGTTGCTGAGCCGGCCGTTGTGCTGCAGCGCGGCCAGAATGCGCCAGTCGATTGCGTCCAGTTGCATTTGCAAGACTCCACGAAATAAACACCGTAAAAGTGAATATTCTGCGAAATCAGGTACTTTCACAATCCGAACTTGCAATTTTTCCGGCGCGCGACGCTGCTAAGCTATGTTCATGGCCGCCACCGTTGCGACCAACCTTAGCCCACAAGGAGCCCTACCATGCTTAGCCGTAACGCCTGCCTGCAGGCCGACCAGCAAGACCCGCTTGCCCGCTTCCGCCAGCAGTTCGCGCTGCCCGCCGACACCATCTACCTCGACGGCAATTCGCTGGGCGTGCTGCCGCACAGCGCGCTGGCGCGCAGCCAGCAGGTAATCAGCGAGCAGTGGGGGCAAGGCCTGATCCGCAGCTGGAACGACGCCGGCTGGTTCGAGCTGCCCGCGCGACTGGGCAACAAGCTGGCGGCGCTGCTCGGCGCCGGCGCCGACGAGGTGGTGGTCACCGACACCACCTCGCTCAACCTGTTCAAGGCGCTGGCCGCCGCGCTGCGCATCCAGCAGCAGGCGCATCCGGCGCGGCGGGTGATCGTGTCCGAGCGCGACAACTTCCCCACCGACCTGTACATGATCCAGGGCCTGATCGACCTGCTGCAGCAGGGCTACGAGCTGCGCCTGACCGACGAGGCGCTGCCGCTGGAAGCGGCGCTGGACGACGATGTCGCGGTACTGCTGTTGTCGCACGTGAACTACCGCACCGGTGCCATGTACGACATGGCGGCGACCAACGAACTCGCCCACCGCCACGGCGCGCTGACGATCTGGGATCTGGCGCACGCCGCCGGCGCGGTGCCGCTGGCACTGAATGCCGCCGATGCCGACTTTGCCGTCGGCTGCACCTACAAGTACCTGAACGGCGGCCCCGGCGCGCCAGCCTTCATCTGGGTGGCGCCGCGGCACCAGGGCCGCTTCTGGCAGCCGCTGTCCGGCTGGTGGGGTCACGCGCAGCCGTTCGAGATGCGCAGCGACTACCAGCCGGCCGGCGGCATCCACCGCTTCCTGTGCGGCACGCAGCCGGTCGTGTCGCTGGCGCTGCTGGAGTGCGGGCTGGACATCGCGCTGCAGGCGGACATGGACGCGGTACGGCGCAAGTCACTGGCGCTGACCGACCTGTTCATCGAGTTGGTGGAGCAGCGCTGCGGCGAGCATCCGCTGACGCTGATCACCCCGCGCGATCATGCGCGGCGCGGCAGCCACGTCAGCTACCGTCACCCGCACGGCTTTGCCGTGATGCAGGCGCTGATTGCCGCCGGCGTGATCGGCGACTACCGCGAACCGGAAGTGCTGCGCTTCGGCATCACCCCGCTCTATCTGGGCTACACCGACATCTGGGACGCGGTCGACACCCTGAAGCAGATCCTCGACAGCGGTAGCTGGGATGCGCCGCAATTCCACCGCCGCGGCGCGGTGACCTGAGCCTGCGGCCAACCTTGCACACAGCAAAACAGGGCACCCGCGGGTGCCCTGTTTTGTGCTGCGTGACCTGTCAGACCGGATCGGCCAGATACATCCTCACGCTGTGTTCCTCCAGCAGCTTTTTCAGGCTCTCCGGCGGCATCGCGTCGGTGTAGATGGCGTTGAATTCGCTGATGTGGCCCATGCGCACCAGCGCATTGCGGCCGAACTTGCTGTGGTCGGCGGCGAGGAAGCGGTGACGGGCATTGGCCATCATCGCCTGCGCCACGCGCACTTCGCGGTAGTCGAAATCGAGCAGCGAGCCGTCAGCCTCTATTCCCGACACCCCGATCACCGCGTAGTCGACCTTGAACTGGTTGATGAAGTCCAGCGTCGCCACCCCGGTGATGCCGCCGTCGGAGGCCCGCACCACGCCGGAGGTGATCATCACCGTGAAATCGGGGTTGGTGGACATGATCGAGGCGACGTGGATGTTGTTGGTGATCACGCGCAGCCCCTTGTGGGTGCTGGTCAGCGCCTGTGCCACCGCCTCGATGGTGGTGCCGATGCTCATGAACAGCGAGGCATGGTCGGGGATGTTTTCCGCGATCATGTCGGCGATGTGCGCCTTTTCGCTCTGCAGCTTGCCCTTGCGCGCGAAGTAATCCTCGTTCTCCACGCTGCTGCCGAGGGCGGCGCCACCGTGATAGCGGCGCAGCAGGTTGGCCTCGCACAGCTGGTTGATGTCGCGGCGGATGGTCTGCGGGGTAACGTCCAGCAAGCGGGCGAGCTCTTCAATCGGCATAAAGCCGTTTTCGCGCACCAGCTGCAAAATCTTGTCGTGTCTGGGTGATCGGCTCATGGCAGCAAGTTCGTAAACGAAAATTACAGCTTAGTCTTTAACATAGTTGCTACATAAACCGCAACTTTTCGGCGCCACAAACGAACCATTCGCCATAAAAAACGCCAGCGCGGTCAGCGCTGGCGGGGCGGGGTACCGGCCGCGCGCCTCCGTGCCATCTGCCGCGCGCGCTCAGCGCAGGAAATACGCTGGCGGCCAGCCATAACGGAACAGGTCGACGCGGCCCTTGCTGTCCAGCTCGATGCCGTCCTGCTGCAGCAGCAGGCGCTGGTAGTCGGCGCCCTCGCTGCCCGGCCGCGCGATGCGGCCGCCGCTGCCGACCACACGGAACCACGGCAGCGCCAGCTCCGCCGGCAGCCGCCCCAAGAGCGCGCCGACATGGCGCGCGTGGCGCGGATAGCCGGCCAGCGCCGCCAGCGTGCCGTAGGTGCTGACCATCCCCGGCGGGATGTCTCGCAGCGCGCGCAGCACCGCGTGCTCGAACTCCGGCGCCATCAGCCGTAGCGGCGGTCGGCAACGAAGGGGTTGCTGCGCCGCTCCTCTCCTATAGTGGTAAAGGGGCCATGCCCCGGTACTACCACCATGTCGTCCGGCAGCGCGAACAGCTTGCCGCGGATGGCGTCGATCAGTTGCTGGTGGTTGCCCATCGGGAAGTCGGTGCGCCCGATGCTGCCCTGGAACAGCACGTCGCCGACGATGCAAAGGTTGGCCGCATGACTGACAAACACCACATGACCCGGGGTGTGGCCGGGACAGTGCAGCACCGCCAGCACTTCCTCACCCACCGTCACCGTGTCGCCCTCTTCCAGCCAGCGCTCCGGCGTCAGCGGCTCGCTACGCGGAAAGCCGAACATGGTGCCTTGGCTGGGCAGCTGGTCGAGCCAGAAGCTTTCCGCCCGCTGCGGGCCTTCGATCGCCACGCCCAGCGCATCGGCCAGCGCGCGTGCGCCGCCGGCGTGGTCGATGTGGCCGTGGGTGAGCAGCAGCTTTTCCACCGTCAGGTCGTGCTCGCGCACGAAAGCAAGAATGCGGTCGATATCGCCACCGGCGTCGACCACGGCGGCACGGCGGGTGACATCGCACCAGATCACGGAACAGTTTTGCTGGAATGGCGTCACCGGGACGACTTGCAGTTGCAGGGACATGGCAGGCATCACTTGGCAGGGAATCGATTCTGCGATTGTGGCACGGGCGGGCGGTGCGGCCAACCTTGCCGCCGCCGGCAAGCCGCGGAGACCGGCGCCGGTCACAATCAGGCCCTGACGCGGCGAAATTGAGTAAAGAAGTGTTAACAGGCGCCGTTGTTGGTAATCCACCCCTTACAGTGGTGTAGTCGGTTGAGTACATCGGCCATTGCGGCAACGATGTCATGCATCGGGACGCGACCGTGCGTCCGGCCAAACACAAGTAAAGAGGAGTCATCATGGCACTGAAACTGGCAATTAACGGCTATGGCCGTATCGGTCGCATGGTACTGCGTGCCTGGCAGGAACGCTTCGCCGACAAGGATATTGAAATCGTTGCCATCAACGATCTGGGCAATCCGGAACTGCACGCCCACCTGACCAAGTACGATTCCATCCACGGCCCGTTCCCCGGCACCGTGGCACTGGACGGCGACAAACTGGTGGTCAACGGCAAGCCGATCCAGCTGCTGTCGGTACGCAACCCGGCCGAACTGCCGTGGGGCGAGATGGGCATCGACATCGTGCTGGAATGCACCGGCATCTTCACCAAGCGCGACAAGGCCGGCCTGCACCTGCAAGCCGGTGCCAAGAAGGTGCTGATCTCCGCGCCGGCCGACGACGCCGACGCCACCATCGTGTTCGGCGTCAACGACAACACCCTGCGCAGCGAGATGAGCATCGTGTCCAACGCCAGCTGCACCACCAACTGCCTGGCACCACTGGTCAAGCCGCTGAACGACACCATCGGCGTCGCCCACGGCCTGATGACCACCGTGCACTCCTACACCAACGACCAGGTACTGCTGGATACCGAACACAGCGACCTGCGCCGCGCCCGTTCCGCCGCGCTGTCGATGATCCCGACCAAGACCGGCGCCGCTGCCGCCGTCGGCCTGGTGCTGCCGGAGCTGAAAGGCAAGCTGGACGGCTTCGCGGTACGCGTGCCGACCGCCAACGTGTCGCTGGTGGACCTGACCTTCACCGCCCGCCGCGACACCACCGTCGCCGAGGTGAACGAGATCGTCACCGCCGCCGCCAATGGCGCGCTGAAGGGCGTGCTGGCGGTGAACACCCTGCCACTGGTGTCCATCGACTTCATGCACAACTCGGCGTCCAGCGTGTTCGACGCCTCGCTGACCCGCGTCATTGAGGGCCGCCAGGTGAAGGTGCTGTCGTGGTACGACAACGAGTGGGGCTTCTCCAACCGCATGCTGGACACCGCACGCGCCTGGGCGGCCGCCAGATAATTCCCTGGCGTCCGTGTGGAGACGGACGCCTTGCTCTTTGGTTCTGTTGCTTCTTCGTGCATAAACCGTTTGCCTGCCCGCCACCGGGCAGGCTTTTTTACGTCTATGCTCAAGCATGCCGTTGCGGAACCTTTTGCCGTCGGCACAGCCCATCCAGTACCGGCCATGACAATGCACTGATCTGCCCGCCTGCGTGCGCACCCCGACGCGGGTGGCCGCGACAGGGCCAGGGCCGGTACCCGGGCTTACGTTTTTCCACGTCGTGATGTTCGTCCAAGGAGGTAGTCATGCCAGATCAATTCCTTAACGCCGAGAAAGAAAAACTGCTGGCCGATGTGCGCAGCGTGCTCAACCACACCGAGGAGCTGCTGGCCAGTGCCGGCGAGGAAGGCGGCGCCAAGGCGCTGGAACTGCGCAACAAGCTCAGCGCCAACCTGAAGCTGGCCAAGGAACGGCTGCTGGACGCGGAAAAGGCGACGGTGGCGAAAGCCAGGGCCGCGGCCAAGGTCACCGACAACTACGTGCATGAACACCCGTGGAAAGCGATCGGCATCGCCGCCGCCATCGCCTTCCTGCTCGGGCTGCTGGTGTCGCGCCGCTGATGGCTGATACCCCGCGCCTGGGCAGCCTCGCCTCGCTGCTGCACGGGCTGGGCGCGCTGCTGTTCAACCGTGCCGAGCTGGCGCGGCTGGAGTGGCAGGAGCAACAGGAACGGCTGCTGCTGCAGACCATGCTGGCGGGGCTGGCGGTATTGCTGCTGCTGGCGGCGCTGATCGCGCTGCTGCTGTTCGTGGCGCTGGTGACGCCGGCGGCGTGGCGCGCCACGGTGATGGGCGCGCTGGCACTGCTGCTGGCCGGCAGCGGCATCGGCCTGCTGCTGGCGCTGCGGCGCCGTGCGGAACGCGCCCCGGCGGCATTCGCCAGCACGCTGCAGGAGCTGCGCAAGGACTGGCAGGCCCTGTCCGGCAAGGAGCTGCCATGACGCGAGCGCAACGCGAAGAGCGCAAGCAGTTGCTGCTGCTGAAGGGTGAATTGCTGCGCATGCAGCTGGTGCTGGAAGCCGAACGCTGGCGCCAGCCGACGCACCTGCTGCGCCAGGGCGTCAGCCTGTTCGGCGCCTCCGCCGGCAGCGGCCTGCTCGGCAGCGCGCTGTTGCTGCTGCGTCAGGGCCGGCTGCGGCGCTCGCTGCGGTGGCTGCTGGCCATCCTCGGCCTGTGGCGGATGCTGCGGCGCTGACGGCAACGCCAACCGGCGGCCTCTGGCCGCCGGGTTCCCGACTCGCCCGCCGTGGCGCTGGCGCTTACTCGTCGTCGCGCCAGCCCGGCATCCGCGCACCGACCGGCACGTCGATCACGATTGAGGTCTTGGTGTCGCCGTACTGCATCAGCCGCGCGATCACCTGCTGCAGGGTGGCCATATTGTCGACCGCCACCTTGATCATCAGCCCGCTGCTGCCGGTGATCGAGTAGCACTCGGTGATCTCCGGCATCGTCTTCAGCGTCTCCAGCACGCCGTAGTATTCCAGGTTTTTCACCGTCAGCTCGATCAGGCACTGGATCGGGTAACCCAGCTTTTCCGGGTTGATTATTGCCCGATATCCGGTAATGACACCGGAACGCTCCAGTTTTTCCACTCTTTCGGCAACAGCCGGTGCCGACAGGCTGACGCGGCGCGCCAGTTCGGCGTAGCTGAGACGGGCGTTTTCATGCAGTGCAGCAATGATTTTGCGATCAAACTTGTCCATGCTTTGGATTCGAAAGTAAATTTGCCAAAAATAAATTGTATACAAAGAACATCGGCAATAAAACCTTTGATTGCCTGTTATCGGGGGGCAACAAGCCACGTACAATTCGCCCCGTGTTGGCAGTAGCGGGTCCGCGCCCGAGGCTGTCGACTTCTGGATACGTATGAGGGTGTCGGTGTCCCTGGCATCTTTGAACTGTTCTGGTGATCTCTTTGTCCCTGGTCTTTGTGTTTGTGGCCCGACTGGCCGCAAACCGACCCTTAGTCGCCTGTCCCTCACCGGACAGGCGTTTTTTTTTGCCCCACGCGCGCGTCCCGCGCCGCCCTGCCCCACCCGCCACCGCGTGCGATCGCCGTTCTTCCCCTCACCGCACCGCCTTATCTCGCCAGCCCTTAATCCAGATCAATCCGCTGCCGCTGCCTGCTGACGACAATACGAAGCATTCTTCTTTGTAGTCATGTCGCCGCAGCCTGCCCCTCACGCGCGCGCCGCCACGGCCGCTGTTGCTGCTGACGTTGCGGCTTGCGGCTTGCGGCTTGCGGCCAACCTTGCCTGCCGCTGTGGCTTGCCGGCAACAGTAAAAGTTCGCATTTAAGTTTTTATTAAGATTCGCGCTGCTCTAATGGCGCCCCCTCCGCAAAGGAACCCGTGATGAAAAAAAGCATGATCCCGGCGCTGGCCCTGCCCGTGCTGCTTGGCCTCAGCCTGTCGGCCCAGGCGCTGGAATACCCGATCGGCAAGCCGCAGCTGAAAGGCGGCATGGAGATCGCCGCCGTCTACCTGCAGCCGGTGAAAATGGAACCGGACGGCATGATGCGCAAGGCGGAACAGTCCGACATCCACCTCGAAGCCGACATCCACGCCACCGCCAGCAACAAGAACGGCCTGGCCGAGGGTGACTGGGTGCCGTACCTGCTGATCAAGTACGAGATCAGCAAGGTCGGCGGCAAGGACAGCATCAGCGGCGACTTCATGCCGATGGTGGCCTCCGACGGCCCGCACTACGGCGACAACATCAAGCTGCAAGGCCCGGGCAAGTACAAGCTGAAGTACACCATCCTGCCGCCGAGCATGAACCCGCACGCCCACTTCGGCCGTCATGTCGACAAGGAAACCGGCGTCGCGCCGTGGTTCCAGCCGATCGAGCTGAACTACGAATTCACCTACGCCGGCATCGGCAAGAAGGGCGGCTACTAAGCCGCATCCGCTGCGGCCGTACCCCGGCCGCAGCCCACCCCCACAGGAGTCCCCCATGCGTGCACGCCATATCCTGCCACTGCTGGCCCTGCTGCTGGCCGGCACCGCCCACGCCGAGGAATTGCCGGTGTTCCGGCTGGAACTGAACGACGGCCAGCTGAAGCCGGCACGGCTGGTGGTACCGGCCGGCAAGCGCTTCAAGATCGAGATTTTCAATCGCGGCAAGACGCCGGTGGAGTTCGAAAGCCTGCAGCTGCGCAAGGAAAAGGTGCTGGCCCCCGGCGCGCAGAGTTTCGTGGTGTTCAACCCGCTCAGCGCCGGCGAGTACAAGTTTTTCGACGAATTCCACATGGCGACGGCACAGGGCGTGCTGGTCGTGAAGTAAGGAGCGGGCGCGATGGAACAGGTGTTGTTTATCGTCTGGCGCGAGAGTGTCGAAGCGATGCTGGTGATCGGCATCCTGCACGCGTGGCTGTCGCAAAACCCGGCCGCCGGCGGCAAGCGCTGGCTGTGGGGCGGGGTGCTGGCCGGGCTGCTGCTGGCGGCGCTGCTGGCGCTGGGGCTGTTTGCCGCCAGCGAGGTGTTCGGCCGCTACCAGGAGCTGTTCCAGGCGGCGATGGTGTTCAGCGCCGCGGCGCTGATCGTGCACATGGTGTTGTGGATGCGCGAGCACGGCCGCAGCCTGAAACGCGAGCTGGAGGCCGGCCTTGCCGCCAGCCGCGCGCGCAATAACGGCTGGGGCATCCTGCTGCTGGTGGCGCTGGCGGTCGGCCGCGAGGGCAGCGAAACCGTGGTCTTCCTGTACGGCACGCTGTCCGGCAGCGAGGGCGCCGCGCTGTGGCCGCTGCTGCTGGCCGGGGTCGCCGGCTTCCTGTTGGCGCTGCTGTCGTTCTGGCTGCTGCAGCTGGGTGGGCGCTACCTGTCGTGGCGACTGTTCTTTCGCGCCACCGAAATCATGCTGCTGTTGCTGGCGGCGGCACTGTTCACCAGCGGCATCGACAAGCTGATCTCGCTGGACATCCTGCCGGCACTGGTCGATCCGCTGTGGGACAGCTCGGCACTGCTGGACGACATGAGCGCCAGCGGCGGCGTGGTGTCGGCGCTGACCGGCTACCGTGCCCACCCGGCACTGATGACGCTGCTGGCCTACGCCGGCTACTGGCTGGCGGTGCTGGCGCTGATGCGCTGGCGCAGCCGCCGCGTGGCGACAAGGTTGGCCGCATGAAACTGCACGATTGCAGCACGGCAACCGCCACGCGACCGTGGCTGGCGCGGGTCGGCGATGGCCTGCAGCGGCACGCGCCGCTGATCCGCCGCCTGCAGTGGCTGGTGGTGGCGGTGTACCTGCTGCTGATCGTGCTGCCGGTGCTGACGCCGCTGCCGGACGAAACCGCGCACCTGTGGGACCACGTCACCCTGATCGCGCAGTTTGCGTTCTGGGGCATCTGGTGGCCGTTCGTGCTGCTGTCGATGGTGCTGTTCGGCCGGCTGTGGTGCGGCGTGCTGTGCCCGGAGGGTGCGCTGTCGGAATGGGCGGCACGGCACGGCAAGGCACGGCCGATTCCGCGCTGGCTACGCTGGCCGGGCTGGCCGTTCACCGCCTTCGTGCTGACCACGGTGTACGGGCAGATGGTCAGCGTCTACCAGTATCCGCAGGCGGTACTGCTGGTGCTGGGCGGCTCCACCGTCGCCGCGGTGTGGGTCGGCTACTACTACACCCGCGGCAAGCGCGCCTGGTGCCGCTACCTGTGCCCGGTCAACGGCGTGTTCGCGCTGCTGGCCAAGCTGGCGCCGCTGCATTTCCGCGTCAGCGAAGAGGCGTGGCAGGCGTCACTGGCGCACAAGCGCGTGCTGCCGATCAAGGCGGTGGACTGTGCGCCGCTGCTGCCGGTCCGGCAGATGGAAGGTGCCAGCGGCTGTCACATGTGCGGCCGCTGCAGCGGCCACCGCGACGCGGTGACGCTCAGCGCCCGCTCGCCGGCCGACGAGGTGGTGCGCCTCGGCGCGCGCGACGCCGACGGCTGGCAGAGCGCGCTGATCCTGTTCGGCCTGCTCGGCGTCGCCATCGGCGCCTTCCACTGGAGCGCCAGCCCGTGGTTCGTCACCCTGCGCACCGCGCTGGCAGAGTGGCTGATCGAGCGCGACCTGCTGTGGCCGCTGGACGCCGACGCGCCGTGGTGGCTGCTGACCAACTACCCGCTGCGCAACGACGTGTTCAGCTGGCTGGATGGCGGCCTGCTGCTGGCCTACATCGCCGCCACCGCCATCGCGCTGGGCGGGCTGTGCAGCCTGCTGCTGGCGGCGGCGGTCGCCTGCCACGGCTGGCAACGGCAGCGCTTCCACCACCTGGTGCAGGCGCTGATCCCGCTGGCCGGCTGCGGCGTGTTCCTCGGCCTCACCACCGTCACCCTCAGCCTGCTGCGCAGCGAGCACATCATGTGGCCGTGGGTCAACGACGCGCGGCTGCTGCTGTTGCTGGGCGCCAATGGCTGGTCGCTGTGGCTGGCGGCGCGCATCGGCGCCAGCTGGCAGCGCAGCCGCCTGCGGCAGGCGCTGGCGCTGCTGCCGTTCTGCGCCGCGCTGCTGTGGATCGACAGCGCCTGGGGCTGGCTGTTCTGGTGGTGGTAAACCACTGAATCGCCGATCGATTGCCACCCGATAAAAGGTTGGCCGCAAGCATGCTTGCGGCCAACCTTTTTGCTGCCTCAGCCGTGCGCCGGTGCCGCACTGAGCAGACGCGCCTGCTCGTCATGCAGTAACACCAGATAACGCTGGTACTGTTTCAGCACGTCGGCAATCACCTCCTGCTGCTGCAGGTATTCGATGCTGTAACCCTCGCGACCATCCACAAAAAATGTCATCGGTTGATAGCTGTACAAACGCTGTCCGGCTGGCAGCGCCACATCGCGCAGGACAAAGGCCGGTGTCGCCTGCTCCACACAGCGCACGCCGTAGACGAAGTCGCGGAGTGACGGCTGCGGGATACTCAGCTGCACGGTCCCGCTGACGGCATCGCGCGTGACCTCTGCAGTCACGCCGCGGGTGGCCATTTCCGCCGCCACCGCCTGCAGTGCCGGCTGCACCGTGTCATCGATAAACTGCTGCACCTCGGCCGCCTGCGGCTGGTTCAGCATCACCGCCAGGCGCTGTCGCCAGTGGTGGCCACTCCAGAACGACGTTGCCGGTGCCAGTGCTTGTGTGGCGTGATGACGGTCGGCACGCAAACCGCGCAGCAGCCCGTAGCACAGCAACAGCATGATGGCGGCAAACGGCAGCGCACTGATCAGCGTCATCGCCTGCAAGGCCTTCAGCCCGCCAGCGGCAAGCAGTACCGCAGCCGTCAGCCCCAGCAGCGCCGCCCAGAAACAGCGCTGCCACAGCGGCGACTGCGCCGCACCACGGCTGGCGATGGCATTGAGTACCAGCGCCCCGGAATCGGCTGAAGTCACAAAGAACACCGCCACCAGCAGCACCGCCACGCCGGACGTCAGCTGCGGGTACGGCAGGTAATCAAAGAAACGGAACAGTAATGCGTCGACATTGCCGGCGCTGGCGCCCAGCGCACCGGCAGCGACATGGCTGTCCAGCCAGATCGCGCTGTTGCCGAACACCGTCATCCACAACAGGTTGAACAGCGACGGCACCAGCAGCACGCCGATGATGAATTCGCGGATGGTGCGCCCGCGCGAAATACGGGCAATGAACATGCCGACAAACGGCGACCACGAAATCCACCATGCCCAGTACAGCAGCGTCCAGCCGCCAAACCAGCCTTGCATGTCGCTGTCGCTGTAGCTGAAGGTGCGGAAGGTCAACGACACCACGCTGGACAGGTACTGGCCGATGTTTTCGCTGAAGGCGTTAAGCAGGTACAGCGTCGGCCCGGTCACCAGCACGAACAGCAATAGCAGTCCGGCCAGCGTCAGGTTCAGTTCGCTCAGACGGCGCACCCCCTTGTCCAGCCCGGAAGCCACCGATAGCCCGGCCAACAGCATCACCACCGCGATCAGACCCAGCTGGAATGTCAGCGCCGAGGTGTCCTGTCCGGTCAGCGTGGCAAGCCCGGCGCTGATCTGCAGCACACCGTAGCCCAGGGTGGTGGCGATACCGAAGACGGTACCCACCAGCGCAAACACGTCCACCGCATGGCCGAGCGGGCCGTTGATGCGCTCACCCAGCAGCGGATACAGGCCGGAACGCACTGTCAGAGGCAGCTGGTAACGGAAACCAAAATAGGCCAGCACCAGACCGACTACGCCGTAAATCGCCCACGCGTGCAACCCCCAGTGCTGGAAGGTGGTCAGCATCGCCACCTGCCCTGCCACCGCAGGCGTCGCCGCGGCGGTGGGCGGATTGAGGAAGTGCAGCATCGGCTCGCCGACCCCAAAGTACATCAGGCCGATCCCCATGCCGGCCGCGAACAGCATCGCCAGCCACGAGGTAAACGAGAATTCCGGCCGCGATTCATCTGGCCCCAGCCGGATATCGCCGTAGCGACTGACCGCAATGGCCAGCAACAGCAGCAGGAAGATCGCCACCGCCAGAATATAGAACCAGCCGAAGTGACGGATCACCCACTGCTGCGCCAATAAAAAGGTGTGCTCGGCACTGCTCGGCAGCAGTACCGCCCAAGCCAGCAGACTGCCGATCAGCAGCAGGCTGGGAATGAATACTGGCCAAGCCAGCGTGGTGGAACGGGAGGAGATAACGTTGTCCATGCTTTCCCTTCAAAAGTTGGGTGGCAGGATGTCGCGGGAGCGTCCAGATCGCTGGAGAAGACTGCAAAATAACGGATAAAGCAAGAATATCTTTCGGTGACAGACAATCGGACTGGGCGCATCACGGCACGACGCGAGAGGCGGCATTCTACGTGACAATTAATTTTTGTACAAAACTTAATTACAAACAAATTAAAGCACTACCGGTGCCGCGGTCGATTCGTGACATAATCGCGCGGCTTCTCCGGCCAGCAGCGGCATATCCTGCCATTTCGTTGGCATGAAGCGGACGGAAGCATGAAGCGTCATATTTCTGTAACGCCCTGTTTCTATCCTTGCCATAATTTCCAATGGGAGGATGCCCACATGGCTGCCAATATCCTGCTTGTCGAAGATGAGCCCGCGATCCAGGAACTGATTGCCTTCAACCTGACCCAGGCCGGCCATCACGTGCTGCGCGCCAGTACCGCCGAAGCGGCGCTGATGCTGGTGAAGAATGCCTTGCCGGACCTGATCCTGCTGGACTGGATGCTGCCCGGAGCCTCCGGCGTCGAGATCGCGCGCAAGCTGCGCGGCGATGAGCGCACGCGCCAGATCCCGATCATCATGCTCACCGCCCGCTCCGAAGAGCAGGACAAGGTGCAGGGGCTGGAAGCCGGCGCCGACGACTACATCACCAAGCCGTTCTCTCCGCGCGAGATGCTGGCGCGCATCAAGGCGGTGCTGCGCCGCCGCGCGCCGCAGATGACCGACGACGCGGTCGAGGTGAAGGGCCTGCGCCTGGATCCGGCCACCCACCGCGTACAGGGCAACGGCGACACCATCGACCTCGGCCCCACCGAATTCCGCCTGCTGCACTTCTTCATGACCCACGCCGAACGCGTGCACTCGCGCACCCAGCTCTTGGACCAGGTGTGGGGCGACCACATCTTCGTCGAGGAGCGCACCGTCGACGTGCACATCCGCCGCCTGCGCAGTGCGCTGGAGGCCACCGGCCATGACGCGCTGATCCAGACCGTGCGCGGCACCGGCTACCGTTTCTCGGCACAGGGGTAGACCATTGACTGACTTTGCGCGGCGTTCGCTGGGCTGGCTGTTCGCCATCAGCAGCATCGCTTTCGGCTTTTCGCTGATCTACGGCCCGGAGATCGGGCTGCTGGTACTGTGCGGCCAGCTGCTGCTGTGGCTGGGCTTCCACCTGCACCATATCGGCCTGCTGCTGCGCTGGCTGGAGCGGCCTGCCCCCGGCCGCATTCCGGAAGGCTACGGCATCTGGCACAACGCGTTCATGGCGCTGTACCGCCAGGCACGCAAGCAGAAACAGAGCAAGCGCAAGCTGGCCAGCATCCTCGACCGCTTCATCAACGCCGGCGAGGCGATGCCGGACGGCGTGGTGGTGCTCGACGAGTACGACCGCATCGAGTGGGTCAACCCGGTCGGCGTCGAACACTTCGGGCTGGACCCGAAGGCCGATGTCGGCAACCAGATCCTCAACCTGGTGCGCCAGCCGTCGTTCCACACCTATATGGCGGCGCAGAGCTACAGCCAGCCGCTGATCCTGCACAGCCCGACCCCGGACGAGCGCGTGCTGTCCATCCAGCTGGTGCCGTTCGACATCACCCGCAAGCTGCTGCTGTCGCGCGACATCACCCAGCTGGAGCGGGTGCAGACCGTGCACCGCGACTTCGTCGCCAACGTGTCGCACGAGCTGCGCACGCCGCTGACCGTGGTCGGTGGCTTCCTGGAAACGCTGTCCGACATGCCGGAGGTCGACGACGCCACCCTGCGCCAGTTCCTGGCGCTGATGCTGGAACAGTCGCGGCGGATGCAGAGCCTGGTCGAGGACCTGCTGACGCTGTCGCGCATCGAGAACAGCCCGCGCAGCATGCAGCAGGAAACCGTGAACATGGACCAGCTGCTGGACACGCTGATGGTGGAAGCCGAAGGCCTGTCGCAGGGCCGCCATCAGATCACGCTGGACAACCGCTGCCGCCGCTGGCTGCGCGGCAACGTGCAGGAGCTGCACTCGGCGTTCGGCAACCTGGTGTCCAACGCGGTGCGCTATACCCCGGAAGGCGGCAGCATCGCCCTCGCCTGGCAGGAACAGGACGAGGGCCGCGCCGTGTTCAGCGTCAGCGATACCGGCATCGGCATCCCGCGCGAACACCTGCCGCGGCTGACCGAGCGCTTCTACCGCGTCGACCGCGGCCGCTCGCGCGGCAACGGCGGCACCGGCCTCGGCCTCGCCATCGTCAAGCACGTGCTGGCGCGCCACCAGGCACGGCTGGAAGTGCACAGCGAGCCGGACAAGGGCAGCTGCTTCAGCGTGATCTTCAACGCCGAACAGCTGGCCGCCCGCGAATGAGCCACCGGCGGCGACCGTGCCGTCCGGCCGCCGCGCGGCACGTAGTCGCCGATGTACTGGCGGCGAGCTGAAGCCGCCGCGCTGTAGTCTCTTTGCTTCAGCGCGGGCGCACGCTACGATGGGGTGCCAAAAATGAAACCAATACCGGGACCCGCACCATGAATCGTCTACAAGCCATCCGCCCCTTCGGCCAGCGTCTCTGGCTGGACAACCTGTCGCGCGAACTGATCGCCAGCGGCGAACTGGCCCGCTTGCTGGCCGACGACGGCATCGCCGGCGTCACCTCCAATCCGGCCATCTTCCACAAGGCGATCAGCACCGACCCGCGCTACCGCGACGAGCTGGCGCAGCTGAAAAGCGACACCACGCTGAGCGCCGAACAGCGCTACGAAACGCTGGTCATCGCCGACATCCGGGCCGCCTGCGACCTCACCCTGCCGCAATACCAGGCCACCGCCGGCGACGACGGCTACGTGTCGCTGGAAGTGTCGCCGGCGCTGGCGCACGACGAAGCCGGCACCCTCGCCGCCGCGCGCCGGCTGTGGGTAGCCATCGACCGCCCCAACGCGATGATCAAGATCCCGGCCACGGCGCCAGGCATCGCCGCCTTCCGCCAGCTGACCGCCGAGGGCATCAACGTCAACATCACGCTGCTGTTCTCGCTGAAACAGGTCGAGGCGGTGTGGGACGCCTATATCGCCGGCCTCAGCACCCGCCACGCGGCCGGCCAGCCGCTGCGCCACGTCAAGGCAGTGGCCAGCTTCTTCCTGTCGCGCGTCGACAGCCTGCTGGATGCGCAATTGCCGGCGCCGCTGCAGGGCAAGGCGGCGATCGCGCTGGCCAAGGCCGCCTACCGGCGCTACCTGCAGCGTTTCCACGGTACCGAATTCGCCGCGCTGCACGCCGCCGGCGCACGGCCGCAGTTCCTGCTGTGGGCGTCCACCGGCACCAAGAACCAGGCCTACTCCGACGTGCTGTACGTGGAGAGCCTGATCGGCGCCGACACCGTCAACACCGTGCCGGACGCCACGCTGGCGCTGTTCCGCGACCACGGCCACGCCGCCGCCACGCTGGCCGCTGACGGCGACGCGGCACTGGCGGTACTGGCCGCGGCGCAGGCCGCCGGCATCGACTTCGACGCCGTCGGCGAGCAGCTGCAGCGTGACGGTCTCGCGCTGTTCGAAAAGGCGTTTGCCGAGCTGCTGCAGCTCACCGCCTGAGTCCGAGACATCGCGCATGAAAAACGGCGACCGTGCGGTCGCCGTTTTTTTTGCGGCCAACCTTGGCCGCCGCCGCAACGCCAGTTGGCGTCCGGCTGATGCGGATCAAATTTAGCCCTTGGTCGGCGCAGGGTTATCGGCTGATAATTGTTGCAACAGCAGGCGGCAGCGACCGCCTGCCGCAACCAGCCGCCATCCCTGCCCGGGCCTGCCATGACCACCACTCCACGCTATCACCACGCACTGTTGCTGGTCCCGCTCTACGTGAGCCTGGCCTGGCTGGGCATGTGGCTGGCGGCGAAACCGCCATCCTCGCTCACCGTGGTATGGCTGCCGTCCGGCATCGGCCTGATCATGCTGCTGCTGGCCGGCCGGCGCGGCCTGCCACTGGTGCTGCTGTCCAGCGCCATCGCCAATGCTGGCGGCTGGCTGTACTTCGGCGGCAGCTGGGGCACCGCGCTGCTGGCCGGACTGCTGCTGGCGCCGTTCGACAGCCTGCAAAGCTGGCTGGCGTGGCGCGGCTGCGGTGCGCCGCGGCGCCTGTTGCACGACGTCGCCGGCCTGCAACGCTTCTTCTGGCGCGTGTGCCTGCTGCCGCCGCTGCTGACCACCTGGGCGATGTACCTGATCAACCACGCGCTCGGCGCGCCGGCCACGGCGCAGGGCCATCTGGCTGGGCTGGCGATGATGACCTCCGGCGACTGCCTCGGCCTGTTCGTGGTCACCCCGCTGTACCTGGTGCTGCGCGAGGTGCCGTGGCCACGGCTGGCCGGTCTGACGCTGAAAATCGCGGCGCTGGTGGCGCTGCCGCTGCTGCTGGCGCAGGGCGTGCACCCGTGGCTGATCTGGCTGCTGGGGCTGACGCTGATCTATGTCGCCATCCGCTACCGCATCGTCGGCTCCAGCATCGCGGTGGCGCTGCTCACCCTCGCCAGCCTGTTGCTGTTGCTGAGCGAGCTGGGGCCGCAGCTGGCCTACGAACACAGCCTGAGCTACGTCGCGCTGTCGCTGATGATCCTGTCGGTGGGGCTGGCGCCGCACTGTATCGGGCTGGTGATCCAGCAGCTGGACGACGTCAACCACACGCTGGAACAGCGCGTCGCCGAGCGCACCCGCGCGCTGCGCGAGGTGCAGAAGCAGCTGGAAACCATGGCCTACAGCGACAGCCTGACCGGCCTTGGCAACCGCCACGCCTTCTACATCCGGCTGCAGGAAGAACAGGAGCGCGCCACCCGCCGCGGCCGCCGCTTTGCGCTGGCGCTGCTGGACATCGACCACTTCAAGCGCATCAACGACAGCTACGGCCACCAGACCGGCGACGAGGTGCTGCGCGCCGTCGCGGTGCTGATGCAGGACAGCGTGCGCGTCATCGACCGCGTCTACCGCTGGGGCGGCGAGGAATTCATGATCCTCTTCCCGGACGCCGGCGCCGACGACGCGATGGTGCCGCTGCAGCGCATCTGCCAGCTGATCGGCATGCAGCCGGTGACCACCGCCAAGGGCGAGCTGTACACCTCGGTCAGCATCGGCGTCACCGAGTTCGCCGGGCGCCACGATGCCATCGACGCACTGCTCGGCCGCGTCGACGCGCTGCTGTACCAGGCCAAGCGCGACGGCCGCAACCGCATCGCGCGCTGACGCCACCCGGTCCGGCAACCGGCCGCCCCCGCGTTGGCCGCCGCGCCGGCCTCGGGTAAACTGCACGGTTGCGCCAATTCCGGCGCGCCCCGGTCCGCCCTTTACGCGGGCGACCACCTGGAGACCACCGATGCACACCCACCACCCCATCGTCGTCGCCGCGCTGTACCAGTTTGTCACCCTGACCGACTACGTCGCGCTGCGCGAACCGCTACACCAGGCCATGCTGGCCAATGACGTCAAGGGCACGCTGCTGCTGGCCGAAGAAGGCATCAACGGCACCGTGGCCGGTAGCCGCGAAGGCATCGACGCGCTGCTGGCCTGGCTGAAAAGCGACCCGCGCATGACGGCGCTGGAGCACAAGGAATCGTACTGCGACGAGCAGCCGTTCTACCGCACCAAGGTCAAGCTGAAAAAGGAAATCGTCACCCTGGGCGTGCCCGGCGTCGACCCCAACAAGACCGTCGGCACCTATGTCCAGCCGCAGGACTGGAACGCCCTCATCAGCGATCCGGAAGTGCTGGTCATCGACACCCGCAACGACTACGAGGTCGCCATCGGCAGCTTCCAGCGCGCGATCGACCCGAAAACCGCCAGCTTCCGCGAATTCCCCGAGTACGTGAAACAGCACTTCGACCCGGCGGTACACAAGAAGGTGGCGATGTTCTGCACCGGCGGCATCCGCTGCGAGAAAGCCTCCAGCTACATGCTGAACGAGGGCTTCGAAGAGGTGTACCACCTGCAGGGCGGCATCCTGAAATACCTGGAACAGGTGCCGGCGGAACAGAGCCTGTGGCAGGGCGACTGCTTCGTGTTCGACAACCGCGTCACCGTGCGCCACGACCTGACGGAAGGCGAGTACGAGCTGTGCCACGCCTGCCGCCAGCCGGTATCGGCCGCCGAGCGCGCCTCCGAACACTACAGCCCCGGCATCAGCTGCCCGCACTGCTGGGACACGCTGAGCGAAAAAACCCGCGCCAAGGCGCGCGAACGGCAGAAGCAGATCGAGCTGGCACGCCAGCGCAATCAGCCCAGCCCGCTGGGACGCAGCATGGTGCACGGCGACGACTGAGCACCGGTTCACGATCTGAACCAGCGCACCGCCACACAAGGTTGGCCGCAGCACTGCGGCCAACCTTTTTTGATGCCGGCCACCGGCGTTGGCTGGACCACCGTGCCCCTTCCCCGCCCCGCGGCGGACGCGCTATGCTGGCGGCTTATCCTGACGCCACGGCCACCCGCATGAGCCACCTGCACCTGACCCCGGATCACGCCCGCGCGCTGCACCTGCACGCGCAGGGCCTGCTGACCCCGCCGCGACGCAAGGCCAGCAAGGCCGACGTGCTGGCCGCCATCCGCCGCATGGCGCTGCTGCAGATCGACACCATCAGCGTGGTGGCGCGCAGCCCCTACCTGGTGCTGTTCAGCCGCCTTGGCCACTACGACCCGGCGTGGCTGGACGCGCTGCTGGCCGAGGGCGCGCTGTTCGAATACTGGGCGCACGAGGCCTGCTTCGTGCCCAGCGAGGACTACCGCCTGCTGCGCCACCGCATGCTGGACCCGGCGGCGATGGGCTGGAAATTCTCGGTGGAATGGATGAACAAGCACTACGCCGAGATCGACGCACTGGTCGAGCACATCCGCGGCCACGGCCCGGTGCGCTCGCGCGACTTCGAGCGCCAGGGCGGCAAGGGCAACGGCTGGTGGGACTGGAAACCGGAAAAGCGCCATCTGGAAGTGCTGTTCTGCAGCGGCCGGCTGATGGTGCGCGAGCGACAGAATTTCCAGCGCGTCTATGATCTGGCCGAGCGGGTGCTGCCCGGCTGGGACGACGCGCGCGACCTGCCGACGCCGGAGACGGCGCAACGCGACATGGTGCGCGCCAGCTGCCGCGCGCTGGGCATCGTCAAGAGCGGCTGGGTCGCCGACTACTACCGCCTCAGGCGCGGCAAGTACGATGCGCTGCTGCACCAGCTGGCCGACGAGGGCGAACTGTTGCCGGCGCGCATCGAAGGTTGGCCGCACCAGGTGTTCGTGCACCACAGCCTGCGCGAGGCGGCGCTGGACGACAGCCTGCGCGCCACCGCCACCACGCTGCTGTCGCCGTTCGACCCGGTGGTGTGGGACCGCAAGCGCGCGAGCGAACTGTTCGGCTTCGACTACCGCATCGAGTGCTACACCCCGGCCGCCAAGCGCCAGTTCGGCTACTTCGTGTTGCCCGTGCTCAGCCGCGGCCGGCTGGTCGGACGGCTGGACGCCAAGGCGCACCGCGCGCAAGGGGTGTTCGAGGTCAAGGCGCTGTATCTGGAGGCCGGCGTGCGCCCGACGCAGCGCCTGCGCGACGACCTGCTGCGCGCGCTGCAACGCGCCGCCGACTGGCACGCCACGCCGACGCTGGCTTTTGCCCGCCACAGCGAGTGCTGGCTGCAGCCGTCATCGCCGGAAACTTGATCTGCCCGTTTTGCCTGCCGCCCGCCGCCGCGTAAGATGCGACAACCACCACCCGAGGGGAAATCCGCATGTTCTTCCGCCACACCCGCGCTGCCCTGCAGCAAGCCCAAAGCGACAACACCGCACTGCAACAGGAAAACCGGCAGCTGCAGGCCCGCCTCGCCGCGCTGGAGGGCGAGCACGCCAGCCAGCGCACGCAGCTGGACACGCTGACGCGCGAACGCGCGATGCTGCAGGGGGTGTTCGCCAATATCGGCAGCTTCGGCAACTCGCTGGGCGGGGTGCAGCACTCGTTCCAGGGGCTGGCCGGCAGCCTCGGCCAGGAAAAGGACGCCGCCCACGCGATGGCGGCGCAGGCCGACGACAACCGCAATGATTTCCAGCTGATCGCCGGCAACCTGAAAACCATGTTCCAGCGCATCGAGCAGGCATCCACCAACGTCGCCACCCTGCACCAGCAGGCGGAGCAGATCGGCGGCATCGTGCGCCTGATCAAGGACATCGCCGACCAGACCAACCTGCTGGCGCTGAACGCGGCGATCGAGGCCGCCCGTGCCGGCGAATCCGGGCGCGGCTTTGCCGTGGTCGCCGACGAGGTGCGCAAGCTGGCCGAGCGCACCGCCAAGGCCACCACCGAGATCGCCGGCCTGGTCGGCCAGATCCAGGCCGAGACCGAGAGCGCCAAGCACACCATGCAGCAGGGCGCCGACGACGCCAGCCGCTTCTCCGGCGACAGCGAACAGGCGATGCACAGCATGCAGCGGCTGTACGACCAGGCGCAGCACATGGAAGCCACCATCGCCGCCGCCGCGCAGCTGTCCGGCGTCGAGCTGGCCAACCTGGAAGAGCTGGCGATGAAGCTGGAGGTGTACAAGGTGTTCATGGGCATCTCGACGCTACGCCCGGAACAGCTGCCGGACGAGACGCAATGTCGCCTCGGCCAGTGGTACTACGCCGGCGACGGCAAGGAGCGCTTCTCGCGCCTGCCCGGCTACGGCGCGCTGGAAAGCCCGCACCGCGAGGTACACCAGCACGCACGCCGCGCGCTGGAACTGTTCTACGCCGGCAACCCCGACGCCGCGCTGCACGAGCTGGCGGCGATGGAACAGGCCAACGCCAGCGTGATGGGCGGGCTGGAACGCATGCTCAGCGAGCTGAAAACGGTGGCCTGAGCCGGCGACACCAAGGTTGGCCGCAGAGGACACGCGGCCGGTTCCCGCCATGAAAAACGGCAGCCCGCGGGCTGCCGTTTTGCTGTCGGGAAAGCGATTCAGTAGTCGCCGCGCTGCGGCACCAGCACCGTGCGGTTGCCGTTGCTTTCCATCGCCGACACGATACCGGCGGCTTCCATGTCCTCAATCAATCTGGCAGCACGGTTGTAGCCGATGCGCAGCTGGCGCTGCACCGAGGAGATCGACGCCTTGCGTGTGCGCAGCACGATCTCCACCGCCTCGTCGTACAGCGGGTCGCTCTCGCTCGCGGCCGCCGCACGGCCCTTGGCGTCCGCCTGTTCGTCGTCGGCCACCGATTCGCCGGTGAGCAGCCCTTCCACGTAGTCCGGCTCGCCCCACTGCTTCAGGTCCTCGACGATGGCGTGCACCTCCTCGTCGGTGACGAAGGCGCCGTGCACGCGCTGCGGGTAGCCGGTGCCCGGCGGCAGGTACAGCATGTCACCCTGGCCCAGCAGGCTTTCGGCGCCCATTTGATCCAGAATCGTCCGGCTGTCGATCTTGCTGGAGACCTGGAAGGCGATGCGGGTCGGGATGTTGGCCTTGATCAGGCCGGTAATCACGTCCACCGACGGCCGCTGTGTGGCGAGGATCAGATGGATGCCGGCGGCACGCGCCTTTTGCGCCAGGCGCGCGATCAGCTCCTCGATCTTCTTGCCGGCCACCATCATCAGGTCGGCAAACTCGTCCACCACCACCACGATGAAGGGCAGCGTGGCCAGCGGCTCCGGCGTTTCCGGGGTCAGGCTGAACGGGTTGCTCAAACGTTGGCCGCGAGCCTCGGCGGCGCGCACCTTGTCGTTGTAGCCGGCCAGATTGCGCACGCCGAGGTGGCTCATCAGCCGGTAGCGTTTTTCCATCTCGCCGACACACCAGTTCAAGGCGTTGGCGGCCAGCTTCATGTCGGTGACCACCGGCGCCAACAGGTGCGGGATGTCGTTGTACACCGACAGTTCCAGCATCTTGGGGTCGATCATGATGAAGCGCACCTCGTCCGGCGTGGCCTTGTACAGCATGGACAGGATCATCGCGTTGACGCCCACCGACTTGCCGGAGCCGGTGGTGCCGGCCACCAGCAGGTGCGGCGCCTTGGCCAGATCCATCACCACCGGCGCGCCGCTGATGTCCTGCCCCAGCGCCAGCGTCAGCTTGGACGCGGAGTGCTGGAACACCTCGGCGCCGAAGATCTCCGACAGCCGGATCATCTGCCGTTTCGGGTTGGGCAGCTCCAGCCCCATGCAGGTCTTGCCGGGAATGGTTTCCACCACGCGGATGGAGGCCACGCCCAGCGCGCGCGACAGGTCCTTGGCCAGGTTCACCACCTGGCTGCCGCGCACACCGACCGCCGGTTCCACCTCGTAGCGGGTGATCACCGGCCCGGCGTAGGCGTCCACCACCGCCACTTTCACCTTGAACTCGGCGCACTTTTCCTCGATCAGGATGCCGCGCTCGATCAGGTAATCCTCGCTCTGCACCGCCTTGTCGCTTTCCGGCGGCCGCAGCAGGTCCAGCGACGGCAGGCAGGCGTCGCCGTACACCACCGGCACGCTGTGCGGCTTGGGCGCTGAGGGAACGGTGGCGGGTGCTGCGGCCAACATTGTGGCGGTGTCGGGCAGCGGCGCGGCGGCAAGGTTGGCCGCAGGCGCCGGTTCGTCGATCAGCTGCCACACCAGGCCGGCAGCGGCGGTGTCCTCGGCAATCGGTTCTGTCGCCAGCTCGTCATCGGCCAGCAGATGCCAGACGATGTCGGCGCTGGCTACGCTAGCCGCAGTCTCCGCATCTTCCACCTCTTGCGCATCCTCCGCGGCGGCGGTGTCCGCCACGGCGGCAGCGTGCGCCGTGGCCGCGCAGGTGTACGGGCCGGCAACAACGGTCGCCGCATCTGTATCCGTATCCGTGTCAGCTTCCGCGTCCGTGTCTGCTGCCGGGCAGAGCACAGCGAAGGCCCGTTCGTCCATGTGCTCCGGCGCCGTGCTGGCGCCGGTCGGATTCGGCATCCACGCGGCCATGTGGCTGACCGGCGCGCCAGTTTCTGCCGCCGCCGGCTCCTGCGGCGCGGCGCCGGTATCGTGCGCGGCCGATGACAGCGCCGACTCGATGGCCACAGCCGGCTGCGGCCAGTCCGACTCGTGGCGGTCAGCAACCGCCACGTCGCCGTGATCGGCGGAAAGCAAGGCGGTGGCCGCTGCGGGCCAGGCGGTGAGCGGCGACAATGGCGCGCTGTCACTGTCGCTGTCGCCCGTCAGGGCGTCCTCAGCCGGCGCGGCGGCGAACGCTGTCGTAACGGCGGCAACCGGCGCCGCCAGCGCTACAGCGACCGGCGCCGGTACCGCTGTGAGCGATGCCGGAACGGCGACCACATGGTCAGCGGTGGCCGGTGGCGCCACCTCCGCCAGCGCGCGGTGGTGCGCGGCGGCGTCGGTGATCGTGTCGTCGCCGGCCGGCGGTGTGCCGGTAGCTGGCGCTGACGCGACGGCGGTAGGCATCACGGGATGGTTCAGCATCGTGCTGGCGACCGGGTTGGGCGCCGCGGCCGGCGGGCTGGCGACACGGCCAGCGGGCGTGATGCCTGGCGCGGACGATGGCGTGGCCGGCGCGGTGCCGGTGCTGGCAAAGCGCGAGCCGGCGCCGAACAGTGCCTCGGCATTGCGCTGCCGCGTCTGTTCGTCCGGGCGGCTGGCCAGCGAGGGCTTGCGCATCACCGGCGTCGGCTGCAGCACCACCACCGGTTTCGGCGGCGGCGGGGCCGCGTCGCGCCTGCCGTGCAGCTGCTGCAGGCTGGCGCGCACCTCGTCGGGGTCGATCAGCGGCAGCGCGCTGTCCTCGTCCTGCTGCTGCAGGCGGCGCTGGCGGCGTTCGCTGGCGGCCAGCTTTTGCCGCCGCTGCACGTCGCTCTGCAGGTTGCGCTGCACTTCGGCCAGGCCGATCACCGGCAGCTTGTCGTGCTGTGCGGCAGTCGCTGGCGCCGGCTTGCGGATGTAGCGCGGCACCGCCAGCGGCAGCTCGACCAGTGGCGGCACGGCCGGCGCGCTGGCCTGGTTGGTGGCCGGACTGTCGGCGACGGGCGGGCTGACGGCCGCCGGGCCGGCGTCGTCTTCCGTCTGCAGCCCGCTGCGCCGTGGCGGCCGCGGGTGGCG